>CAIYUO010000058.1 GCA_903929425.1 uncultured Bacteroidota bacterium
AGAATAAGGCGCAAAAACTAAAACAGCTGAGACCGTCAACATCGTTTGCATGGAAGTACGCTCAGTTGGAAAATTCAACATCGCATCAACAAAATAACAGACTATAGCCATTAAGGAAATAGTAGCTGCGAAATGGTATTGTTTTAATTTTTCATCACGCCATATTTTTAAAGTGAAAAGCCCTACTAATATAAATAGCGTAATGTATAAACCGCCTCCAATAATACCAAGATCCGCAAAAGTTTCTAAATAATCATTGTGCGCATGATAAGGCACATATAAATCATTGGCACGCTCTTTCTCGTATGGAATAGATGCCAATTTCCAATTACCATATCCATCTCCAATAAATGGATGCTTAGTAGCGTAATCAATTGCGGCCTTCCATAAATTCAAACGGCCCGATGACCCTTCGTTTGTGATTTGAATGGATTTAATTCTTGACGTAACAGCTCCGTCAACTAAACTTCCTTCCGAATTACTATCCACCAATCCAAATACTAGGTTTGCAGAAAAATAGGCTACTACAATCGGAATTAAGAAAAGTAAAATATTTTGAACAATTGCTTTTTTATTATTCTTGTTACTAAAATAAATAGTGGTTATTGAAAAAATAATAAATATTAAAAGTAATCCAACAAAAGTAGAACGGGTACTTAAAATAAATAGTGCAAATGTACCCAAGAATATAGAAGCCGCTCCTATGAATTTGCCTGCCATTTTGGTATGACGGATTAAGTATAGAGCAAAAGGAAACTTAATCAATAAACTCGCTGCCATTACGTTTTTATTACCATTATTTCCAACGATTGATGCTACACCCAATTTGCTTTCTGTATCCGATACAATGATTTTAAATTGGTTAATCACATAAAGCGCATCAAAAATTAATATAAACGTAAGTATGCAAGCAACTACAAAATAAATTTCACTCAGTTCTTTTTTATAGAACAGTATGGACAAATTCATGAAAATTAAAAAGGTACTTACTAAACGAGCTAGGCAAACTAAAGCTTCGGTAGGATTGATGGCATAATAATAGGAAGCCAATGCCCAAAGTAAAAATGCAGTATAAACAATGGCGAATTTTAATTTGAAAACACCAGCTATAGCCTCTTTATACTGATTATAATTAAAGGTTATATAGGTTAATACCAATAAATCAACGATACTAGTATACAACCATTGCGCTCCCATTACATCGGCACCCTCAAAATCAGGGATAAAATGAACAATTAAATAAAGTGCTGTAAATATGTATAATAATATATTAGATTCTTTTTTCATGGAGTAAATTTAATAAAATTGCTCCAATTATAAGTAACCCATACTATTCCATAACAAAAGTTTCATGCATTTCAGGCACGATAACTTCTTTGAACCCTTTTTTTCTTAATCTTTCTGCAAAATGGTCTTGCACATCAGCCTCCCCATGCACAACAAAAATTTGTTTCACTAAATCGGGTGTCTGACAAGCTAAAAATTGCATTAAATCCTCATAATCACCATGTGCACTCATACTTCTGATAGAACCAACTTTCGCAATAACTGGATACGTTTCACTATATATTTTCACTTCTTTTTGGCCATTCATTAAACGCCCACCTAAAGAATGTGGCTCACAATAACCCACTAACAAAATAGCGGATTTAGGATTTTCAATATTGTTTTTTATATGATGCTTTACCCTACCGGCGTCAGCCATACCTGATGCGGAAATAATTACTTTAGGATGCATGTCCTCATTCAAGGCTTTACTTTCCTCAACTGTTTTGATATAACGCAAACCTTCAAAATCAAATGGATCGTCGTCAACCTCTAACACATGTTGTATGGTTTTATTAAAATACTTAGGGAACGCTTTAACCACTTCGGTTGCTTCAATACTCAATGGGCTATCAACATAGATAGGGATATGTGGCAATTTCCTTTCAATTGACAATTGATTTAATTCGTATAAAATTTCCTGAGTACGACCAACACTAAATGCAGGAATAATTAAATTTCCTTTTTGTTCAACACAAATTGTTTGGATCCAATGTAACAAATCATCGGGTGTCGTATGAATTAAATCATGTAGTTTATCACCATAAGTACTTTCAATAATCACAAAATCAGCAGGTGGAAAAACAGCAGGTGATCTTAAAATCATATCACGATACCTCCCAATATCACCACTAAAAGTCAAGGTTTTAACTTCACCCCCTTCTTTAATTTTTAAATTTACTGCAGCACTTCCTATGATATGTCCAGCATCGGTATATAGTAATTCAACGCTGCTTGTTATTTGTGTTGGCTTATCATATTCAACAACTGTTAAAAGTGGTAATACTAAAGCTACATCTTCAATATCGTATAAAGGTTCGATGGGAGGTAGTCCTTGTTTAGCAAGCCGCTTATTACCATATTTAGCATCATCTCGTTGAATCATTGCTGAATCTTTCAATAAAATTTCAGTCAAGGCTTTTGTTGCAGGCGTACAATAAATATTCCCCTTAAACCCTTCTTTAGCTAGTTTAGGTAATAACCCTGTATGGTCAATATGAGCATGTGATAATATTACATAGTCAATAGAAGCAGCATCAAATCCGAAGTTGGCATTCATCCCATCGGTATCCCTTCCCATTCCTTGAAACAAACCACAATCCAATAAAAAACGTTCTTCATTATCTAAATGCACTAAATGCTTTGAGCCCGTTACCGTTCGAGCTGCACCGTGAAAACTTATTTTCATGTGAAAAATTTATTACTACTAAGATAAACTATAATGCTAAAGCTGCCACTATATAGTCAGCAATTAAAATTAAAATACAACTTACTACTACCGACTGCGTACCAGCCTTCCCAATTTCTAATGCACCTCCTTTAACATAATACCCAAAATAAGCAGGGACAGTACTTATGATAAAAGCAAAGATGAAAGATTTATAAAAAGCAATATTTATATAATCAGTATTTAAACCACTTCTAATGCCATTAATAAATAATTCATTGGGAACAGATCCAGTCCAGCCTCCAACTAAATAGCCACCCCATACACCAATCACTGCCGAAATTCCTACCAACATAGGTACCATTGTAAAAGCACCTAATATTTTTGGAAGGATTAAATAATTTTTGGAATTAATGCCGACAATTTCTAAAGCATCAATTTGTTCAGTAGTGCGCATATTTCCCAATTCACTAGCAATTTTGCTTCCTACAACGCCTGCCAATACAATAGATAAAAAAGTGGGCGCAAACTCTAAAATCATTCCATCACGAACAATAATACCAATTGTTGATAATGGTATCAAAGGATTAACCAATTGAGAAGCGGTTTGAACCGTCATAACAGCACCTAAAAAAAAGGAGATAATCACTACGATGGGTAAAGAACCAATACCAATATCATAACACTGCTTCATATATTCTTTCCAAAACATACTAGTATTATCTGTTTTGGTGAACATCCCTTTTAACATTAAAAGGTATTTTCCAAAGTGAGTGAAAAAATTCATACAGCAAATTTAGTGAATTTCTATTGCTTACGCTTTTTCATGCGTTTCCACCAACTTGTTCTTTGCACTTCAGCATCTGTATCAATTCTGGTTTTAAGTTGTGCATCTACAACTGAAACGGTAGCCATATTAATGATATTACGCACATCAGATCCCAACTGCAATACATTTACTGGTTTTTTAAGACCTAATAAAATGGGTCCAATAATATCCACCCCTCCTACTTCTTTCAACAAATGATAAGAAATATTACCTGCTGTTAGGTTAGGGAATATCAACACATTCACATCAGCATCTACTAAATCACTAAATGGATAATTGTCTCTTAATATTTCTTTATTAAATGCAAGCATACCCTGCATCTCACCATCAACAATTAAGTTTGGATTTTTCTGCTTCACAATTCTAGTAGCTTCTGCCATTTTTTTAGCTTCTGGCGTATCGCTACTTCCGAAATTTGAATAACTTAACATCGCTACTCTTGGGATCATATTAAAGTTGCGCACTTCTTTTGCTACAAGCAAAGTAATGTCCGCTATCTCTTCAGCAGTCGGGTCAATATTTACAGTCGTGTCGGCTAAAAATAAAGGACCTTTTTTAGTAAGTAATAAATACATACCCGCTATTTTACTTCCATTTTCCTCTACGCCAATAGTTTGTAATGCAGGTTTAATGCCGTCTGCATAGTTTCGAGTTAAGCCTGATAACATCGCATCAGCTTCGCCTGTTTCAACCATCATCGCACCAAAATAATTTTGAGTACGCATCAATTTCAAACTTTCATATTTATTGACACCCTTACGTTGTCTTTTTTGAAACAACAAGGAACCAAAAAATTCACGCTTGGATTCCATTGCATCACTTCGAACATCAATTATTGGCAAATCACTAATATCAATATTATTTGCTTCAGCAATATTTCTTATTCTTGTTTCATTACCTAATAAAATTGGATAGGCAATGCCATCATCATAAACGATACTCGCCGCTTTTAATATTTTAGTATTTTCAGCATCTGCAAATACCAAACGTTTTGGGTCACGTCTTGCCTTGTTACTTAAAATGCGCATCAACTGATTATCAAGTCCTAATCGTTTATTTAATTGTAAAACATAGTTATCCCAATTTGTAATGGTTAACTGCGCCACACCCGATTCAATAGCTGCTTTAGCCACCGCAGGAGCAAGTGTACTCAATAAGCGAGGATCCAAAGGCTTGGGAATAATATAGTCATTTCCAAAACATAAATTTTGTTGGTTGTAAGCCATGTTCACAATATCAGGGACTGCTGTTTTAGCCAATTCTGCTAATGCTTTCACTGCAGCCAATTTCATGGCTTCATTAATTTGCTTAGCACGAACATCTAATGCGCCTCTAAATATATATGGAAAACCTAAAACATTATTTACTTGGTTAGGATAATCTGAGCGACCTGTTGCCATAATAATATCCTTGCGCACGGCAATAGCCGCCTCATAAGTAATTTCTGGATCGGGATTAGCTAGCGCAAATACAATTGGATTTTTTGGCATCGAAGCAATCATTTCAGGCGTCACCACATTGCCAACACTTAAACCTAAAAATACATCGGCATTTTTTAAAGCTTGTGCTAAATTAATATTACTTGATTTTACAGCAAATGGTTTTCTGTCCTCCCCTAAATCGGTTCGGCCTTCATGTAAAACACCGTCCTTATCAAACAAAGTGAAGTTTTCATATTTAGCGCCCAATGCAACATATAATTTAATACATGCCATAGCTGCAGCACCTGCACCACTTACAACAAACTTAGCTTTTTCAATTTTCTTTTTTTGTAATTCTAATGCATTCAATAAAGCAGCACTGCTAATAATCGCGGTACCATGCTGATCATCATGCATAACTGGAATATTCATTTGCTCCTTTAACTTTTGCTCGATATAAAAACATTCAGGTGCTTTAATATCTTCTAAGTTAATGCCGCCAAAAGTGGGTTCTAAGGATTTTACAATTTGAACAAATTTATCAGGATCTGTTTCATTTATTTCAATATCAAATACATCAATGTCTGCAAAAATTTTGAATAATACAGCCTTCCCCTCCATGACAGGTTTACTTGCTTCTGGTCCAATATTACCAAGTCCCAAAACGGCTGTACCATTTGTAATTACACCCACCAAGTTTCCTTTTGCGGTGTACTTATAAACATCCGATGGATTGTTATGAATTTCAGTACAAGGTATCGCTACACCTGGGCTATAGGCTAATGATAAATCTTTCTGCGTTTTAGTTTCTTTCGTAGGAATTACTTCAATCTTACCTGGACGACCATTGGCATGATATTCTAGGGCTTGATCTTTTCTTAATTTATCTTTATTAGACATGTAATAGATTTATAACAAATGTTAGTTTACAAGTAATACAAAGCTAGTTAAATATTTGAAATCCTAGCTACTTAGTAACTAAATGATTGATTATGAATGAATTTTAAATTAAAACTTTAATTGTATAAGCTTACGCCCAACCAAGCCATCATACCAACTCCATGTGCGATTGCATCCTCGTCCACTTTAAAAACAGGTGTATGTACATTATGAATCGCGTCCTTCGCCTCATTGCGCACACCCAATCTGAAAAAGCATCCTGGAATCACTTGAGAATAATATCCAAAATCCTCCGCACCCATTCGGAGCTCAGTTTCTTCCACATTTTCAGCGCCCATATATTGGTCAGCTAATTTCCAAGCCGCTTCCGTAATCATTGGTTCGTTGTCAACTGTTGGATAACCTACATCAACTTTAAAATCAATTTCAGCTCCTGTTGCAATGGCCAAGCCTTTTGCTTGTTGTAACATTAATTCATGCGCTTTAAATCGCCACTCTTCATCCATTGCACGAAAGGTACCCATTAGTTTTACTTCACTTGGAATTACATTGGTGGTGTTACCCCCATGAATAGAACATATTGATAACACAGATGGATTTTGAGGATTTCTATTACGTGAAATAATAGTTTGTAAACTGGTAATTAATTGTGCAGCTACTAAAACGGTGTCCACTGTTTGATGGGGCGTTGCTGCATGACCTCCACTGGATTTAATACTTACATATAATTCATCGGCACTTGCCATGACACGTCCTTTTCTAAAACTTAATTTCCCAAAAGGCAATCCCGGATGCACGTGCAATCCAATAATACCTTGTGGTATAGGGTTTAGCAAAGCTCCATCCCTGATCATATAACTGGCGCCTCCAGGATTTTTTTCCTCTCCTGGTTGAAACAATAATTTTATGGTGCCTTCAAATTCATTGCGTAATTCCCATAAAATTTTTGCTGCACCTAATAAAATAGTGGTGTGTACATCATGTCCGCAGGCATGCATCACGCCTTCCTTTTTTGATTTATAATCAACCTCATTTTCTTCCAAAATTGGCAATGCATCCATATCGGCACGCAATGCAATAACACGTTTGCTTGGATTTTTTCCTTCAATAATCCCCAACACACCCGTTGTAGCTATCACGGTAAAAGGAATCCCAATTTTAGCTAGTTGTGCTTGTACAAATTTACAAGTCTCAAACTCTTGATAACTTAATTCAGGATTTGCATGCAAATGTCTGCGTATGGCAATATTTTCTGTTTGCCCCGCGGCTGCTAAAGATTTGATTTTTTCTAGTAACATAGTAGAGGAATGCTTGAATTTAAAGTTACTAATTAATAATTGCTTTTTAAATTTTCAGTGTTGGCCCCCGTTACAATTGCAACCCCAGCGCTACATCCAATACGTGTTGCTCCTGCATCAATCATTTGTTTTGCTGTTGCAAAATCTCTAATCCCTCCTGATGCTTTAATATTTACTGCGTCAGGCAAGTGTTTACGAAATAACTGAACCGCTTCTACACTAGCGCCTTTATCGGCATAACCTGTTGACGTTTTAAGAAAGTCAATTCCAGCAATGCCATAAATATCACAGCACTTTATAATTTCATCATCTGTTAAAACACCTGATTCAATAATTATTTTTACTGCCTTACCCTTTGAACGGATGATTGGCATGATATGATTTATCTCATCGGCGATAGCTGCCCAGTCTCCATTTTTTATGGCAGAAATATTAGCTACCACGTCAAGCTCATCAGCACCATCTACCATAGCTAAAATGATTTCTGCAATTTTCGCTTCTGTTGCGCTGTATCCAAATGGGAAACCTATAACGGTTGCTACTTTAACATCAGACCCAACAACTTTCTCCTTAGCTAATTTTACAAAATTAGGTGGTACACAAACAGCAACGAATTCATATTGCTTTGCTTCAGCACATAATTTTTCAATGTCCGAAACCAAGCAGGTTGGTTTTAAAACTGTGTGATCAATATATTTATTAATACTTATCATACTGCATCCTTTCCATGACATGCCTTGTATTTTTTACCACTTCCACAAGGACAAGGATCGTTACGACCAATTTTAGGACCTACTGTTACTGGAGTTTGTTTTTGTTCACTTGGATCATGGTATTGTTTTTCGCCAACGCCTTCTTCAGTTCTTCCTGCACTCAATCTACTTAAATCGGTTTTTTCTTGACGCCCTTCTTTCACTGCAGATTCAATCGGTAAATGTACATGACATAAAAACTGTACCAACTTATGATTAATCTCAATGTCCATTTTTCTGAACAATTCGAAAGCTTCCATTTTATAAATGACCAATGGATCTTTTTGCTCGTAGGTTGCTGTTTGAACCGATTGTTTTAAATCGTCCATCGCACGCAAATGCTCTTTCCAAGCATCATCAATTAAATTTAATGAAATTGTTTTTTCACCTTGGGTAGCTAGTGCTTGACCTGATGTACTTACATTTTTATCCAAATTAACTAAAACATTGTAAGCCATTTTACCATCACTAACAGGTACAATTACATTTTCAATATGATTGCCTTGTTCTAGTCTTATTTTCTTGAATACAGGAATACTTTCCTGCATGATGTCTTTTTTCTTGTACTCATAATGAGCAATTGCTTCTTGATAAACAGCTTCTACTAAATCATTTTCTTTAGCCGCTGCAAATTCATCAGGGGTGATTTTTGTATCAAATCCACCACTTACAATTAAAGACAATTTAAAGTCCTCATAGTTGCCCGATGTTTTATGTCCAACAACAATTCCTTCAATTACTTGATAAAAAGCGTTGTCAATATCTAATGCTAAACGTTCCCCAAATAAAGCATGACTTCGTTTTTTATATATAACGGCTCTTTGCTTATTCATTACATCATCATATTCCAATAAACGTTTTCTTACACCAAAGTTATTTTCTTCTACTTTCTTTTGCGCGCGCTCAATTGATTTTGTAATCATGCTGTGCTGAATGACTTCACCTTCCTTATAGCCAGCGAAGTCCATTACTTTCGCAATTCGCTCACTACCAAACATGCGCATTAAATCGTCTTCCAGTGAAACAAAAAATTGTGAAGAACCTGGATCACCTTGACGTCCTGCACGACCTCTTAACTGTCTGTCCACACGACGAGACTCATGACGCTCGGTACCTAAAATAGCTAAGCCACCTGCAGCTTTAACTTCAGGACTTAATTTAATATCCGTTCCACGACCAGCCATATTCGTTGCAATGGTAACCGCTCCTGTTAAACCAGCTTCCGCTACTACTTGTGCTTCACGCGCATGTTGTTTCGCATTTAATACATTATGAGGAATATTTTTTTGACGTAGCATTCTACTCAACAATTCACTCACTTCAACACTTGTGGTTCCCACTAAGCATGGCCTTCCTTTATCTCTTAGTGATTCAATTGCTTCAATTACTGCGCCAAACTTTTCACGCTTTGTTTTGAATACCATATCCTGCTCATCAATTCTTACTGCAGGAATATTGGTTGGAATTGACACCACATCTAATTTATAAATACTCCAAAACTCTGATGCTTCAGTTTCAGCAGTACCTGTCATACCACCTAGCTTATGATACATTCTAAAAAAGTTCTGTAAAGTGATGGTTGCATAAGTTTGTGTAGCTGCTTCAATTTTTACATTTTCTTTTGCTTCGATCGCTTGATGTAATCCATCAGAGTAACGACGACCTTCCATGATACGACCTGTTTGCTCGTCGACAATTTTTACTTGACCATCAATCACCACATACTCAACATCCTTATCAAATAAGGTATAAGATTTTAACAATTGATTCACCGTATGGATACGATCAGCTTTAACACTGTAGTCGGTGATGATCACTTCTTTTTGTTGTAGTTTTTCATCCGCACTTAAAGCAGCATTGGTATCGATTGAATTTAACACCACACTGATATCAGGTAATAAGAAAAAGTTAGGGTCTTCACCTGCACCCGTAATTAAATGCAACCCTTTATCAGTTAATTCAACTGAATTGTTTTTTTCGTCAATGTGAAAATATAATTCAGCATCTACATGATGCATTTCTCTTTGCTGATCGGCTAAATAAAAGTTTTCTGCTTTCTGCATTTTAACCCTAACACCCGGCTCACTTAAATATTTAATTAAGGCACCGCTTTTTGGCAAACCTCTAAAAGCACGATATAGTGCTAACCCACCGTCTTTCGGATCATCGTTACCCTCACTCAATTTCTTTTTCGCTTCAATCAATGATTGACTCACTACTTTTTTTTGCGCCTCCACCAATTTTTCTATTCTTGGCTTTAGTTCAAAAAATTGTTGCTCTCCAGTTTGATGTCCAATGGGACCTGATATAATTAAGGGTGTACGTGCATCATCGATTAATACACTATCCACCTCATCCACCATCGCATAATGGTGCTTTCGCTGAACCATTTCCTCAGGTGAGTGCACCATATTGTCTCTCAAATAATCGAAACCAAATTCGTTATTAGTACCATAAGTAATGTCGGCTAGGTAAGCATTGCGGCGATCGTCCGTATTAGGCTGATGCTTATCAATACAATCAACCGTTAAACCCAACCATTCAAATAAGGTACCATTCCACTCACTATCTCTTTTTGCTAAATAATCATTCACCGTTACTATATGCACCCCTTCTCCAGCCAATGCATTTAAATAAGCAGGTAAAGTGGACACCAAGGTTTTACCCTCACCCGTTGACATTTCGGCAATTTTTCCTTCATGCAAAACGATACCTCCAATCAACTGCACATCATAATGCACCATATTCCAAGTAACCGGCGTACCTGCAGCTTTCCAAGTGGTTTGAAATACCGACTGATCCCCTTTTATTTCAACATATTCTTTTTTAACCGATAAATCACGGTCTAATTGAGTAGCACTTGATACCAATTCCTCATTGTCCGTAAAACGACGAGCCGCTTCCTTCACCACAGCAAATGCCTCGGGTAAAATTTCCCAAAGTACTTTTTCAATCGCAGCGTCACGGTCCTTTTTAATTTTATCTATATTTTCATAAATTGAATCGCGCCCCATTAGTTCGCTCATTGGCAAAGCCTCCGCCTTTTCCTGCTCAGCAGCAATTAAAGCGTCCAATTCGCTTGTATGTGACTTGATTTTAGCCTTTAGTTCAGGTGTTTTAGCCCTTAACTGGTCGTTTGTCAGTGCTTTATAGCCTTCAAAATGACCATTGATTACAGCTACTAAATGCTGTACCTTTTTTACGTCTTTCTCACTTTTTGAACCTCCAAAAAGCTTATTGATAATTTGCAACATATGACTTGTAAATAAATGTGTTAATATCCTTATGTCAATATGCGTGCCAAACTCATTTTTGACGGCTACATAAGGGGTCCAAAGGTAAGGATTTGACCTCAGTTAGCCATTTTATAGGCTTCCCAATATAAAAATTAACATGAATAGTCTGAAAAGTGGAAAATGGACAAAAAATTGATACCTTTGCTCGCCCAAAAGAAAGGAAAAAATAAAGCTATGGCAGGTCAATTAAAAGAAGTTAGAAATAGGATAAAAAGTACTCAAAGTACACAGCAAATCACTAAAGCCATGAAAATGGTGAGTGCCGCTAAATTACGTCGTGCGCAAGACGCCATTACGCAAATGAGACCATATGCCCGCAAATTGCAGGATATGTTAAGCAATATCATTGGAAGTTTAGAGGGTGATATGAATTTAGCATTAGCTGAAACTCGTCCTGTAAACAATGTACTATTGATTGTAATAACTTCCGACAGAGGTTTATGTGGTGGTTATAATGCCAATGTGGTGAAGCTAGCTAAAGCTACGATTGCTGAAAAATACCCTACTCAAAAAATTACTATTTGGAATATTGGTAAAAAAGGATTTGAAAGTTTGTCAAAATCAGGATACAATACCAATGCCGATTTTAAAGATATTTTCTTGAATTTGACTTTTAGTAATGTGCAAACTGCTGCAAAAGCAGCGATGGATGCCTTTGCTAATAAAGAGTTTGATGCGATTGAGATTATTTACAGCGAATTTAAAAACGCTGCTACGCAAGAATTTAAAGCAGAAGCATTTTTGCCAATTCCGAAGATTGCAAAAAAAGCAAATCAAAAGAAAACTGATTTTATTTTTGAGCCACAAAAGGAAATATTGGTTGCTGAATTAATGCCTAAAATATTAAATACACAATTATTCAAAGCTGTATTGGATGCCAACGCAAGTGAGCATGGTGCTAGAATGACTGCAATGGATAAGGCTAGTGAAAATGCAAACGAATTATTAAAATCATTGAAAATATCTTACAACCGCGCAAGACAAGCTGCTATTACAACCGAGTTAACTGAAATTGTAAGTGGTGCAGCTGCATTAAACGGATAAGAACTATCTATTATGGAAATTAGTGAAATCATACCTCATATTGAAGCGTTAATATTTGCAAGCGATAAAGCTTTAAATGCGAACGACATTACTGAATTAATCAATAACGCTTTTGGGTTTTTAGAAGAGCGTATTACATTAGATCAAGTAGAAAGTGCCTTAAATGGTATTCAAGAAAAGTATGCCACCGAATTTTACCCTTTTGAATTAAAACAAAGCGGCGGGGGTTGGCAGTTTTTAACCAAACCTACATTTCACTCAACCATTGCTCAATTAAACGGCGACAAGTTTTTAAAGCGTTTGTCAAATGCTGCTTTAGAATCATTAGCCATTATTGCTTATAAGCAGCCCATTACAAAGGGTGAGGTGGAAGCCATTAGAGGTGTAAATAGCGATTATTCTATTCAAAAATTATTGGAAAAAGAATTAATTGCAATTAGTGGTCGTAATGAATTATTACCTGGAAAACCATTGGTTTACTCAACATCAAAAACATTCATGGATTATTTTGGTATTAATTCCACCGAGGACTTACCAAAAATCAAGGAAGTGTTGGCTGAACAAATCGTGGAAGCTACAGTCATTAAGCCTGAGGACTTCACCGATAACAATGTTTACGAACAAGTGTCTGAAGAAGCTGCTGAGGAGCGTGCAGACGAGGAGACTCCTAATCTGCCTGATGAAATCGACGATTTCCAAGCAGATTCTAGCGAAGTGGAAACAACGCCTGAAAGTCCAATCGAATAACACATATTAGTTTTCACGTTCATCCTTTTTTTCTAAAATTATATTGTTGATATAATAACAGAACATAGTTCTAATTGTATCTTCGTGGGATGAAGTCAAGTTTAACCTACGACCAATTAAAGTCGGCTGCGAGTGAATATGGCACACCATTGTACGTTTACCATGCCGAGAAGATTGTTAGTCAATACCAAAATTTATTGTCGCATTTTTCAGTCGCGAATACCCGCTTTTTTTATGCTTGTAAAGCCCTTACTAATATTCATATTTTGGATATTGTAAAACGAGCTGGTTGTAATATTGATTGCAGTTCCATCAACGAGGCAAAATTAGCATTGCATGTTGGCTTCGAACCTCAAAATATTTTATATACCAGCAATAGTGTAAGTTTCGATGAAATATGCGAAGCAATCTATTTGGGAATACACGTAAACATTGATAGCCTTTCTAATTTAGAAAAATTTGGCGCAAAATTTGGCGCTACCTACCCTATTGGTGTTCGTGTGCGTCCAAATATTATGGCAGGTGGTAATTTAAAAATTTCAACGGGTCACGATAAAAGCAAGTTTGGTATTCCCGTAACGCAGCTAGATGAATTAAAAGCGATTCAAAAAAAGTACAATATTAATATTGCCACTTTGCATATTCATACCGGTAGTGAAATTAAAGACGTTGCAGTTTTTATAAAATCAGCCGATGTGTTTGATAACTTATTGGAGCATTTCCCAACCGTTAATGTATTGGATTTTGGTGGTGGGTTTAAAGTGCCTTATCAACCGGACGAAAAAGGAACAGACATCCCTTTGTTAGGTGCCGAGGTTAATAAAGCAATTGAGTACTTGTCAAAAAAATATGGCCGAAAATTGACTGCTTGGTTTGAACCAGGTAAATACATGGTCAGTGAAAGTGGTTATTTTATTGCACAAGTTAATGTGTTAAAGAAGTCGGGTGATATTGAGTTTGCAGGAATTAATACAGGACTAAACCATTTAATTAGACCTATGTTTTATGATGCCTACCATCATATTGACAATATTAGTAATCCTGATGGTGATAAACAACCATATGCAGTAGTAGGAAACATTTGTGAAACGGATACTTTCGCATGGGACCGAGAAATTCCAGCAATTAAGGAAGGTAATTTTTTAGTGTTTTATAATGCGGGTGCATATGGTTATGAAATGTCAAGTAACTATAACGCTAGGTATAAACCTGCGCAAGTATTATTTGAAAATGGAGTCGTAAAATTAATAAGTCGCCGTGATACATTTGAAGACTTACTTTTGCTTCAAACGCCACTAAATAAATAAACATGATTGAGATTCAGCATATCAGCAAGAAGTTTGATGACAAAATTGTGTTAGAAGATATTTCTGCCAAATTCAATCCTGGTATGTGTAATTTAATCATAGGTGCTAGCGGCAGTGGGAAAACTGTATTGACAAAGTGTATCGTTGATTTAATTAAATCAGACAAAGGGCATATTTATTTCGATGGGGTTGAATTGAATGGAATGAGCAAGGATGATCGCAAAGAATTAAGAAATAATATTGGAATGTTATTTCAAGGTAATGCCTTGTTCGACTCCATGACGGTATTAGAAAATGTTAGGTTCCCACTTGATATGTTTAGTCGTATTTCAGAAGCAGAGAAATTAGAAAGGGTAAATAAAATGTTAGCTAGGGTTAATTTAGAAGGGGTTAATGATAAATTTCCAGCAGAAATAAGTGGTGGAATGAAAAAAAGAGTTGGAATAGCGCGCGCCTTGATATTAAATCCAAAATATCTTTTTTGCGACGAGCCAAATTCTGGCCTTGACCCTCAAACCTCTATGGTCATTGATAAACTAATTCACGAACTTACCATTGAGAATAATATTACGACCATTGTTGTTACACATGACATGAATAGTGTGATGGAAATTGGTGATTATATTTTATACCTACATCAAGGTCATAAAGAGTGGGAAGGCAGCAATAAGGATATTATTTACTGCAAGAATGACTTATTAAATAATTTCATTTTTGCATCTGATTTCTTACAAGATGCAAAAACGCAAAGAATGTTAGAAGATAAAAACTAATATAAAACACAAACCTATAAATATGAAAAAAGCTTTACTCGGATGTATGGGATTAATGAGCATATTGTTGTCAACATCTTTAGGTGCTCAAACCCAACCCACCAACCCTCCTCCAGCACCGCCCACCTCAACAACAGCTACCACTGTTGATCAAAGTGCCCCTTATTTGATTGATAGGCGTTTACCAACTTTTAGCATGACAACCATTGATGGTAAAGAAATAAGCAATAAGGATTTGCCTACTAAATATAAATATACTTGTATTATTATTTTTAGTCCTGATTGTTCACATTGCGAACATGCGGGTGATGAATTTAACAAAAACGCAGATAAATTCAAGAACGTTCTATTTATTTGGGATAGCTACCGTGATATGGATTTAATTAAAAAATTTGCTACAAAATATAACTTAGCTGGTCAACCAAATGTAGTTATTGGCCGTGATGGTGGATTTACCATTCCCTCCTTTTTTAGACCAAGAATGACCCCGTTTGTTGCTTTATATGATAAAGGGGCCTTTGTTAAAGTTTGGGAGCAAGGCGTTGAACCAGATGAATTAATTAAAATAACAAAAGGCCATTAAGGAAATCCTTAACTTTGCCCCGTAAAAAACCACCTTTTATTTAAAAATACATAGAAATGAAAATTACAGTAGTTGGAGCAGGTGCAGTAGGCGCAACATGTGCTGACAATATCGCTCGAAAAGAATTGGCTAGTGAATTAGTTTTATTAGACATTAAAGAAGGATTTGCCGAAGGTAAGGCACAAGACATGATGCAGACAGCTGCATTATTAGGTTTTGACACTAGGATTTCTGGCAGTACCAATGATTATTCAAAAACTGCAAACTCTGATGTTGTAGTGATCACTTCAGGTTTACCTCGTAAACCAGGTATGACGCGTGAGGAATTAATTGGAACCAACGCAGGTATTGTTAAAGGTGTTTGTGAAAACATTTTAAAGCATTCACCAAATGCAATCATTATTGTAATTAGTAATCCAATGGATACAATGACATATTTAGCATTGAATTCAACTGGCTTACCAAAAAATAAAATTATTGGAATGGGCGGTACCTTAGATAGTGCACGTTTCAAATATCAATTAAGCACTACTTTGAACTGTAGCCCAGCCGATTTAAATGCATTAGTTGTTGGTGGACATGGCGATACAACAATGATCCCTTTAATTAAGCATGCAACTTGGAACAGCATTCCAGTAACTAAATTCTTAACTGAGGAACAACAGCAAACAATCGTCAATGTTACCATGGTGGGTGGTGCTACTTTAACTAAGTTATTAGGTACTTCGGCTTGGTATGCACCAGGTGCTGCTGGAGCTGCATTGGTAGAAAGCATTGTACGTGATGAGAAAAAATTATTTACTTGTTGCGTAAGCTTAAACGGCGAGTATGGCCAAAACGATATTTGTTTAGGCGTGCCTGTTGTCATTGGCAAAAATGGATGGGAAAAGATTGTTGAAATGGATTTATCTGCCGACGAACAAGCAGCATTTAACAAAAGTGCTGATGCAGTAAGAAACATGAACGACGTATTGAAGACTTTATAATTCAACTTCGTTTTTAAATACGACTTAAGGAAGCCTCGCAATTGCGGGGCTTTTTTTATGCTGATATAGCATCCTCGTAATACCCATTTGCCATTGTTGCAATGGCTGCCATATTTTGCTGAAGCATACATGCAAAATGTCCTTGTGGACATTGTTTAGTACCATAATTTGAACAGGGTTGGCAGGACAAATTAGGGACAATCGAATTATAGAACATGTCACTTGCACTTATTGATGATTCAGCGTCAGTGATTGGATAATAGGGCGCCACCTGCAATGCTGGCGAAGTGGCTCCCCAGATGGCTACTGTTTTTTTATGATACGCACAAGCAATATAAAGAAAGCCTGTATCATGAGAAATCACCGTTTTGGATTGCTGCACTATCAAAGCAGACTCATGCAAGGAAAATTTACCACAAGCATTGAATATTTTTATCGGATCTATTTTTGTCACTTGCGCTCCTTCAATTGCATCTTCTTTTCCGCCAACCAAAACAACTGGATACTTTAATAACTTGCAAAGCTCCTGTAGTTTTTCAATGGGTAGTTTTTTAGAAGCAAATGATGCCCCAATGACCAATGCAATATAGCCATTCTTGTGTGTGTTGGGTAAGTCTGTCGATGGAAGTGTAATTTGATTGGGCACAAAATAATCCAAGCCCTTCCCATCATTGATAACCCCTAAAGGAGCTAGGGTGTCAACACATCTTTCACTAATATGACGAGTTGGCATAAAGTTGAGATGCAATTTTGTAAGTAAAAACTTTTGCCAACTAAGTTTCTTGTAAGAAAAAGAAGGCACACCTAATGCTCTTTTTATTTTATAGGTCCTCAAGTTTTTATGTAAGTCTATTACGTAATCAAAGTCAATTGCCTTTAATGCTTCAATAGTAGTAGCTAATTCTTTTTCTAAATAATGAAAATGGTCAATATATGGATTTGCTTCCGTTACCGCCTTCATAGAAGCCTTGGTGAGAAAGTGTATTTCAACCCCTGGCAATTGCTGCTTTGCTGCACGTATGGCGGGCGTGGTAAAAACAATATCACCAATAGAAGAAAAACGTATAAAAAGTAAACGCATAGTAAAAGCAAAATTAAAAATTAGCTTAACACAATTTCAAAGTACCAATTTTGAAACTAAGGCATTGTATTATCAAGTTCTAAATAATCAAGGTCCTTATGATAAGTTTCCTCGGTATATACAAATGCTATTATAGTAATAGACATTACAATGGATCCTGTTAAAATGCCACTTTGAATAATTGTCCAGCCCAACTGCTTTTGTAAAATATCAAGGAATAAAAAATTAATTAAAGGTAAGGCCCCACGTACCATATTGGGAATAGTAGTCGCAGCAGTAGCTCTTAGGTTCGTACCAAATTGTTCAGCAGCCATAGTATTAAATATTGCCCAATAACCTGTGCTAAAACCTAGCAAGCCGCAAATGGCATACATACTTGAATCATTAGTATTTATGGTAGAAAAAAACAAAATCATGGCAATGGTATTTAAACTATAAAATACCAATAATGCTTTTTTCCTGCTTTTAAAATATTGACTTACGTATCCAATCACTATATCGCCAATGGCAATTCCAATGTAAGCAAACATAACTGAACGTCCTGAATCAATTAAATTGTCGCCATATAACCCTGTCGCAAACTTGTTACTATAATTAACTAAAACACCAATTACAAACCAGGTTGGCAAGCCAATTAAAATAGCTTTAATATATTTTGAGAACCTTTTTTTGTTGCTGAAAAATTGCAAGAAATTTCCTTTAACAACATTGGCCACTTTAGCTGACTCAAACATAAATGACTCAGCAACACGTATACGCAATATTAATAAGAACACCCCAAGCACTCCTCCTATTTGATAACACAACCTCCAGTCCTTAGTATACTGGAAAGTAAAGTAAGCAAACACCGCACCAAATAAACCTATCCCCGCCACCATACTTGTTCCAATCCCCCTTTTGTTTTTTGGTAACATTTCAGAAACAAGTGTAATGCCCGCCCCTAATTCACCTGCTAAACCAATCCCACCAACAAATCGACAGTAAGCATATTGATCAACGTTTTGAACATAGGAGGTTAAAATATTGGCAATCGAGTATAATAAAATCGAACCGAATAATACTTTCAATCTTCCTTTTTTATCACCAATGACACCCCATAAAATTCCTCCAATAAGCAAACCTGACATTTGCCAGTTAATGATATGCGCACTATCAACAATAATAGTTTCTGCTGTTGCGCCTACAGCCATTACACTTGGCTGGCGAACGATTGTAAACAATAACAAATCGTAAACATCAACAAAATATCCAAGAGCGGCTACAAGCACAGGAAGAGATAGTAATCCAATTTGACGTTGACTTGTCATAGCTAAAAACTATTTTGTTTTATGGGTAAGGACTTTTAAAATTACAGGAACCGTTGTCACTAAAACAATTCCAATGACGATCACTTCTAAATGTTTTTTCAAATCAAATTGAAAACGATCTAAAATCCAAGCTTGTAAAAAATGTCCGGCACATAACATACTGCCCACCCATGCAATACTTCCAATAATATTGAAATAAACAAATTTTTGCTTGTCCATTTTTACAATGCCTGCAACAATGGGCGCGAAAGTGCGCACAATTGGAATAAATCGAGCAATCACAATGGCACCTCCACCATGCTTTTCATAAAACTCCTGGGCTTGCATTAAATACTTTTTCTTGAAAAAAATATTCTCCTTCCAATCATACATAGCAGGCCCCACTTTTTTCCCAATCATATAGCCCACTGTATTTCCTAAAATACCTGCTACCGTTATTAAAGCAAATAATATAAACAAATCAAGCCATAGATTTTGTGGTAAATTTAAACCGAAAATAGCAATGAATTTTGCAACCAAAGTATCGCTGTAAATGCCGGCAACAAATAGCAAACTATCCCCTGGTAAAAAAAATCCAAAAAATAAACCCGTTTCAGCAAAAACCACAAATAACAACAACCATAACCCTCCATTGTTAATATAATATTGCGGTTGCAATAATTGACTCCAGTGAAAAGTATCTAATAAAATTGTCATTAAAATATATTTATGCTTGTTGATGTTCTTCTAATTCTCCCTCCCATTTGCTCACTACTGCTGTTGCCAAACTATTACCTAATACATTTGTCGCTGTTCGGAACATGTCACAAAAATGATCAATTGGAAGGATCAATGCAATTCCAATAGCTGGAATATTAAACATGGTACAAGTTGCAGCAACTACCACTAATGAAGCACGCGGAACACCTGCAATTCCTTTACTTGTTAGCATTAAAACTAGTAACATAGTTAATTGGGTTCCGATATCTAAATGAATGCCATAAGCCTGTGCAATAGCCATGCTAGCAAAAGTCATATACATCATACTTCCGTCTAAATTAAAGGAATAACCAAGTGGTAAAATAAAAGAAACAATTTTATCCTTACAACCAAAGCGTTCTAACTCTTCGGTTAATTTTGGAAACACCGCTTCGCTACTTGTAGTGCTAAAAGCAATGATTAAAGGATTGCTAATAATTTTAATAAGCGAAGGCATTCTCTTTCCTAGAATAATAAATCCTACACCAATTAAAACCACCCATAAAATACCAATACCCGTTAAAAAGTATAAAAAATACTTAATATAAAAAACAAATACACCTAGTCCTTTTGTTGCAATCACCGCTGCCAATGCACCAAATACACCTAAAGGAGCAAAATTCATGACATAACCTACCATTTTTAAAATGATATGAGAGGCAGCATCAAATGCTTTGATTAATCCTTTTGATTTCTCCCCCATTGCAGCTGCAGCGACACCAAAAAAGATACTAAAAATTACAATTTGTAAAATTTCGTTGGTAGCCATTGCCTCAAAAATACTCTTTGGAAATACATGTTCTATAAATCCTGCTATGCTAAACGACTGTGTTTTACCAATTAAATCTTGGGCTCCTGATGTATCCCCATTTGACAAAATAATACCCTCTCCCGGCTTTAACAAATTAACTAATACTAAACCAATCAATAAGCTCACTAATGATGCGGTTACAAACCAAAGCAAGGCTTTCCCGCCTACTCTTCCAACTGTTTTTAAGTCTCCTAGTTTTGCTATTCCCACGACCAATGTTGTAAATACCAATGGAGCAATAATCATTTGAATAAGCCTTAAAAATATAGTCGTTAAAAGCTTAATGTTTTTTGAAAAAACCTCAATCGTTGCAGGTGTATAGTTTTCATGAATATAATATCCCAAAGCGGCACCCGCAATCATCGCTACGATAATATAAAGGGTAAGGTTGTTTGACTTTTTCATAGGTTGTTAGTAATGCAATATAAGACATATGTTATAAAAAAAAGACCCACTTTTTTGAGAAAAAAGTGCTATTTTTCATCTTATATTCAAATTGTTCATTAACCCAACAGGATTGTTAAATCAATTTTGTTATTAACTCAAATACTTAACTATGAGTTTATTCAGAAAAAAAGACCTCTCCGCTATGTTAGCTCAGGCTGAGGATAGCGGTAAAGGTTTAAAGCGCACATTGGGTGCGGGTAATTTAATTGCATTAGGCGTTGGTGCTATTATTGGTGCTGGCTTATTTGTTCGTACAGCAGCTGCAGCAGGGCAAGCAGCAGGACCAGCAGTAACTTTATCATTTATTGTAGCAGCGGTAGGTTGTGCTTTCGCAGGTTTATGTTATGCTGAATTCGCAGCTATGATACCTATTTCAGGAAGTGCATACGCATACTCCTATGTAACGATGGGTGAAACGGTTGCATGGATAATTGGTTGGGCCCTAATCATGGAATATGCTTTAGGTGCTGCGACTGTATCTATCGCATGGAGTGAATATTTAAACAAGCTGCTCGGAGGAGGCATCCCTTATGAATGGAGCCATTCCCCTTTTGAAAGTATCACGGATAGTGCAGGAGTTTTACATCATGGTATTATGAATGCTCCATCCTTAGTGATTCTTTTATTATTAACATTATTATTAATTAAAGGAACACAAGAGTCTGCTATTGTAAATGCAATTATTGTATTTGTTAAAGTAGCCATTGTGATTATTTTTATCATTATCGGATGGCAGTTTATTCGTCCTGAAAACCATACACCTTATTTAATTCCAGCAAATCAGCCACCAGTTTTAGACGCTTCAGGCAAAGTAATTGCTGATTATTCGGGCGCCTTCAAACATGGTTGGGGTGGTGTATTAGGTGGTGCAGCGATTGTATTTTTTGCTTTCATTGGTTTTGATGCGGTATCAACAGCGGCTCAGGAAGCAAAGAATCCAAAAAGAGATATGCCAATCGGAATTTTAGGATCATTGGTTGTTTGTACCATTTTATACATCTTATTCGGACACGTTTTAACAGGTGTTGCTCCTTGGACTGATTTCGTTGATCCTTTAAAAGGTCGTGAAGCATCGGTTGCATATGCAATTTCTACTTATATGACTGGATACGGCTGGTTAGCAACTGCAGTTACGGTGGCTATCTTAGCTGGTTTTAGCTCTGTAATTTTAGTAATGTTAATGGGTCAGTCACGTGTATTTTACTCAATGGCAAACGATGGTTTATTGCCAAAAGTATTCTCTGATTTGCACCCAAAATACCGCACTCCTTATAAATCAAATTGGATTCTTTTCATATTCGTAGGTGCATTTGCGGCATTTGTGCCAGGAAGCGTTGCCGGTGACTTAACCTCCTTTGGTACTTTATTTGCTTTTGTATTAGTAAGTGCAGGTATTTGGATTTTACGTGTTAAATCACCAGAAATGGCTAGACCTTTCAAAACGCCTTTGGTTCCATTGGTTCCAATTTTAGGTGCTGTAATTTGTCTTGCAATGATATTTGCTTTAGATGCACAAACCCTAAAAGTAGCTTTTGCTTGGATGGCTTTGGGTTTAGTAGTTTACTTTATGTATAGTCGTAAACACAGTAAATTAAACGAAGGAGCTTAATTTTACTCCTAAATGATAGTAATAGCCAGACTGAATTGTCTGGCTATTTTTTTTGCCTTATTTTTGCAGACCTTAAATAATTACTATGGGAAGGATTTTTGAAGTAAGAAAAGCAACTATGTTCAAGCGTTTTGACCGAATGGCAAAACAGTTTACACGTATTGGTAAAGAAATTGTAATTGCAGTAAAATCAGGAGGACCAAATCCAGATGATAACCCTGCATTAAGAAGATGTTATCAAAATGCGCGTAGTGCTGGAATGCCAAAGGATAGAGTGGAAGCAGCGATAAAACGTGCCATGGGTAAGGATACAAGCAACTACGAGGAAATTTTATACGAAGGATATGCACCTCATGGTGTAGCTATATTAGTTGAAACGGCAACCGATAACCATGTAAGGACTGTTGCCAATGTTAAAAGTCATTTTAATAAAGGCGGAGGTGCCATGGGTAATAGTGGAAGTGTAAGTTTTCAGTTTAAAAAAATGGGCGTATTTAAATTAAATCCTGAAGGTTTAGTGATGGATGATTTAGAATTAGCATTAATTGACCATGGTTTAGACGAATTAGGTGACAGTGTTGATGACAATGGCCATCCAATTTTAGTTTTAAGATGCGCTTTCACAGATTTTGGAAACCTTCAAAAAGAATTAGAGGCTCAAAAATTAAATGTGATCAGTGCCGAGTTCGAGTGGATACCAAGCACAACAGTCCCGGTGAACGATCAGCAAGCCGAGGATATTAGCAAATTAATTGAAAGATTAGAAGAAGACGAAGACGTCAATAAAGTGTTTCATAACATGGGGTAGGTTTTATGCTTCTTTTATTTTTTAAATATAAAAAGAAGCATAAAATCCCTCTTATGATTTATTCAAAAAATTATAGATTTTTCGAAATGCTAAATCCCAAGAATAACAACTAATATTCGAGAAAATTATAAAGAGCAATTTTGAATTTACTATTTATCATATTATTTGCAGGTTGTCTTATACCAAACATCAAAGACACTACAAGGCCAGTTTTTAATATGTATGCAATTACGCATGAAACAAAAGTGCCTGCTAATTATTACACGACTAAAACAGGATTTTTTTGTAATACCGAAAGGGCTTTCGAGAAACAAACAAAAATTCAAGTAAAAGTAAGATTAGGCTCAGTTGAGCAAACTCAAAAATTAGAAGGATACAATTTATCTAGGCTTCCTGCGGCACACTAAATTTTACTCGGCCATCATCTCACTAACCACGGTAATAATATCTTCCGTATTTGGTTTTGAAAAATAGTCCCCATCGCTAGCGTATGCTGGGCGATGATCTTTGGAACTTATTGTGCGTGCTGCTACATCCAACCACCTAAAGCCTCCTTGCTTTTCAATTACTTGTTGATACATATAGGCACTCGCTCCACCTGGTACATCCTCATCCACAAAAACAATACGATTGGTTTTTTTAAGTGATGCAACAATTTGATGATTGATATCAAAAGGCAATAAGGTTTGCACGTCTATAATTTCACAGTTAATACCCATCTCTTTTAATCTTAATGCAGCGTCTTCAATTATCCTTAATGTAGAGCCATAAGATACTATCGTAATATCATCCCCCTCTATGATAACTTCTGGCTTACCTAATG
Source organism: uncultured Bacteroidota bacterium (assembly GCA_903929425.1). Taxonomy (GTDB): domain Bacteria; phylum Bacteroidota; class Bacteroidia; order Chitinophagales; family Chitinophagaceae; genus Sediminibacterium. Next base: position 24,274 of record CAIYUO010000058.1, read on the forward strand.
GGACTGTAAATTCAGTAATATTATTAGGCATTTTTTCCTTTAACCGATATCCATTTAAGCATTCAATTAATAAAGCTGGGTCATTCCCTTTTAATAAAGTATTATACATGCCAGCAGCTTGAACCATATTTCGAGGAACACAAACATACATTCCTCTCAATGAATTAATAATCATACCCATTGGTGAACCACTATGAAATATACCTTCTAAACGATGACCTCTAGTACGAATTATAACTGGGCTACTTTGTATTCCATTGCTACGATAATGTATTGTTGCAACATCATCGCTGAGGGTTTGCAATCCGTATAATAAATAATCTAAATACTGAATTTCAGCAATTGGTCTTAATCCTCTCATTGCCATACCATGTGCTTGGCCCATAATGGATTGTTCGCGAATTCCTGTATCAAAAATTCGGTCTGCACCATGCTTAGCTTGCAAGCCCGCAAATCCTTGATTCACATCACCAATATTTCCAAGATCCTCACCAAAAGCATATACCAATGGATTGGATTCAATTAATTGATCAAAATAATGGTTCAATACCTCGTACCCATTTATAATTTTTGATTGCTCATCATAAACAGGCTCAATAACAGACACATTTAAGGTACTCTTTTGTGTTTCATTATATAAATGCTTACTGTAAAAAGGTTGCTGATTTTTTAAATAACTTGAAATAAAATGCTGCACTGATTTTGCATTAGGATGGTTAGGATATTGCTCCAACAAAATATGCAAGGCTCTAAATATGTTTCTTTTGAGTGGTTCTTTATTATTTACTAGCTCAGTTAATAATTGATTTGTTGCATTTAATAAATCACCTTGCAAACCATTTGTTGCTATGACTGCAGCTTCCTTAACTTTATCTTTAATAGGTGAAATATATTTTGTCCAAGCTAATTCTTTTGCATCTTTAACTTCTTTTTTGATAGTCGATTCTAATTCCTGCAAATCCTCCTCAGTAGTAAGCTCATTTAAAATCAACCACTCTCTCATTTTTTTATTGCAATCCCATTCTCTTTCCCATTGTAATCGCTCACCCGTCTTATAGCGTTCATGACTGCCACTTGTAGAATGTCCTTGTGGTTGTGTTAATTCTTGAACATGAAATAAAACTGGAACGTGATTTAACCTTGTATAAGCAATTCCTTCTTCAAAAATTTCACAAAGTGATGCATAGTCCCATCCTTTAACTGTGTATATTTTAATCCCATTTGTTCCTTCTTGTTTTTCAAAACCCCTTAATGCTTCAGAAATCGAACCTTTGGTTGTTTGCAATTTAGTGGGTACAGAAATTCCATAACCATCATCAAAAACAAACATAGCTAAAGGGGCTTGTATGACACCTGCAGCATTTACAACTTCCCAAAAGTGTCCTTCAGAAGTGCTCGCATCTCCTATTGTACAAAAACAAACCTCATTCCCATTATTACTTAAATGTTTTAATTGATCCTTATGTTTAGAGGATCTAAAACAGTTGGATGCAAATGCCATACCTAAACCGCGAACCATTTGTCCAGCTGTAGGCGCGATATCGGCAGAAATATTATAACTATTCACCAAATTATTCCACTGACCGTTTTCATTTACAAATGCGGTAGCAAAATGAGCATTCATATTTTTCCCGCCACTATAGGGGTCATTATGAACATCAGCATATAATTGAGAAAAATAATGTTCGGTATTCGCAACACCTATAGCAAACATAAAAGTCTGATCTCGGTAATACCCGCTTCTAAAATCACCCTTTTGGAAAAATTTGGACATCGCTACTTGAGCAACCTCCTTACCATCTCCGAAAATTCCAAATTTGGCCTTCCCAGTAAGCACTTCCCTTCTGCCTAATAAGCTAACCTCTCTGCTTGTTAATGCAATTCGATAGTCTGCTAATACAGATTGTCGAAAGGCTTCAAAAGAGAGTCCCTCTTGGCTTGTAAGTGCTTCATCCAATGGTTCCATATTACAAAAGTAGGGGTCAAAATGCAATAAAAATCATTAAACACATAAAAAGCCATAATTAACAAATTTTCAATAATTTAGCCCTATTAATTGTTTATAAATAAGACCATAATACGGGAATTTGACTAACATTTTTTAAATCCAAAAATCATTCATATGAAATTAAATTTACTAGTATTTGCTTTATTACTAACTATTGGAAGCTTTGCTCAAGCGACTATAAAATTTGATCAAACAAGCCATAATTTTGGGAAAATAAAAAAAGGTGTACATAAGTCAGTAATTTTCAATTACATGAATTTAGGAAATAAGCCTGCAGTTATAGAATTTGCAAATGCTGAGTGTGGCTGTACACAACCCGAGTATAATCAAAATCCTGTTTTAAAAGGACAAAAGGGCGCAATCAAAGTAACTTATACCGCACCAAACGAAGGACAATTCAAGAAAAGAGTTACGGTGAAATACGCTGGCGAGAAAGACGTGACCGAACTTGTTATTGAAGGTGAAGTGATAAAATAAGCGAGTTCAATTACACATATTAACTTACATCAGTTAATATAATTTTGTTCATATTTATGAAGCGTTAACAAAAATTGTTAACGCTTTTTTATTCTATTGCATGCGCCTATCTTTGCGCGAATGATAACCATTAGCGAACGAGGAAAAAATATGCCGTCTTCCCCAATTAGGAAGTTAGCAACATACGCTGAAAATGCAAAAAAAGAGGGGGTTAAAGTATTCCATTTAAATATTGGCCAACCTGATATTGAAACACCAAATATCATGATGGAAGCCGTTCAGAATGCTCATTTAAAAGTTTTAGAATATACTGACAGCGCTGGCATTTTAAGTTTTAGACAAAAACTTGCCGCATATTACAATTCCAAAAACATACAAGTTGACTATTCCGATATTTTAATTACGATTGGAGGAAGTGAAGCAATTTTATTTGCATTTATGGCATGTCTTGACGCTGGTGATGAAATTATTGTGCCTGAACCATTTTATGCAAATTACATAGGATTTGCAATTGCTGCAGGTATTAAAATTATCCCAATCACTTCGACCATTGAATCAGGATTTGCTTTACCTCCTATTGAATCGTTCAGGGAAAAAATTACGCTAAAAACAAAAGGAATTTTTATATGCAACCCTAATAATCCAACTGGGTATGTTTATAGCGAGCAAGAGCTACTACAAATAAGAGATTTAATTAAAGAAAAGGATTTGTATTTATTTTCAGATGAAGCATACACTGAATTTAGTTATGAAGGATTAGTTAAAAGCACACTCACTTTGGAAGGCGTGGAAGATCGAGTAATCATGATAGATACTTTCTCTAAAAAATATTCAGCATGTGGCGCAAGAATTGGCGCTTTGGTGACTAAAAATAAAAGTGTAATTGAGGCTGTAATGAAATTTTCTCAAGCAAGACTTAGCCCTCCAACATTGGAACAAATTGCTGCTGAAGCAGCGCTGGGTTTACCCGAAAATTATTTCGATGCAACACGTGCTGAATATAAAAAAAGAAGAGATACATTAATTAATAGACTCCATAAAATGGATGGAGTTTATTGCCAAAGTCCTCAAGGGGCTTTTTATGCAATGGCAAAACTTCCAGTCGATGATACAGACGAATTTTGCAAATGGTTATTAACCGATTTTAGAAAAGACAATTCAACCGTTATGCTTGCCCCTGCTAGTGGGTTTTACACTACTCCAGGCTTAGGAAAGAATCAAGTTCGATTAGCCTATGTTTTACAAGAACAGGAAATTAATAAAGCAATGGATTGCCTTGAAGCCGCCTTAAAGGTTTATCGGGAAAAGCTTTGATGCATTAACTCAATCGTTTGCGTAACATTGATACTTACCGACCATACTATTTTCAAGTCCATTCATAATTATTTAACACAAAAAAATATTTGCACTAAACAAACAATGGTAATTTCGCGTTGTTATAACGTGGGTTTGATTTTAACTCAATATAGCAAGCAATCGTAAACGCCCGTTGTTTCTACAATGGGCTTTTTTATTTAACTACCTCTAGATCCACCCGTTTTAATTGGCTTTTTATTGGCCCCGCCACTTGATTTAGTATTGGCCTTAGCGATAAACTTTGAGCTACCTCCTGATTGAGGAGTTGTTTTGTTGGTCGCTGCCGCTTTTTTATCAGCCACTTTTTTATTAATTGCAAATCCCATAAATGATAATTTATACGTAAATATAAATAAAAATTAAAACAAACTATGTTTTAAAACATACATGCCTCTATATTCGGGTTTCATTAAAGTAAAAATGTGCCCAGGCAATTCAAAATTTCCAACCATTTCAAATCCATTCTTTTTATAAAACTGCAATGCTCGCTCGGCGCTATCCATTGCTTTTAAGATAATGTCTTTTTTGTTCAACTTAAGTGCAACTCCTTTCACAAAATCAATAAGTTGAGTGCCTACTCCTTTTTGTATGCAAGTATCTAATATATAAATGCGCTCCAACTCTAAAGTTGTAGTTGGATCAAACCCTTTAAAATCGGCATTTATATTCAGTTTTAAATAGCCAATAGGTTCATTATTTAAATAGCTTATAAAATGTAAATTATTAGGATCAGAGATTTCTTTTGCAATTTTCTCAACTGGATATGCATACTCATTAATATACCAGTCTATCCCACCCTCATTCCATAAGTAAGGATAATGTGGTATGTAAATTTTTTTTGCAAGATCACTTAACAATCTGGATTGAGAAGCATCAATTTGCAGAATTTGTACTTGACTTGTCATATAAAGCAAAACTATATTTTAATAGTACTCATTCCTCCATCTACGTGCATAATTTGTCCTGTAATCCAGCTTGATTTTGCAGCTAATAAAAAGCAAGCCATCTCTGCAATATCACTCGCCTTGCCGATTCTTTTTAAAGGGTGCCTTAAAGCATTTGCTTCTACTTTTTGATCGGTATTCAATAAGGATGCCGCTAAAGGAGTATCGGTTAGGGACGGTGCAATACAATTGACTCTTATGGATGGGGCCAACTCGGCAGATAATGCCTTAGTTAATCCTTCAATGGCACCTTTTGACACAGACACCTGTGTATGAAAATTTAATCCAATTTGAACAGCTACGGTTGAAAATAAAATAATTGATGCATTGCCTGAGTTTTTTAATGCTGGTAAAACGGATTGAATAACTTTTATCGCTCCACCTACTTGCAAATTAAAATCTTGGGCGAAATCATTAGGTGTAATTCGAGAAAAGGGTCTTAAATTAATAGCTCCAGGGCAATAAACTAACCCATCCAAAGATGGTGGCAAATTTGAAAAATCGAGTTGTTCATCTAATACATTTAAATGAAATGTTGTGATATTAGCCGAAGATACAAACTGATTTTTTTGATAAGTTGCATATACATGATGACCTTCTAACGCTAATTGATTGGTAATTGCTTGGCCGATTCCAGAAGAAGCGCCCACTACAAAATAATTTCCCATATGAATGAATGAATGATTGATTGAATAAATGATGAAATGATTCAATTAGAACAATCATTTAATCAAAATGTTCAAAATAAATTAAAAAAATAAACCTGGTTAAATGCTTAATAAGCCAACTTTATACAAACTTGTAATGGGTTTGTTATCCCAAAATAATTCGAACCCATCCAAGCCTGCTGATAAATAATTTTCTTTTATTTGCGCATAGCCCATTCCATTGCTTTTTTCAATATTTATAAGTGGCAATAATTGCAAAAGCCAATTACCTTTTTCGGGTTCAATACGAATAACAACTTCCGATTTATGATTATAAAAATGCATGGACATTTCCTCCCACTTAGTTCCTTTTTTTGACTTTTGAATGATGAATGTTGAAGGCGTTATTCCCATCCAAATAACCTTACTAGTGCTACTTGCATGAGCGTCGGGCTCATTTATTGCTTTTAAAATATAGTCTGCGGCGATTGTCGTTTTTGGGATTTTAAATTCAAACCATTTTTGCAATGGCATCTCAAAACAAGCACCATGCATATAATTCAACAACGCTTTTTTTAATCCAAAACCAAAAATTTCATGATTCGCTCCTACTAAATCAACATGTTCAATATCGTTGTTTGCAAAGGTGCCAACAACATCATTTACTTTTTTTACTTTATACTTTTCAGGTGCTAATCCAACAGGACTATGTGCAGTCATGGTAAACAAATGCCAGAAGGCAGATTGTAAAACACCCGTTTCAAAAAATTGTCTAACCATTTCTAAAGAATCAACAGTTTCCTGGACAGTTTGCGTCGGAAAGCCATACATTAAGTATGCATGAACCATAATACCTGACCCTGTAAAATGATTGCTTACTTTTGCTACTTGCTGAACCGTGATTCCTTTGTTAATTAAATTTAGTAGTCTATCAGACGCAACTTCCAAACCTCCGCTTACCGCAATACAGCCTGCTTCTTTTAAAAGCAAACACAAATCGCGGGTAAAGCTTTTTTCAAACCTTACATTAGCCCACCAACTCACTACTAATTTTCGTTTTAAAATTTCAATAGCCACCGCTTTCATCAATGATGGCGGAGCAGCTTCATCTACAAAATGAAATCCATTTTCACCTGTTTTTTCTACAAGTTCTTGCATCCTATCTACAATCAAAGATGCTGCAATTGGTTCATAGCTTTTTATATAGTCTAAGGAAACATCGCAAAAAGTACATTTTGCCCAATAACAACCATGTGCCATTGTGAGCTTATTCCATCGACCATCACTCCACAAACTATGCATTGGATTTATGACTTCAATAGCTGAAATATATTTATCTAATAATAACCCATCATAATCGGGTGTACCCACTTGTCCTTGTTTGTAATCGGAACAACTTGTATTATTTATATATTTTACCTCCCCATTCACCAACGTAAAACAACGTTTTAATTCATGTTGTTGTTTTTTCCCGTCAATGTGCTCAATTAAAATTTCAAGTGGCGCCTCCCCGTCATCCAAGGTAATAAAATCATAAAATTCAAAAACGCGTGGGTCACTTAAAGACCTTAACTCGGTATTTGCGAAACCTCCTCCCATGGCTACTTTCACGTCAGGATAGTTTTGCTTTATCCATTGACCGCATCTAAGTGAAGTATATAAGTTTCCAGGAAACGGTACAGAAATGCAAACTAATTTTGGATGCACCATCTTCATCTTTTCATCTAAAATTTTAATTAAAATTTCATCTAAATAAGTGAATGGCTGTTGCAATGCAAAATATAATTCATCAAATGAATTTGCGGATCGTCCCAAGCTTTCAGCATACCTACTAAATCCAAAGTGCGCATCAACGTTTTCTTTAATTAAATCACTTAAGTCCTCTAAATACATAGTGGCAATATGTTTAGCCATATCTATTTTACCCATGTTGCCAAAAGCCCATTTCAAATCATCTAATTGCTCAAATCTGCTTGCCTCAGGTAAAAAATTTCTAGCGCATATTAAATGTGCCAAGGTATTTGACTTGCCTTGTAAAAATAAAATTACATCGTCAATGGTTTTTATATACGACTCCTTTAAAGCAATAATGCGGGCACTATTGCCGGATACCGGATTAAGGGACTTATTTTTTAATTGTTTTTCCTCAATGGTCTTAAATAATTTCTCCAAACCCTGTTTACTAAACAAAGCAAGCGTTACTTCAATTCCGAAATCTGCTTGCACCGCTTCAATCCCTTTTGTATTAAAAAAACCTTTCAAATAAGCAGTCGCCGGATATGGCGTATTTAGCTGTGTAAAAGGTGGCGTGAATAAAAATATTTGGTTTCTCAATTGAACATTTTATATAGCAAAAATAAGGTTTCCTATTCTTACCAGTAGTCAATAACTCCTCATTTTTCAAAATGCAGATAATTCCGGATAATCATATTCGCCCTTTGGGTCATTTGCTGTTCTAAAGTCCTTTTTGATAGTATGCGCTTTTAATAAATAATCATCAATTTGAGATGAAGCTAATTGCATTATTTGCTGCTCAGATAAATTTGGACTGATCCATAAAGATGCTTGTTGTTCGTTTAATATGGTGGGCATCCTTTTTTTCTTATTGTGAATTTGCTCCATTAAATGATTGGCTTTTGTCGTAACAATGGAAAATGTATTCATCATTTCACCTGATTCAATATCCACCCAAGGCTGGTAAATGCCCGCCAAAAAAAATACTGGCTGATCTTTAACTGAAATATAATATGGGTAAGCAATATCTTTTTTTGAACCTTCAGGCTTATCATGTCTCCATTCATAAAATCCTGATGATAAAACCAAACACCTCCTCTTAAGCGCTGGTTGTCTAAATAATTTACTCTCTAACAATCTTTCGGCTGTTGCATTTAAAGTATTGAATTTTTCGCGCCCCTTCATGACTTCAAAATTGTTTTTAACCCATGGGGCAATTAATTCCCAATGTGCTAATTCGAAATTATAATCATCAATAGTAGGTTTTACAATGGTCCAATCACCATATTCAAATCCGCTTTGTATAGGTCGATTAACTTCAGGCAACTCCTTGGTAATTCCATTTAATGAAATTTTTGTGCCTTTTTTAATATTAATACTATTATAGTAACACACTGGTTGTGATTTATCGCTGATAGGAATTCGTAGTGGCTATACCTGCAGTATCAGTTAATATGAAAGTATATTTATTATTTGCATCCCAGCTATATTTCACGTACCCATTTTTAGCTCCAATTTTGTAAGTTAACATATAACCATTGGTTCCAACAGCCACAAAGTCAGTAATGGATGCGCCATTTAATGGATTAGTAGCAGGACGTACTGGTTTGGTAAATGCCTGTGGTATGATTTGATTTTCAGGAGCTGGTGTACTAGGATCTAAAGTAACTTTTCCTTTCATAGCACCAACAACATAAGGATAATCACTGGTACCATGATAATGATAAACACCACCCGTTGTAATATGACCATGACATGAATCAAGTGAACTCATTAAAGTGCCATCTGGTTCCTTAGCACCATACACTGAAAATCCATCTAAAGCAAAGGCGATTGGTTTTAGTCCATTCAAGGTTGATAAATGTAAGGGAGCTGCATGATAATGATAATCGTCTCCTTTTCCACAATGTCCACCCCAATTATCCAATTCGCCAATTTTGTAAGAATCCTCTCCCCTATTATTTAATGCATTAAAAATGGGAATCCCATTAACGGCAATGGCAACGGCGCCTTTCATGAAATTTGATTTAGTACTTAAAGGCGTTGTCGCATAAACTGGTTGTAATGGAATAGACCAACTATTGGTTCCAGAATAGGCTTGCGATATTGGCACCTGCTGTTGCCAGTTAGTAATACCAATCATCATATTGTGATTTGGAATACCATTGGAAGCTACATAAAAATAAGTGTTATCAAAACTGGTACTAACAGCCGGTTTAAATGCGCTATAAGCCGAGTCTAAAAAAGTAGTTGTTGTTTTAGGTATGGTTATTGAAGTGGTTGTATTGTTATTATTATTTACTGTTGAAGTAGTAGCAACTTCTGACTTACTACAGGCAATTAAAATAGTTATTACAAACAAAAAGCTTAAAGAACTTAGCCCAATTTTTGAATTTATTATGTATTTGTTTATGAAATCTTCCTGAACAATAAATAAACCAAGTACTAAAAATGACAACAATATAAAGGGTACAAATTTATAAGGATTTGTTGGAATGGTTTGAATGTTGTCGGCATTAGGATTAGTATTATTAATTTGTTGGTATTTTTCAATTTTTAACCTAGCCAACTGCTGATCTTCAATTGTTAAATCATTAATATTTACCGATTTAATAACGCCTTCCTCTTGTTCAAGAAATAGGTTGCCATCCTTTGCAAAGAAAAAATTTCCTTGTATTTTACTTCCTGTTTTTAAATGCCAAGTATTTAAAATAACCCCATCCCCTTTATGATAATGACCGCCTTCATGTGCAAGCAAATTTGTACTTATGATAAGTGAAAATAAAGCGAAAAAGATTTTAAAATTTTTCATAACTATCGTTTTATTTATGTTTAGAAATTATTTATGTGATAGCATTATTTAAGATACCGGACTAATAAATTTATGGTCTGGTATAAGTAACACTCATGACCGCACTATCAACAATTTTGTTACTCATACCTGCTCTTAATATTTCCATAGTTACTTGTGTATTGGGAACAGTGATAGTAGGAGCAGCGTTTAAAGCATATAAAGTTAATACATAAATTTTAGCGCCTGGTCCTTGGGAGCAAGGAGGCGTATAAGTTGCCTTCCCGTCAACCGTATTAATACCAAAAGTGCCAATTGATTTTGAATTATCAGGGATGGATAAAGTGGTAGCAGGAATATTATACAAAACAATATATTGATGATTGCCACCTCCAGGAGGTATGTGATACATGGTAATGGCAAAACTTTTTGTAGTACTGGGTGCGTTTGACCACTGTAATCCAGGAGAAACGCCTAGACTATCACAGGTAAATGTTTTGGGATAAGTGCCATTATTTACAAACCCATTACCTGTAAATTTTAACTGGTTAGCAATTGTTAGCGTAGTTGTACTTGTTTCGGTTGTAGTACTTGTAGTTGAAGCTGTTTTTTGACAACCTGCAATCATGATAATGGCTAGCAGCTTTACAAAATTATTTAGCATATAGGTTTATTTATTAATTTGACCGACCCTTTTAATAAAGGTTTAACGCATAAAATCAATAAAATGTTAAATAATGTTACGCCACCTTTATGCGGCGAATATACTATTTGTAACTAATACCTTCATTAAATTTAAATAAAGGATACGTTTTTGATTCTTTATAGCCAGGAATATCTGTTTTATTATCAATCACTTCTTGTTCTGAACTAGGTGTTGTAAAAGGCATTTTACCAGTAGGATTGAATTTACCAGTTACTACATCAATCAATGCATCAATGGAGGTTCCAAAAGTAGCAATCATCCCTTTGATATTTGGCATGGTTGTTGGATTATAAATTTCATTAATCACCCAAGGATTTGTATAATTGATGGCTAATATCGTTGGCTTTTTCTTGGTTAACTCATTTATATAATTAACATCAACTCCATTTTTAGATAATAATATCGAAAGTGGCCCACCATTTGATTCAAACAAAGATTTTGATCCAGGTGTAATCCATACAATAACCACATCGGCTGCTTCAGGAGTAGACACAAATTCAACAGTTTCCTTACCACTTGGCTGATAAACATTACTAGCAGTTTGTCCTTTTTTTTGCATGTAGGATTCTAAATAAACCTTAGTCGTTTTTTTGCTTAATGGAAGTATTTTTTTTTCGTTTCTTAACAATACAATGGACTTGCGTAAAGCTAAATTTGCTTTTTCTTGGAACGCTGTATTATTTACTATTTTCACAGCTGCATCTTCATCAACATAAGGATTTTCAAATAAACCTAATTGATAAAATTCCATTAATAATTTTGAAACTGAACTATCAATTAATTTAATATCTACTTTACCTAGTTTTGCAATTTCAAGTAGTTTGGTTGGATCAGCACTTCCTGAAAATATATTGACCCCGGCATTGATTGCTTTGATGTAGCGTTCTTCAATGGTTAAATTTTCAGCTCCCCATGGCATCATTTCAATGGGTCCAGTATCAGAATTAATAATACCATTAAACCCTAATTCTTTTCTTAATAGGTCCTGAAGTACCGGCTTATTATAAGCGTAAGCAATTTCAGGATACTTTGTTCCTACTGGATAGGAGTAATAAGGCATGATAGAGGATGTGCCTGCTTTAATAGCATATTTGAATGGTATTATATTATTGTCAAAATTACCCGACGTGAAAACCTCTTTTTTACCCCAAGGGAAATGTGGATCCTGTCCTCCTTCTCCAGCTCCACCACCAGGAAAATGCTTCGTAGTAAGTGCCACGGAACTGCTATTTAATTTTGGCCCTTGAAAACCTAAAACAATTTCATAAATCATTTTGCCAACCCAATCAGCATCCTCTCCAAAAGTTCCTTCAATTCTTTGCCATCTTGGCTCAGTCGACAAATCAGCCATATACATATAGCCCTTTCGAAGTCCAACTGCCGCCCATTCTTGGCGAGCAATATCAGCAAAAGTTCTTGTTAATTTTAAATCGCGCATTGCTGATAAACCTAATTCAGATGGCCAAGTTGAAAAAATAGTTTTGCCAACACTTAATCCTACAGATGCATCTTTGGTGATATGATTTCGAGGATTCGAAGCAATGATACAAGGAATACCTAAAGCATCACTTTCGCATAAAGCTTGTAATTTATTGGCCCATTCAGCTGTAGTTCGAGCATCTACATTAGCACGCAAAATAAAGTGTCTTAGTTTGAATTGTTTCACTGATTTTGTTGTACCTGCAGCCATCATCATACTAATCGGAAGTGGCTGTCTTGTAAACATATTCGTATTTTGTACTAAATCCTCCTCGTTAAAATCGCTTGTAATAGTTTCTTTATTTTTAGGGCCTTCAAATGACCAATCATTTTTCATTCTAGTAGAGCTAATCAACATAAAACCAACTTTTTCGTCCACTGACATCTTTGATACTAAATCATTTGTCCTTTCAGTGTTTGATAATCGCCAGTCTTCATATTTGTCTAATTTTCCATTTTTATTTAAGTCCTTAAACTGTAACCCATTTACTTTTAAAATAGATACATTTCTGTAACCCAATTTAGCTTGCTTAACAGCAGTTTGTGCATGACTATTAAAACAAAAAATACAAACAAATAAAAAACTAATTAATAAACGCATACGATAAATTTTAAACAATGAATTGAGTGTAACTAAAAATTGACTGAAATTGATTAAGCCTTAATAGCAATTTGAAAAAAATCCCTATCTAATGTGAAAAAAGATAGGGATTGTGTATTGACCAATAATAACAAATTAATAATTAATACTTGAATGGTTTACCATTAGCCATTACCTCTTGTTTTGCCTCATCAAAAGTAACTTTTGCTCCTGTTTTAACGGCAGCATTGGTCATGATGGTAGCAATAGAATGCTGGTATCCAGCTTCTACGGGTGCGTTAGGTGTTTTTCTAGAGCGAATACATTCCATCCAGTTTCTCACATGGCTTGATGTTAAAGGATCAGCGCCTGTATTTGCAGATGCAATAATTTTAACATCGTCTTTAGTTAAATTAATTTCAGGTAATAAATTAGGCTGCATGTTCATTTGTTTAGCAAAGCCTGCATTTAATCCGCCTTTTGGCGAAACCGTATTATTAATTAAGTTTAATTCACCTCCATTTGAATAATACATTTCAGTTGGCTTTTCATCACCATTATGCATTCTTGAACTAAACACCACTTGGAATCCAGTAGTAGGATCATTAGCAGGACCGTAATCAAATACAGCAGTAATCGTATCCCAGTTTTTACGTCCATCCTTCCATTGATATATGCCTCCATTTGCAGTTACAGATCTTGGATTTTGTAAACCGCTAAACCAATGCACCGTATCAATTTGGTGTGACATCCATTGTCCAGCTAATCCTGATGAATATGGCCAGAATAAACGGAACTCTAAATATTTTCTTGGATCAAAATCTTCATAAGGTCTATTCATTAAATAACGATTCCAATCTAAATCTTCTTTTTTACATTTTTCAACCAAGGCCGCTCTTCTCCAACGTCCAGGCTGATTTACATTCCATGAAAGTTCAACCATTGTTATCGGTCCAAATTTTCCAGTTTGAATAAAATCAGCAGCTGCTTGATAATTTGCACCACTTCGGCGTTGAGAACCAATTTGAACAATTCTGTTGGATGCTTTAATTATTTTATAGGCATTGCGGTTGTCCTCCATAGTTTCAGCAAATGGCTTTTCGCAATAAACATCTACACCTGCTTTCACTGCTTCTGCTGCATGGTTAGCATGTTGAAAATCGGCAGTGCTAATAAATACTGCATCAATATCTTTTGCATCATATAAGGCATCATTATTTACTGCTCCTCTTATATCATGATCTAATTTTTGTTTTAAGTATGCAACGCCTTCCTCTCTTCTTAGTTTCCAAATGTCAGAGATAGCTACTATATCAAAATTTAGTTCCTTATTATGTTGCATAAAGGAAGGGAGATGAGAGGATCTAAATCGATCCGAAAAACCAACTACTCCAACACGAACACGATCGTTGGCACCAATGATGTTAGCGTAACTTTTTGCTGAAAAGCCTACTACGCCCAAATAAGCTCCAGATACTGCCTTAGCAGATTGAACAATGAACTTTCGTCTTGAATTTTTCATATGGTTTTGTTTAATGTAATATTTTATTGAAATTATTTAAATTCTTTGATTTTTATACTTCTGTAGGATACATGTGTACCATGTTCTTGTAATAATATATGGCCACGTTCTGCCATTCCAAAATTTGCATATTTTGCATATTTACTTCTTGCTACTAAGGCTTTAAAGTATTGCGTGCCTCGTTGGTATTCAATAACCTTCCACCCATTTATCCAATGTTCAACACGGCCATCAGGAAAAGCTATGATTCGTCCTCTATTCCATTTTCCGATAGGAAATTTTTCTCTTCTATTTGCTCCGATTCTTAGTCCTGGAATTAAATCATATAAGGAAGCACAAGTCCTATTGCCATCAGTACCCATTTTCGCATCAGGATGCTTGTCATCATCTAAAATTTGATACTCTAAACCAATCGCTTCTCCATGGTTTTGCGTAGGATCGGTAACATAATATTTTACACCACTATTCGCAGTATCGGTTAAAAGAAATTCGAACTGCAAATCAAAGGCTTTATAAGTTGATTCTGTAACAATATCACCTCCGTTTGAATAAGTTGGACCAGTACCACCTGCGCCAACATTCAAAACTCCATCCTTTACATACCATGTTTTTGAGGGGAACTCTTTAGCATATGGGCTTTTCCAACCATTAGTAGTTTTGCCATCAAATAATAAAACGGTGCCGCTTAATTTTTCTTCATCTGATAAATTATTAGGAAGTAAATTGACTACAAAAATTTGATCTGGTGCACTCGGCTTTAAATGATCAGTTTGAATTTTAATATTTTTCCAGCGAATTTCTTCTCCTGCCTGGGTAGGCTTTTCAATTCTATGAACTTGTAATGAGATAAAACCTTTTAAAGTCATGTCATCAATTACGTGTGCGCATGCTACTCCATTGAGCCAAGTACGAACATGTGTCCCAATTGCTTCAACCCTTACATGATTCCAGTCATTGTGTTTGAAAGCGTTTCTTGCTTTTTCATTAAAGGAAAGTGGATAAATCCAATCTCTTCGAGCTTCGTCATAAATACCAGATGACCACCCTCTTGAAGATGGATCAATTTCTATTTGAAAACCATGTACCCGATTCGGCGTAATTTTATCTGTAACTTCGCAATGGTCATTTTCATCATGTAATTCAGAACGAATTTGAATGCCTGAATTCATGGTGTCATTTACTTTATAATCTAACTCTAAAATAAAATCTCCATATAATTCTTTAGTACTTAAAAAACTATTGGGTGTTCCAAACACCGTTTTACCAACAATTTCTCCTTTCTCAATACGATACTCGGCTTTCCCATTATATTGAATCCAATTGTTTAAATCTTTTTCATTAAATAAATTTTTCCATTGAGCTACCTGCGCAAAAGATTGCAGCATAAGTGCTGAAGAGAAAAGTAAAAAAAGGGCTGTTTTTTTCATAAAGCTTTAATTGCAAATAGTGATTATTGTACTTTATCCATTTTAGGCGCTAACCAATGCATTATTACCCATGCTAACAAGTAAGCTGAGCCACAAACAACAAACATGATATAATATGCAGTTTCGATTTGATCAATAGATCGATAATATACAAACAATTTTTTCTGTACTAATAATGAAAGTAAAATACCGCCAAGTGAACCAAACATACCACCAATTCCTGTTACGGATCCCACAGCTCGTTTAGGGAACATATCACTTGCAGTTGTAAATATATTTGCACTCCAAGCCTGATGAGCTGCTGCTGCAACACCAATCACTAATACAGCAAGCCACATATTAATACTTCCTAAATATTGTGCAAATAAAATGGGCAATACTATAAATGCATAAATTAGCATAGATGTTTTTCTGGCTTTAAAACTTGGCCAATTCTTTTTGATTAAATACATAGGGACCCATCCTCCCCATACACTTCCTATTGTTGAAATAGTGTATACTGTTGCTACAGGTAAAGCAACTGCAGTACCTTTTAGATGGTATTGACTTTCTAAAAAATCAGGTAACCAAAATAAATAAAACCACCATATTGGATCGGTTAATAATTTGCCAATCGCAAATGCCCAGGTTTGTTTATAACTTAATAATTTAGACCAAGTATATTTTACACCATCTTCGATGATAGAAGCTTCAGTTGGTTCTACATCATCACTATGTATATAGTCAAACTCCTCTTTTGATAATTTTTTACTGTCCTTAGGCGTAGTATACATTTTTAACCAAAAAAACAACCATACAAAACCAATTAATCCAGTAATGATAAATGTCCATTTCCATCCATAGTGCAATGCAATAAACGGTACCGTTAATGGAGCAACAATGGCACCAATATTAGCGCCTGAATTAAATATACCCGTTGCTAAAGCTCTTTCTTTTTTAGGGAACCACTCGGCAACGGTTTTAATAGCTGCAGGAAAATTTCCAGCTTCCGTCAAACCTAATGCGGTTCTTGCAACACCAAAACCAAAAACGCTATTTGCTAAAGCATGCCCTACCGCTGATAAACTCCATAAACCCGTTGCCCAAGCATACCCCTTTTTAGTTCCTAATTTATCAATAACTCTTCCTGCTAATAACAACCCAATTGCATACGAAAGTTTAAATGCAATTTCTACATTGGCATAATCGGCATCATCCCAATGCATTTCAGTTGTTAAAGTACTTTTCAACAAACTAATTACGGCACGATCAAGATAATTAATGGTCGTTGCAAAAAATATTAAACCACAGATAGTCCATCTATAATTTCCAATTGATTTTTTCATATGCTTATTTTAAACCTTGTATGGATAGTAAATTATTAATTTTAGTACTGATTTTATCAAACTCTTTTAGCTGTAAGGCCTCTTTGGTAATTAATTTACTGCCTAATCCAACGCCTGCTGCTCCTGCCTTTAACCATTTTGTAATGCTTTCTTCAGTCGCATCAACGCCGCCTGTTACTAAAAAATGAACATCCTTAAACAAAGGGCGGATTGCTTCAATAAAACCAGGACCTAATACATTACCAGGAAACAATTTAACTAAATCACATCCTGCTTGTTGTGCTACATGAATTTCGGTAGGTGTCATACAACCCGGAATCCATAAAATTTTGTGCAAGTAAGCAATATCGGCAACCGCACTATCAAAAACAGGACTAATTAAAAAATCAGCGCCAGCTTGAATATATGCCTCTGCGTCATTTGTGTTTTTAATGGTACCAATACCTAACATCAATCCTGGTAAATTTTCTTTTTTTGAAACCAGTGTTTTGAAATTATCTAAAGCTTTTGGACCTCTATGCGTAAACTCAATCGTTCTCACCCCACCTTTATATAATGCGTTAACAACTTGGATACAAACATCCACATCGTCCTCATAAAATAAAGGAATTAACTTTTCATTTAAAATGTGCTCTCTTACCGAATCACTACTATGCATATTTATATTTTATATCTTGATTGTATGGTTGCTACTGTTTGCTTTGTACTGTCTCCAACTTCTTGTAATTTACCAAAAGCAGCACTTGCAGCAAAGTTTATTTGTTGTTTTTTATCGAATCCTTGAAGGTCCGCATATATTAAACCTGCCATGAAACAATCCCCACTTCCCACTTTGTCAATAGTTGAATTGGTGTGGTAAGCTAAGGAAACTTCGTGCTGTTCCCTAGTCGTAATGGTTGCGTAATAATCAATTTCATCCTCCTCCGTAAATCGATATGTGTTGGCTACATATTTGCAGTTAGGATAGGTATCAAATATTTCATGTGACAATAATTTTGCCTGTTCAATATAAAATTCCTTTTCACATGGACCATTTAATTTTGGATTTAATGCTGTACCTAGTAATTTATTGGCACTCCAAATATTGCCCATAATTACATGACAGTATTTTGACAGTGAAGGCATTATTTCAACAGGATTTTTTCCATATTGCCAAAGCTTGGCTCTATAATTTAAATCCACCGAAATGGTCAATCCCATTTTACTAGCAACAACTAAAGCCTCATCACAAACTGCAACTACATTTTCATTCAGCGCAGGACTTATAGCACTAAAATGAAACCAATCATACCCCTTTAAAATTTCCTCCCAATTTATCATACCCGGTTTTAAAAAAGAAAAAGCCGAATAGGCTCGGTCATATATCACACCTGCATTTTTTAAATCAGCACCCATTGGTAATGTATAAGTTCCAATTCTTTCCCCTTGAAGTAAAACTGCACCAGTCGCAATTTTTTCGTTTTCCAAGGATGCTAAAATTTCAGTACTTATATAATTATTGGGAATGGAACTACAATATGCAACAGGGATATTCCATTTTGCTAAAGCCTTAGCCACATTCAATTCAGCACCTCCAATATGGACAGGCATCGATTGCGTAACTATCCATTCTTGTTGCAATGCAGGAGAGAATCTTAATAAGAGTTCTCCAAAACAAAATACTTTTTTCATTATAATAAGGTTGCTAAAGTGGATGTATTAAATACCAAAAAAATACGCATAAATTAAATTTTATTAGACGCTCCCCATCCAAAATAGGTATTAGCATTATTAAAACAAATGTCTTGTATGGTTTTACCTATCCATTCTAAATCGTTTGGCAATTCACCATTCTCAATTTCTTTACCATATAGATTACAAAGAATTCTTCTAAAATATTCATGTCTTGGATAGGACAAGAAACTTCTTGAGTCAGTTAACATACCAACAAATCGACTTAATAAACCCATATTACTCAATGTATTTATTTGCTTTTCCATTCCATCCTTTTGATCAAGGAACCACCAACCTGAACCAAATTGTACTTTGCCTGCAACCGATCCATCATTAAAGTTACCAATCATGGTAGCCATCAATTCATTGTCGGCTGGATTTAAATTGTAGATGATGGTTTTAGTTAATTTATTATTAGTATCTAATTTATTTAAGAACCTAGATAATGATGAAGCTTGTGAAAAATCGCCAATACTATCCCATCCAGTATCAGGACCTAATAATTGAAGCATCCTAGTATTATTATTTCTCAAGGCACCTAAATGATATTGTTGAATCCATCCTTTTTCCCAATCCCACTCAGCAAATTGCAATAACATGCATGATTTAAATTTGTGCTGATCACTTAAGCTCAATTCATTTCCTGCACTAACCTTATCAAAAATTCCACTGATTTCAGTTGCAGTAAAATCCTCAGCATAAATTTGTTCAAGACCATGATCACTTACCGTGCAGCCCATTGATGCAAAAAATTGATGTCTATTTTGCAAGGCAGTAAGGTAATCATCAAACTTACTAATGGTCATGCCACTTGCAATGGATAACTTACCTAAATAGTCAACAAAATTAGCAGCATTACTTACTTCCATTGCCTTGTCAGGTCGAAAAGCTGGATATACTTTCACGTCAAAATCAGCATCGGCAATTTGTTGATGATATTCCAAGCTGTCAATTGGATCATCGGTTGTACAAATAACGCGCACATTCATTTTTTTAATTAAGCCCTGTGTCGAAAAAGCTGGTGTTTGTAATTGCGCCGATGCCTGGTCGTATATTTTTTTTGCAGATCTTGAATCTAACACTTCATGTATGTCAAAATACCTTTGTAATTCCAAATGTGTCCAATGGTATAAAGGATTTCGCATAGTATATGGAACCGTCTCAGCCCATTTCATAAATTTTTCTTCATCCGATTTATTGCCGGTACAATAAGCTTCATCAACCCCATTTGTTCTTAGTGCACGCCATTTATAATGATCACCCGCTAACCAGGCATCTGTTAAATTATTGAACTGATTATTATTGGCAATTTGCGCAGGTGACAAATGACAATGATAATCGATCAATGGCATTTTAACCGCAAAATCATGATATAATTTTTCAGCTGTTTTGTTACTCAATAAAAAATTTTGGTCTAAAAAAGTTTTCATAAATAAACTTGTTTACAAACTTACACCACGCTTCCATGGTATAAAGTCATCTTGATTTAATAATACAGCTTTAGGCGTTATTTCTCCACTTGCTGCTTTAATGCAATATTCTAAAATTTCAGCACCCATTTGTTCAATGGTTTTTTCACCATCAATTACAGGACCGGTATCAATATCAATTATATCAGCCATGCGTTTAGCTAAGGATGAATTACTAGCTACTTTAATAGTTGGACAAACAGGATTGCCTGTTGGTGTTCCTAGTCCAGTGGTAAATAAAATTAAAGTGGCACCTGAAGCTGCTTTACCTGTTGTTGCCTCCACATCATTCCCAGGTGTGCATACTAAATGTAACCCGGGCTTAATTGCTGGTTCGGTATAATCTAACACATCAACTATGGGTGCATTTCCCCCTTTTTTTGCCGCACCTGCCGATTTAATAGCATCCGTAATTAAACCGTCCTTAATATTTCCTGGAGAAGGATTCATATGAAACCCCGAACCTGCTTTTAAAGCAGCCTCACTATATGAAGTCATTAACTGAATGAACTTTTTTGCAGCATTTGGATCAATGGTTCTTGTAATTAATTCTTGCTCAACACCACATAACTCTGGGAATTCAGCTAATAAAACTTGTCCCCCTAAAGCGACTACTAAATCGGCACAATATCCCACAGCAGGATTTGCTGAAATGCCACTGAAGCCATCGCTACCTCCACATTTAACTCCTAAACAAAATTTACTTAATGGCGCTGGTGCTCGTTTTAATTTATTGGCTTCAATCAATCCTTTAAAAGTAGACTGAATAGCATCCGCTAATAATTCAGGCTCACTCTTGGATTGTTGTTGTTCAAAAATATATAATGGCTTATTGAAATTTGGATTGCGATCCTTAATGTCTTTTTCAAAATCAGACAATTGTAAATTTTGACAACCTAAACTTAAAACGGTAATACCTGCAACGTTTGGATGGTCAGCATACGCAGCCAATAATTTACTTAACACAGCAGCGTCTTGTCGAATACCACCACAACCACCTTGATGATTCAAAAATTTAATACCATCAATATTTTCAAAAACGCGATTTTGTTTTTCAGTTGCTGATAAATCAATTGGTATAGAAATATCTTTCCCTTCCCGATAAGCTTCTAATAATTGTTGTGTGTAATTTTTATATTTATTTGAAACTGCATAACCTAATTCATTATACAATGCTTCCTTAATCACATCCAAGTTTCTATTTTCACAAAAAACAGTAGGAACAAATAACCAATAGTTGGCCGTGCCCACTCGGCCATCAGCCCGAAGGTATCCATTAAAAGTTCGGCCGGCATAGTCACTTACATCTGGAGCTTGCCAACTGTAATTATAAGGTTGAAAAGTAAACTGCTCCGCTGCATGGTGTAAATTTTCAGTTGACATTCGTGTTCCAGCAGCCACATCCATGGTTAACTTGCCAACTAAGACACCATACATAAATATAGCATCTCCTTTTTTGAAATGAGTAGGATATATTTTATGCTTAGCAGCAATATCTTCTATAACAGTCACCTGTTCTGATTCAATTGAAACAATTGTGCCCTTTGCAATATTTTGCAAGGCTACCCATACATTATCCTTTGGATTAATTTTTAAAACATTCATTTTCATATACCCAATATCGTTTTCATGCCAACTGAATTAATTTTCGTTTTCCATGCCTCCACTTTTTCAATAAATTTTGCATCGGCACAAAAATCAGCCGTATGGATAGTTTTATTTTGTGCTGTGCCCATGTATAATGCAAATGCTGCAAAACCTAAACTCATTCTTTCTGAAACAGTGGTTGAATGATTTGCAAATTTTTCCATTAAATACTGGTTTCGCATTTTCATTTTTTCTTCAAAATTCAAAGCAATGCTAATCCATTTGTGCTCGATAAAAGGATTTGCAAAACGCTCTAATACATTTTTTGCAAATTGCGTAGCATCCGATTCTGAAATATTTCCACCTACAACACATGGCGCAATTTCATCTAAAGCCAAACTGTTTATGAAAGTATTAAAGGCTTTATTTTCCATTGCCTGTATAACAGTTTCAAACCCAGCCAAAATAGCCACGGCACAACAAAATGTATGCGTGCCATTTAATAACCTCAGCTTTAATTCTCTAAACTTTACAATTGCAGGAGCTACTACTACTCTTTCGTCAATGGTAGCAAATGAAATTTTAGCTATTGTGGAGGGCTTATTTGACTCAATTGCCCATAAAGCAAAAGGCTCACTGCTTATTAATATATTATCCTGGTACCCCAATTTTTCTTCCAATTCTTCAGCTTCTTTGTCATTCAATTTTCCAGGAACAATTCTATCAACAAGTGTATTGCAAAATTCATTCGCGTCGTCTAACCAAGTTGTAAATGCAAGTGGCAATTGATGTATTTGAATCAACTCCTTAATGATTGATTTCAATAAAATGGCATTATCTGGAATTAACTCAGTAGGCAAAATCACCCAGCCCTTATTTACATCGCCATTAAAATGCTGATACCTAGCAAATAAAAGAGCTAATAATTTTGCTGGGAAAGAGTTAGGTGATTCAGGACCTAAACTATCTTGTTTGTCTAAAATCAAACCTGCTTCAGTGGTATTTGAAATAACCACTTCAATATTTTCAGATTTAGCTAATTCTAAAAGTGCATTCCACTCTGATTTTGCTTCTATTACCCTGCTGATGGATGTATTAATAAAGGAATCATTAACTAATTGCCCTTTAT
The DNA here is from genome assembly GCA_903929425.1 of uncultured Bacteroidota bacterium. Taxonomy (GTDB): domain Bacteria; phylum Bacteroidota; class Bacteroidia; order Chitinophagales; family Chitinophagaceae; genus Sediminibacterium. The sequence goes on from CAIYUO010000058.1 coordinate 47,168, forward strand.
AAACGCCTCTCGTACAATGTGTGAATAAATTGTCTTGAGCAGCAAATTCGCCTACACCACCCTGTGCCGTTGACTTAACAACAACAACTGAACCATTAAAAACACCTTGTTCGTTGGCTTTGTGAATGAAATAATCAGGTAGGCCTCTTAATAAAACACCAGTCCCAAACTGTAATACTTTTTCAGGAAATTGCTTATAAATTCCTTTTTCTAAAGCCAATTTTTTATTTAATAACAACTTGCTCATTTTATCTTCTATAAATTATTTTAATAACCAATTAACTAATTCTTGTGACGCTTGAAAGTTTTGATATTGTTTAGGCAACTTCCTTCCATCAATATATTCATTATACAACCAAGGATCCCCTACAACCATTACTCTCCCTTTACCATAATTTGCTTTTGCAATAACAGTTACTGAACCATTGGTAGCAACAGGAACAGCAGGTGCTTTGGTTTGCAAGGCGCTTACCTCTTTTAAATGCATTTTGATTGACTCGGAAAAAATACCATTTCCTTTTACTGCAAATACATTTCCCATTTCATACGCATTATTTTTAACCATATTCACTGATTCATTGGTTGATTGCACTCCAAATTTTTCTAGCAAAATGTTCATGTGTTCCAAATCAGCATTTGAACTGTCATTGGTCATGACTAATAAAGTACCACCATTGCTTACCCAATCAGCTATTACTTTTGCTTCATTCGCATTCATGTAATTAGGCTTTGGATTGTCTTTCACATGATCAGCATCAATGATCATATAAACCTTTGTATTTTTTAAATTATTAGCAGTAGGAGCTGCTGTTAATGTATTTAATTTAGCTCCTAGGTCAGTAAACAATTGCCCCCAACAAGCATTCCCGCTATTACTTACTTCTTCCCATGCATAATGCCAACGGTAATCATTTCCATTGGCGTCTTTTTTAAATTCATTGTTATAATAAGCGTCAAGTGTTACGATTGGATGTGTTTGTATAAATCCTTTCTCTGCAGTATAGGCTTGAACTGCGAATTGTAATAAAGCCCCTATTCCTTTTGGATCGTTTACCACGATAGGTTCTTTGAAATAATAATCTAAACTTCCATCACGATATGGATTTCCACCTAATCCAGATACCGACACTGTATTATTTAATAAAATTTCTCCGTTGTTATCTTTCACACTCAATGAAATTAAGCCAGCATATGCTTTTTTTGCATTTTGCAAATATCGATGATCAATGTATCCACTTTTTACAGCCTTGAACAATACCCTACCTATCATGGCTGATGCAGAAGATTCAAAATAATTTCTTGTATCATTTGGTGCATCAATAATATCATACCATAAACCATTATCATTTTGAACTTTTACAATGGCAGAAACATACCTATTTAAAATTTGAATCAAGGTATCACGGCCAGAATGATTACTTGGATAATAATCCAATGCATCCACTAAAGCCATCCCATACCAACCCATGGCTCTGCCCCATATATGCGGGGATTTTCCAGTTATTGGGTCAGCCCATTTTTGTTGTTTTTTCGCGTCCCATGCATGAAATAACAATCCGGTTTTATTGTCTCTTGTATGCTCTTCGGCTAACACAAATTGCCTTGTAATTTCATCATATAAACTGGTGTCGTGAAATACACTTGCAAACTGAGCATAAAAAGCTGCACCCATATACAAGCCATCTAGCCACATTTGATGAGGATAAATATTTTTATGCCACAATCCTCCATAATCATTTCGAGGTTGCAGTTTCCACTGATTTTGCATTTGATCCAACGCCTTCTTATACTTCTCTTTTCCGGTAATTTGAAACAAAGTCAATAATAGTTTGCCATTATTTAAATGGTCAATATTAAATTCATCAGGCTTGTAGTCATAAACTGAACCATCCTCTCTTACATAATAATCCATGCTATGTTGGATATATTGAAAATATTGTGGATCGCCAGTAGCATACCATAATTCTTGAATTCCTTTTAAAATAACACCTTGGTCATAACTCCATCTTGCTCTTGCCCCTGGTGCAGGTTTAACAGCAAAGGAATCAGGCCATATGTTCATTACAGTAGAAGCAATTTTTTCAGCTAAGCTTGTTGTAACAGTTGGAACAATTTTCTTTAATTGAATCGTATCTATGTATACTTTTTCAGCATTTACCGTTTTTATCATTGGCACTAAAGCCGATTGCAAAAGTGTTGAACTACTTATTGCTATACTATCTGCCTCCTCTAAATAAATACCTTCCCGTGTTTTAAAATAACTATCGTGAATGTTAATATTTTTCACATGCATTTCTGGAATACCCCTAACAAACAAAGCCTTAGTTGCTCCATCAACTACCACGTTTTCAATTTCAAAATTTCTGAATATAGGTGTTGCTTCAGTTACTGGAAATTTTTGTATTTCAAATTTATCTTCTTGACCATTTAATTTAATGGGATCAGTGGCATTATAATACATGTCAAACAATATGGCTTCTCCCACAATGTCTTTCATGCGAATATTTTTCGCATGTATATTTTCAACTACGCCACCACGGCCTCTCACTGTTTTAAAACGAAGTCCAATATCAGTACCAATAAAAGTACATCCGTCAATATAAATGTTTTTTGCGCCACCGCTCATTTCACTTCCCACTACAAAGCCTCCGTGTGCATGATATACCGTACAGTTTTTAACAATCAAATTTTGAGTTGGCATTCCACGCTTTCTGCCATCCTCGTCTCGGCCACTTTTAATAGTAATGCCATCATCGCCAGTATCAAATACACAATCCTCTAAAATGATATTAGAACAACTTTCTAAATCAATGGCGTCGGTATTGGTACCCCACCATGGATTTTTTACAATTACTCCCTTAATAGTAAGATCCTTACTCATTAAAAAATGGGTTGTCCATGCTGGAGAGTTTTCAAAAGTCACGCCCTCCACTAATACTTTTTGACACTCACTAATTCGAAGCATATTAGGTCTCAAAAAATCCTTAATACCTTCAAAGTCTTGTAATTTTTTCCCAGCGGTTAGTTTACCAATATCTTTACGCGTAGACGCTTCCAATGCAGCTTTAGAAGGATACCAAGTTTTTTTATCTTCCGTCAATGCACCTCCAAAATTTTTCAAATGTCTATTCCATTCAGCCTCCGATAATTTATCTTTTTTTAAGGGTCTCCAAAATAAACCATTACCATTAAATACTCCTTGTCCAGTAATCGCAATATTGGTTTGTTTTTCAGCAGAAATAGGTGACTTACACCTAGCCGCGTCAACACCCTCAAATGAGGAAACTACTAATGGGTATTGAGCAAAGTCGGAGGTGAAAATCACCAATGCTCCCTTACTCAAATGCAAATTCACGTTGGAAAGTAATACGATTGGACCTGTAAGCCATTGACCTTGTGGGATTAATACAACTCCACCTCCTTTATTATGCATTTTATTAATTGCATTGTTAATCGCAATGGTATTTACAAAGTCCCCATTTGACTGAGCACCAGTTGATACAATTGAAAGGGTGTCTTTTTTAAAAGCCGTTTTTGCTATTGTAAATTGAGGTGTTTTTTGTGCATGACATACAATTCCAATTGCAATACACAATAATAAATTTAGCAGTCGTTTCATAGGGTGTTAAATATACTCAAATGACAACTGAGTGCGAAAATTACTGCCTAATTTTTACGCAAACGATTTCGGTTTAAATCACTGAAAACCATTAACTTCACATTACAATTTTTTTGGTTATGCGTTTTGAAGCAATCACAATAAAAGACATTGCGAAAGCCCTTGGACTTTCCACTTCAACGGTGAGTCGTGCACTTAGAGATAGCCATGAAATAAGCCCAAAAACAAAGGAAATTGTCATAAAATATGCCAAGGAAAATAATTACAGGCCTAATCCAATTGCACTTAGTTTAAAGGAGAAAAGAAGTAGCTCCATTGGTGTCGTAGTTGGTGAAATTGCCAACAGCTTTTTTTCACAAGCTATCAACGGGATTGAATCCATTGCGCACGAAAAGGGATATAATGTAATTATTGCTCAAAACAAGGAGCAATTAGAGAGGGAGATTTCGGCTCTACAATTCCTAGCTTCCAGAAGTGTTGACGGAATCCTTTTATCAGTTTCCACGCAAACCTCTGATTTTGACCATATAAAACAATTATACGAACGATCCATGCCAATGGTTTGCTTTGACTGCGTGGTTGATTTTGAGGGTATTCATAAAGTAATCGTTGATAATACAAAAGCAGCCTTTGATGGCACTGAACATTTGATCAAAAAAGGATTTAAAAATATTGCCTGCGTTGCGAGTTCGTCCAATTTATCCATTACAAAAGAAAGAGTGAAAGGTTATATTGAAGCCTTGCAAAAATATCAACTTCCTGTTCACGAGTCCAATATTCAATATATAAACCATGGGGGAGTAATTTTAGAAGAGATATCAGAAGCAATGCAGCAATTATTGAGTCAAAAAAATAAACCTGATGCTTTAATTGTATGCTCTGACCGTGTTACTACCAATGTAATGCGCTATTGTCAAGAAAATAAAATACAAATACCTGATCAACTTGGCATGATTGGATTTAGCAATATTGATTTAACCGATTTACTAACGCCTTCCTTATCCGTATTAAGACAACCTGCATACGAAATAGGCCGAACTGCCGCCGATTTGCTCATAAAAATGATAGAAAGTAAAAGACCCATCACCGAGTTTGAAACAGTGGTACTTACTTCTAATCTTATTGAAAGAAATTCATCCGTTCCTAAAAAGAAATAATTTAACTAGTAGGCTTAACGGCTTGTCTTGCTAACATTTTCCAATCCCCATTTTCTTTTGTAAAAACTAATAATATTTTAAGTTTTACGGTAGCTGGTTTTCCTCCATCATTTGTTTGGGCATCTAAATTATGCCTAACAATTGCCGTATTGCCATACACCCTAATAGTTTGTTCCGTAATATTAATACTTACAAAATCTGATTTTCCAGATGCAATTTTTTCTACAAATTCTTCCTTACCTTCTACATGACCACCTGAATGACCATAACTTAAACTATCGGATACACTTTCGTTTAATGCAGCTCGGTCGCCACTAATCATTGCGGCAACTAAACGATTTACAGATTTTTCAACGGCTGCTACTTTTTTATCTTGTGCATTTACTAATTGGAAACCACCTAATAAAAGAACCAATAATACTAATAATTTTTTCATATGCGATTGTTTTTTGAAACATGAATAAACAAAGAAAGTATAAAATTAAATATCAACCATATTTAATTTAGAGGATTCCAATCACCAAAAATATTTTTTAAAGTATAGGCACTTGCTTCAGCATCGGTTAGTTGACGAGACCATGATACTCTTTCATTTGTGTTTGAACCTTCGCCTTTAGATTGATACTCGGCATAAAAAGCAGTTTGTTCATTCGCAACATTATCCCAATTATGCCAACCTGCAGATGTAATATGTTTTCCTAACGAACAGCGGATAAAAACCGTTTTTGCATTAGCCCTCCAAGGTCGTCCTAAATACTCCTTTGTACATTCTTCATTTGCAATCAAATCACAATCCATAAACACATATCCAAATTGTTGATGAGGCATGGTTGATGCTGCAGTGACATAAGAATTCGTTAAAGACTTGATAATACAATTTTTGAAAACAGCTGTAGCACTTCCAAAAATAAAATCAGTTGTGCCTTCAATATAGCAACGATCATAAAACTGCTTGCTTTCGTCATTGGTGGCAAACAAAGTGTCTTGGTTGCCAATCAAATTGCAATTTCTTAAAATAAATCGACTTCCATTTACATGCAAGGCCAATGCTTGACCTACTCTTCCAGCTTCATTTTTGATAGTTAAATTTTCCATAGTAATATCGTTACCATATACAAACCAAGTTGCTGAAGTGAAGGTGGTATGTTTGTTTTTATTATTAACAGTATCCATTGAAAAAAACTTGCCAGCATAATCCTCAAAACTGACGATGGTTTTTTCTTTGCTTTCACCTATAATGGTCAAGTTTCCAACCCATGCTGGTATTGTTACCTTTTCATGATACAAGCCATTTTTTATTCGAATTGTAACTGGCGTTGGTGTATAGGCTCTTACCGCATCAATCGCTTCTTGAATAGTTGTGTAATCACCTGATCCATCCTTTGCAACTAAGATATTGGGTTTATAAAAAGGCCTCACATTTGCTTGTTGGCCTTTTACATTTAAAAAAGTCAACACAAAAAAACCAATGGTGAAAATAAATTTATGCATGTTTGTTGTTAATTATTTTAAGGTTAAAACCACTACTGAATTCGGAGGCAATTGAATCGTTAATTTATTATTATTCAATTTGGCACCATTAAATACGATAGGCTTAATGGCTTCAGGATTTTCAAATGAATTATAATCCTGAATTTTTTTTGAGGTTAAAATTCTTCCTGTAACAATACTATACTTTTCGCCACGCATTTCCAATGACATATCCTGCGCTTTAGCCGGATCAATATTCACCAAGCTAATATGAGTAAACCCTTGTACATCCTTTGAAGCGGAAGCTGAAACTGCAGGCAATTTTTCATTGCCAAAAACATAGTCATTGGTTTTAATGTTCAAAGGCAACATAGTAGCATCCTGATGTACATTGTACATTTCCATAACATGATAAGTTGGCGTTTTAATAATTGCCGTTCCCTTTGTCAATATTACTGATTGTAAAACATTGACAATTTGCGCCAGATTTGCCATTCTAACACGATCACAATGATTATTAAAAATATTTAAAGTAACCCCTGCAATCATGGCATCACGAATCGTATTTTGTTGGTATAAAAAACCTGGATTAGTGCCTGGCTCCACGTCATACCATCCGCCCCATTCATCCACTACTAAAGCGGTTTTCTTTTTTGGATCATATTTATCCATAATGGTTGAGTGTTTAGTTACAAGCTCTTCCATTTGTAATGCATTCCTGATAATAGTGAAATATTGTTTTTCATCAAAAGCAGTTGCGGACCCTTTTGCATTCCAATCAATTACTGCATAATGATGCAATGCAATACCTTCCATTAAATTTTGTGGAATATCTCGCATTAATACTTCCGTCCAATTATAATCGTTGCCACTTGATCCTGATGCTACTCTAAATAAATGTTCACCATTATTCAAATCGCCCATAAATGTGGAATACTGTCTGTAAATATTAGCATAGTATTCCGGTTTCATATTACCACCACATCCCCATGCTTCATTACCTACTCCCCATATTTTTACATTCCAAGGATTATCTCTTCCATTTTCAACCCTCCATTTGCTCATTGGACTTGAACCTGGTTTACCATTTACATATTGTGTCCAGTCAATTAAATTTTGAACGGTCCCACTTCCAACATTAGCTGCTAAATAAGAATCCGCCCCCATCAGTTCACACATATTTAAAAAGTCGTGTGTACCAAAACTATTGTCCTCGGTAACACCACCCCACCATCTGTTAACCATTGAAGGACGTTTGTCTTTAGGACCCACGCCATCCTTCCATTGATAAGTGTCGGCAAAACATCCACCAGGCCAACGTAACACAGGTACTTTTAATTCTTTCAGCGCTTGAATCAAATCGTTTCTTACACCATTTGTATTAGGTATTAATTTATTGGTATCACCTACATAAAAACCATTGTAAATACAATTACCCAAGTGCTCAGCAAAATGCCCGTATATATTTTTATTGATTTTATCCTTACCTAAATCAGTATTGATGACAATTACATTTTGTCCAAAAACATTGGCAACCACAAATAGTGCTATAATCGTTATTACTTTCTTCATAGACTTGTTTTATAAAAATAGATTGAAAGGTTATTTTTTATTTTTTGTAAGTAAAATAAAGTGTTTATTTCAGTTTATAAATTTCTGTGCCTGCTAATAAAAATGCGCCGAGCCCATAATCTTCAAAATCTGGAACACTATCAAAGGTTACGGGTTGTCCATCCTTTGGCTCTTTTCCAGTGCCTTGTACATAGCCTAACTTTCCATTTTCATGCAAGGCCTCGGTGGACATACCATTCCATGCCTTAATGATAGCAGGAGCATATTTTTTCTTATCTAAAATACCCTCGTTTATACCCCATGCAAATCCATAAGTAAATAATGCAGTGCCCGATGTTTCCTTTCCTTCAAAATGATTAGGATCCATTAAACTCACATTCCAAAAGCCATCTGTTCTTTGTAATGGCAAAAGGGCAACAGCCATGTCTTTAAAGTCTTGAAGGTACTCGGCATAATGTGAATCAGATTTTGGCAACAAGCTTAAAGTTCTGGCCAATGCAGCAAATGCCCAACCATTGCCCCTGCTCCAATAACAATTTTTCCCATTGGGCTCTTTGTAAGGGGGTACAAAATCCTTATCTCTCCACCATAAATGATCATTGCGATTATACAAACCATTATCGCCATGTTGATTTTTAGTAAATGAATATAAATCATACATTTTTCTAAAGTAATTCGTGTCATTATAAATTACACCTAATTTAGTAAACACCGGCATAGCCATTTGTAAAGCGTCCACCCATGACCAATCGTCTTTTTTATCAGCATTTACCATCATGTCAATAGAGGCTTTTATGTCTTTAATTCTTTCTTCTTTTTTATCTATTAAATACAAGTCAATATAAGTTTGACCCGCACAATGATTATCTGCATGAAGCGATTTGAAACCCCAGGCTAATTGCCATTTGTGTTTTTCACCCCATTGAACAGCATAATCGTAATACTTTAATTGAGGATCAATTGTATTTAAAGCCATGAGGCCTTCATAGTAAACGGACCGAGTCCAAATAGTGCTTTGACGTTCTTTGTTGGTGATAATTGTTTTTCCTGCATCGGGCCATTTGTCCATAAAATATTGATTCGCCAATTGCATCGAAGACAATATTTTATTTTTTGATGATAAAGATTGTGCTTGTAATTGCGTAATCGTTAAAATACCTATTCCAAAAGCAACCCATTTTTTCATAAGCAAGCATTTAAAGACAATTGTCTTAACATCTAATTTATACATTTTATAATAAGTTGCCATCATGTTGTGTCCTGCATGTTTCAACAAAATTTATACATCCACCAGAAATGAATATTTTTTCCTAATTTAATACCTCAATACTCGATTTATGAAAATATGGCTTGCCTTAATAATGCTTTTGTTCGCAACCAATTCCAATAGTCAAAATATAAAAATAGACCTTTGGCCCGAGGGTGAAATTCCTTTAAGTATTCCCAATAAAATCCAAGAAAAAGTTGAAATCACGGATGCTACCAGAATAAGTAAAGTTCAGGTCCCTCAGTTAGAGGTATTTTTACCCAATAAAAGAAATGCAAATGGACAAGCAGTCATTATTTGTCCTGGCGGCGGCTATGCCAGACTTTCCTATGATTGGGAGGGAACAGATATTGCCAAACTATTGAATACACATGGCATTGCGGCATTTGTTTTAAAATATCGATTACCTGATTCCTTATCAAGTACAAACCCAGATAAGGTTCCATTATTAGATGCAAAACAAGCAATTCGTATGGTAAGATCAAGAGCAAAGGAATGGAATATTAACCCCATTTACATTGGTATCATGGGCTTTTCAGCTGGCGGTCATTTGGCTTCCACTTTATCAACTCAGTTTGAGGAGGATACTAGGCCAGCTTTTAGCATATTAATTTACCCTGTTATTTCAATGGATAAAACTATTGCACATACTGGTTCAAGAAATAACCTCATAGGCTTAGAACCTTCAAACGATCTGATAAAATTATATTCAAATGAATTTCAAGTAAAAGCCAATACGCCTCCTACTTTTATTTTACATGCAACCGATGACAATTCGGTTCCTATTGAAAATAGTTTGTTGTATTACGAAGCCTTAAAGAAAAATAAAGTACCAACTGAAATGCATGTTTACCCAACGGGTGGGCATGGATTTGGAATGGCCTTAGGAAAAGGCTCATTAGAGAAATGGCCTAATTTATTATTTGACTGGCTAGCACTTCAAAAATAATTTCAATATTAGTTATCTAAGCTTTGAATAGTACTATCATTCATTTCAAATTTGTGCGTGTTCAATAAATTGATTACTTCAGCTCCTGCTAATAAGACCGGTCCATAGCCATGCGCTGCATAAACACTTATTGGTCGGTAATAATAAAATGCTGGATCAAAGGCCATACCTGTTCCTACGCATGTGCCTTCCACTTGTCCTTCCTTGTTAATTTTAGTAGCCACTGCATTCCAAGCCAATAAAACCATGGGTGCATAAGTTTTTGCATCGATCCATTTGTTATTAATCGCTCTTGCAATTGCATAACAATAAATAGCAGTCGCCGAAGTTTCTAAATAACTATCGTTTCTATCAATTAGCTGATGCCAAAAACCAGTACCTGTTTGGTATGCAGCTAACCCTTTTACATGCAAACGCAATTGTTGCAAAACTGCCTCTCTTTTTGGATGTTCCTGAGGCAGCACATCTAATAATTCAACCATGGTTAGCACTGCCCAGCCATTGGCTCTAGCCCAATGAAATTCAGGATGCACCTTCATTTCAGACACCCATCCATGCATGTATAAATTTTTGTCTTTATTAAACATACGATCTGAAAATTGCAAAACCTGTTTCACTGCATCGTCATAATATGCTTTATTGCCAGTATACTTTCCCGCTTGAGCCAATGCAGGAACACTCATAAACAAATCATCCAACCAAAGGGTGTTGGGTTGTGGTCTACTTCTTGCCAACGTTCCATCAGCTAGCCTTTGTTGTTTGGTACTAATATATTGTAAGAAATTATCGGCCATGGGTAACAAATTTTTATCGTTACTTATTTGTAAAGTTTTAAAAATGGCAGCACACATGGCTCCAGCATCATCTAATGCTCGAGGATCCAAAACAGAATGCATTGGATTTTCCCTGCTATGGTTTTTCTCATATTGTAATTTAAAAGCTGGATAACTTGCGCCCAATAAACCTAATCTGTCGGTTGCATATTTAATATATTGTTGATCATTGGTAGCTTTACCAACGGCTAGCATACCCGCATAAGTTACACCCCATTCATAACTAGTTAATCTAAAATCGCCCGTTTTGAATATTGTATTGGTATCAATTTTGGAAGCCTCAACATAAGTACCCGTTTTTTTATTAATTAATTGACAAGGAGTTACTTCGTTTAAGTATTGATAAACAACATCCAATTTTTGTTTAACATTATTGATTGTGGTAATATCATAGGATACTGGATAATCAGGCTTAAGTGCATGCAAAGGCGTATTGACATCAGTTATTTTCTGAGCTTTTACGATAGAAGGAGAAATGAATACAAGACCTGCTAATAAAAAATTAAAGATCAATCTCATGACAATAAGTTTAATAAATACGAAAATAAATATAATTGAAGCTAATACACAAACTATAAATTTTAGTTTACCAGAATGAATATTAACACAATATAAAAATTGGCTTACAAAATACCATCATGCTCCTTCCTGCGGCATAAATACATTATAAAAAACAAGCAAAAATCATTAAATTGCTTTTAATAGATTGTACCTAAACACAAACAAAATAACTATGGGGTCATTTAATATTAATTTGAATCAATCCAATACTTACGACGCTATTGTTATCGGATCAGGTATTACGGGAGGCTGGGCAGCAAAGGAATTATGTGAAAAAGGATTAAGTACCTTGGTTTTAGAAAAAGGTAATATGGTAAAGCATATTGAAGATTATCCCAATGCAAACAAAGATGCATGGGATGAGCCTTTCAGAGGAATGCTTTCGGATGAAGATAAAGCAAAGCAACATGTTCAAGTACGAAGTGGATATATCAATGCCTTTTCACGAAATTTTTTCACCAATGATTTAGAAAATCCCTATCAGGAAGTGCAAAGATTTGATTGGTTTAGAGGCAATCAAGTTGGAGGTCGTTCCATTACATGGGGAAGGCATACTTACCGTTGGTCTGATTTAGATTTTGAAGCAAATGCTAAGGAAGGCATTGCCATTGATTGGCCAATTAGATATAAAGACATTGAACCCTGGTACACTTATGTTGAAAGATTTATAGGGGTTGCTGGAGAAAAAAGAAATTTACCTCATTTACCAGATGGTGATTTTTTAAAACCATTGGAAATGAATTGCATCGAAAAACATTTTGCTGATCAGGTGCAAGATGGATTTAATGGAAGGCCTGTTATGATGGGCCGAGTGGCGCATTTAACGGAAACAAAGCCATGGCATGAAGCATTGGGAAGAGGTACTTGTCAAAATAGAAACCGTTGTGGTAGAGGCTGTCCATTTGGTGCTTATTTTAGTAGCAATGCTGCAACACTTCCTGCTGCTAATAATACAGGTAAACTTACCATAAGACCTAATACAGTAGTCCATTCCATTATTATGGATAAAAATACAAATAAGGCAAAGGGCGTTTTAATTATAGATGGTGAAACAAATAAAACAATTGAAGTATTTGCTAAAGTCATTTTCCTATGCGCTTCAACATTAGCAAGTACACAAATATTAATGCACTCGAAATCGGAGCGTTATCCTAATGGTCTTGGAAATGAATCAGGCGAGCTAGGACACAATGTAATGGACCATCATCACAATGTTGGTGCTATGGGATCATTTGATGGAATGAAAGATAGTTATTATAAAGGACGTAAGCCTGCGGGTTTATTTATACCTAAGTATGTTAACTTAAATGAACAAACAAAACAATCCACCTTTAAAAGAGGATTTAATTACCAAGGAGGTGATGCGATTAGGAAAAGTTGGAGTCGAGGTGTAAATGAAGTAGGCGTTGGCGCTTCCTTCAAGGACAGTTTGATGAACCCAGGCGATTGGCATATGAGTATTATGGCATTTGGTGAAGTGTTGCCATATCATGAAAATAAAGTTACACTTCATCCAACACTTACAGACAAATGGGGCATTCCTCAATTAGTTATTGATGCAGGATTTAAGGACAATGAATGGAACATGCGAAAAAAAATGAAAACAGACGCACAAGAAATGTTTGAAAAAGCAGGATTTAAAAATATTAAGTCATTTGATAACCCTACCGCATTAGGAAATTCAATTCATGAAATGGGTACAGCTCGAATGGGCAAGGATCCAAAAACCTCGGTGTTGAATGCACACAACCAAGTCCATGGCATTCCAAATTTATTTGTAACAGATGGCGCATGCATGACCTCCTCCAATTCCGTAAATCCGAGCTTAACATACATGGCGCTAACAGCAAGAGCAGTTGACTTTGCAGTTAGTGAATTAAAAAAGCAAAATTTATAATTCATGAATCGACGAGAATACATACATCAGTCCACGCTATTTTTAGGATACACATTAGTATCAGGATCCGTCATGAGTTTATTGGCATCCTGTGAGCAAAAAGCAAATTTACCATGGACACCTACTTTTTTTACGAAAGCAGAGGCATCAACTTTATCCGCTATTACTGATACAATTTGCCCAGCGACTAAAACACCAGGGGCCAATGAAATTGGCGTTCCTCAATTCATTGATTTATTAACAAAAAATTTGTTAGGCGAAAAAGAACAGTCATTTTTTAAAAAAGGAATTGAAGAAATTAATACTGACGCCAATAAGCAGTTTGGAAAGAACTTTGAATTGTGCGACAACACTCAAAAGGAACAAATATTAATTGCACTTGACAAGTCGTCGGCGCCAACTGGCATGACTATGTGGGGAAAGCCAATGGAAGAAAATCCAGCACCATTAAGTTTTTATAGAAAAATAAAAAACTTAACGCTGATGGCATACTTCACAAGTGAAAAAATTGGAAAAAACTATTTAGCTTACGATCCTAATCCGGGTAAGTTTGAGGCATGTAAGCCTTACAAAAATGAACCCAATTGGACTGAATCCTAATCAATATTTACAATTTATTTTTTAGTTTGAGCAAGTGTTAGTGCTGAACTAGTAGTGTAATATTTAGCTAACATATTGGGTACTTCCCAATTAGGCATATTATTTTTATCCAAGTATCCTAAATAAGATTGCACCACTCTTGCAAAGTGTTCTTCATGATTTTCAATATATTTTGCCGGTATGGTTACCTTATAGCCTTCATTTGTTTTTTCAACACCTACGCCTTCAAAGTCCTTTTGCAATTTAGTTATACTAGCATTTAAAGCTTTTTCAAATGCTGAATTATTATTGTTAGGTATGATATATAAAACTGGCTTAAAGGATTCATTTGGTCCTTGCTGAATTTTTAACGTGGCATTGGTCCCTCTCATATAAGAAGAATACATATCACCAGCACCATATTCAGATTTATAATTCCAAAGCGTAGTCGTTTTCACATACGTTCCTTTAAGTTGATATAAAATTTCACCATTACAATAATATGGTAAAATTGAATCCTTAATGATTTGATTTTGCAAATAACTTGGGAATGATGTCGCTCGCGTTAATGAACTAAACTGACTCAACGTTAAATTAGTAGGCCAATGATTAGCATCAATGATTTTAATATCTTTTTTATAGTCAATCACCTGATTAGGAAAACAAACCCATTGCACTAAGTCCACCACATGCGTCATTACATCCGCTATACCCTCACCCTGTTTTGTAATATCCATAAACCACTCAGGCCTAGTTAATACATTACCTGAAACAGTTTTATACAGCATGTGAACGTTTTTCTTTTCAATAGCTGGATGCTCCTTTGTGCCTTTTTCCAATTCACCAAACACTTGTGACTCCTGCGCAAATAGTCTTTGTAAAATAGAAGTGATTTCAAGTCGCTCCGTCATGATATCATACAACTGCAATTTGTTTTGCTTAGCAATCAAAAAGGATTTTTTTATTTTATCGAACCCTTTTGCATCAATTGCCATTGGCTTGTCAGCAAGCACATTAATTCCATTTTGAAGTGAGGTTAAAATATATTCCGATTTTAATTCATTGTTGCCTGATAGCATAACAACATTGGCTTTTTTATCAGCAATCATTTTTTTAAAAAAATCATCGCCCGTATACAAAACCTCTTTCCAATTGGTTGGATTTTCTTTTCTGTTATTATAATCAGTAATTCGCTTTAAGTGCATATCTAAGTCAGCACTTGGTTTTGCATAAACATACACTTCCGTGGAAACATTCGGGTACATGGTTTTTTGCACTAAAGCTGCATGAAAATGTCCAGGATCTAATGTCGCAATGGTATACAGCTTTGTTTTTTGTGCAAACATAAATGTAGAAAAAGTCACTAAAAAAAAGGATATCAAAAATCTTCTCATTATTATTTATATTTTAAAAATCATACTTTTTTCTTCTAGCGCGAGACAATAAAGCAGTTGCTTCGGTGTCATTATTTTTAAAGGCTTCTTTTGCTGGATCCCAATAAACTTTTCGTTTTAATTTCATAGCGATATGGTGTAGCAAACAGGCACTACATGAGCGGTGGCCTACTTCAATTGGTGCAGCAAGTGGTGTTCCATTTTTAATGGCTTCCAACCAATTCACATGTTGTTCAGGGCTATCATATAAATGTACTTCCTTAGGTCCTATTAGGGATTGTAAAATTTTGGGATTACTTGCATCAATTGGTTTAACGCCGTTGTTATCACTCACGGGATCAGTATCAGTAACACGATAATTTCCTCTGGTACACCATATCCATCCTTCAGTTCCAATAAATTTCACACCATTTGGTAATTCATTTGAAACAATCATATTTACTCCATTGGCATACAAGGCCTCTGTTCTAAATATTCCATGTACATCCCAAAGCCCTTTATAATTCGGATCGTCAGTTGGAAAATTTGCATGCCCCCATATTTCAGTTGGCCCAGAATATTCCATATCCATACCCCAATGTGCAATGTCAATATGATGGGCTCCCCAACCCGTAATCATACCCGCACCAAATTGTTCCATTCTTAACCAACCTGGTCTTGAGCTAATTCCTTTTACCGAGGTATCATGTGAGTGAACACGATCCTCAGTATAATATATTTCTGGAGTAGGACCTAACCAAGCATCATAATCTAAATTTTGAGGTGTTGGCATTTGTATTCTATTTCCACCACCTGGATCACCTGGCAAGCCTACTTCAACAGTTTTTAATTCTCCAATTCTTCCATTACGAACTAGCTCACATGCTTTTTTAAATTGTGGCCAAGGATTATTTCCTCTTTGCTGACTTCCTACTTGAAATAATCTTCCTGTTTTTTTAACCGCATTGCTTAAAATTCTTCCTTCCTCAATGGTCAACGAAGCGGGCTTTTGCAAATAAACATCCTTACCTGCATTGACTGCATGTACACCCACAACTGCATGTTGATGATCGGGTAAACTAATGTGAACTGCATCAATATCTTTATTATTTAGTAGCTCTTTATAATCGTTATATACTTTAATTTCCCAATCGGCTTTAATGCCACCATTCAATGCTGCTTGTTTTTCATAATTCAATTTAACAGCTGCTGGACCTGCATTGGCTCTGTCGCGGTCTACATCACATACTGCCATGATTCTTGCACCAGCAAATCGAGCAATCTCCGTCATATCATGGCCTGTGGATATACGACCACAACCAATGGATGCAACATTTATAATATTACTAGGTGCGTATTTCCCCAACACGCGCGCTGGTACAATAGTTGGAAAATTTACGGCAATAGCAGTACCTAATGAGGCTTTTAATGTGCTTCCAATAAAGTTTCGTCGATCTACATTTTGTTGTGTTTGTTTTTTCATAAATTATTTTTTTATGATGAGTGGTTTTGCATTTTTTTGTGCAATCAATGCTAATTCAGTAGCTAAAAAACAATGTGCTTGCGACATAGCAGTTTCAGTTCTATTTAAAATATCATCAACTAATAAACGACCAAAGGGAAGTTCCTCGTTGTTGCAATCCATATATATCATTTCCTTATTATTGGCCATGTATAAGTGATTACCTCCTTTATGCCCTGAAAGAATATCGGTATTTTTTCTTACTTCAATATATCCCTCGGTTCCTAAAATGGTTAACCTACCATCACCCCATGTATCTAAGCCGTCTGGCGTAAACCAGTCCACCCTAACATAACCCGCTCCACCATTACCACTTAACATTACATCACCAAAATCTTCAAACAACGGATATTGAGGATAATGCACATTCCCTATTTGCGACATTAATACCTGGGCTTGTGTACTTCCTGTAAAATATAAATATTGATCAAACTGATGTGATCCAATATCAGTTATAATACCACCAAATCGTTTTTTATCAAAAAACCAGTCTGGTCTAGTAGGAATTTTCATTCTATGAGGTGCTAGATTTACGGTTTGGATCACTTGACCTATCGCCCCTTGTTTTATTAAATCACCTGCTTTAGTGGTGGCTTTATTTTCCAAACGTTCACTATACATAATCATGTAAATGCGTTTGGTTTGTTTTTGCACTCTTTTTACTTCCGCTAATTCCTCCAAGGTAATAATACCTGGCTTATCCGTTAAGTAATCCTTGCCATTTTGCATTACTCGAATACCCAAGGAAGCACGTTCATCGGGAATGCCGGATGATAAAATAAGCTGAATGGTATTGTCTTCTAAAAGTGATTTTTCGTCTTTTGCTACTGGGCAATTAGGAAATGCTTTTGTAAACCCTGCTAAAAGTTCTGGTTCTTTTGCATAAACTCCCACTAATTCACCTCCACCTCTAACAACTGCTCTAACCATACCATTAATATGATCATGGTTTATATTAATTACTGCGAAGCGAATTCGATTTGGCTGAAAATTTACTTTTTTTGGAAATAAGGAGGATTTAACTTCCTTTGCTCCTGCAAATAATGGCATCATCATCATGGCTCCGGAAGCTTTTGTTGCATTTTTTAAAAAAGATCGTCTGTGTTGGTTATTATAATTCATGCAACAATTTAAACATTATTTTGGATAAGAAATTACCATTCAAAAAAAATACGCAACAGAATTTTCTGTTGCGTATTTTATATATTAAACCCAATTTTTATCGATTAATATCCAGGATTTTGCATTGCTTGTTTTTGTGTTGAA
Organism: uncultured Bacteroidota bacterium; assembly: GCA_903929425.1. Classification (GTDB taxonomy): domain Bacteria; phylum Bacteroidota; class Bacteroidia; order Chitinophagales; family Chitinophagaceae; genus Sediminibacterium. The sequence continues at coordinate 65,233 of CAIYUO010000058.1, forward strand.
GTTAAACTCAACCCAGACGCTTGAATGCCATCCAAGAAATTTTGTGGTATTGGACGCAAAACATGAAAATCTTTGATATTTGCTGCACCTTCTGCATTGAAAGCTTTTACTCTTGAAACTAAAGTTTTAGTTCTAGCTAAGTCCTCCCAACGCACATATTCACCTGTAAGTTCACGTGAACGCTCATTTAATACTAATGCTAACATTCTATCATATGTACTAGATAAACCTAAAGTACTAATAACGAACTCATCTTGTGCTGGTAAAGTGGCAACATTCGTAATTGCTAAACTAGATGCAGCTGCAGTAGTAGCTGTTGCAATATTATTAGACTCGTAATATGAATTACCTGCATAAAATGAATTGCCTACACCTGGTGATTGTAATGAAGCTGATAATAAAGTGTTACCGCCATCCCAATAGCCATCTCTTTTTTCACCACTTGCAAATTTAGCACGTTCTCTTACTGCATTGATATAAGGTAATGCATCAGCATAACTGCCGGTACCTGCTTGCGCTAATCTAATTTTTGCTTCAGCAGCAATTAAATAAGTTTCAGCGGCTCTTGCCAATATAAAGTCTCTATGGCCTTGTACATCGTTTAAAGCATTTCTTGAACCATCAATGTGTTTACTCATTGACGGGAAACCTTGACCAACAGTTGTTGGATCGCTATAAAGTGCACCATCAGTTGTTTTACCATTTGGATAAGCAACATATGTTGTAGGAATGTCTCTTCCTGTTCCACGCGTATCTTTAACTAAGTTTGTACCTGCAGTACTTTTACTAATTTTAGTTAAGCTAAAACGAGTGTCGCCTGGCTGGTTAATAACAAACATGATACCTAAATCACCTTGAACATTAGGGCTAACTGGCTTAGCAGCATTTAAAGCACTTTTTGTTCTAAATGATTTCCAAAAACGAGAATCGTTTACCATATCATAAATACGATAATCATAGTATGTTGTTGCTAATCGACTGAATGGGCGATCACCTGTTAAGTCACGTGCCATTTGGTCTTGCACATCATATCTTGAAACAAAATATAAGTGTTGCGTACTACCTGTATTTTGCAATGTATTTACGTCATTTGTAAATTGAGCTGACAATATTAACTCAGGTAAACTTTCGTTAGCAGAGTTTTGGGCAGTAAATTTCCATAAATCGCCAAAATTTGAAGTTAATGGGTGTTTAGCAATAATCGCATCACATAATGGGGCAATTGCAGCTAGATCAGCAGCTTTTGTATCACCATTCCAAGAACTGTTAATTTCACTTGCTCTGCTTAATAAAGCTTTCGCTAAAAAGTGGTTAGCCGCATCTTGCGAAATTCTAGTTGGGCTACCAGTTGTCGGTAGTAAGCTTGCAGCTTTTGTGAAGTCAGCAATTACTTGAGCGTAAACTTCTTTTGCAGTTGCACGCGTAAACTCAGTTTTTACAGTATTAATTGGCGTTAATTGTAAAGGAACACCACCATATTGGCTTACCAACCTGAAGTAGTTAAACGCACGTAAAAAGTAACCTTCCCCTAACGCTGTATTTTTGATTGCAGTCGAAGTTGAAGTGCTCTTGGTTGCATTAGCTATTAACAAATTAGCATCCCCAACACCAGTAAACAATGCATCCCATTGATAGTTTGATAATGCAGTATTACTACCTGAAGCAACTACAGTTGGTCCGTATGTCGCATCATAGTTATTCCAAGGTGAGTTGGAAGGGTCACCACCAATATGATACTCATCCGTTCCATATTGTGTAGCACAATAAATCCACTCTCCGTTTAAAGGAACGTTAAAAACTTGATATTGTGTTCCAACAGACAACTGTTGAATACCTGCATCTGTTAAAAAGAAGTCGGTAGTTCTTGCAGTGGTTAGCGTTTCAGTTAAAAAATCCTTATTGCATGACGAAGTAAAAAATACTGCCGCAACAATTAAAAGCTTATTTAAAAAATTATTTTTCATATAATCTAAAGTTATTATTATTAAAATGTTGCATTAATTCCAAGTGTAAAGCCTTTGTTCCAAGTTGGTCCAACTACGTCCATATCAAGATGCTTGATTTTTGAGAATAACATACCTGGATTTGAAACTTGTAAATATGCTTTCAAACTAGAAATTCCAGATTTAGTTCCCAATGATTTAGCATCAAAAGTATAGCCAAGTGAAATGTTTCTAACTTTCACGAAAGAGGCGTCCATGTAACCCAAAGCTGTGAAATAAGGATCACTAGTTGCACCACCCGCATTAAATACTGGCTTTTGATAATATGCACCTGGATTCAAAGGAGTATAGTAATCAATTACTCTTTGCATTGTTCTTGCTGCCTGACCTTCACCACCTGTATTATATAAGTAGTTTAAACGGCTGTATATAAAAATAGAGAAATCCCAATTTTTATAATTTACAGCGTTTGTCATACCTAATACCCAACGTGGTCTTGTCCATCCAATAATTTGACGATCGTTATTTGGATCAATTTTATTATCCTTGTTCAAATCGGCAACTCTTACACTACCTGCAGTAAACGAATTTGAGGTGTAAGATTTAAATAAAGACGAATCGCCTGCTTGCCAAATACCTAATGCTTTGTAACCATAAATTACACCAATTGGTTGGTTAATGAACCAGTTATTATTGATATCATCTTGCTTACCGTTTGACAAAGAAACAATATTTTCTTTCTGCCATCCTGCATTAAGTGTAGTTGACCATTGAATGTTTTTTTGCTGAACGTTAACTGTAGTTAAACTAATGTCAACCCCTTGGTTTGCTGTTTTACCAATATTAGCAAATGTTGTTGTGAAACCAGTTACTGTAGGGATTGATCTTTGCATTAATAAATCAGTTGTTTTTGAAGTGTATGCATCAACAGATCCAGTTACTCTTCTTTTAAAGAATGCAAAGTCGATACCTGTATTAAATTGTGTTGTTTTTTCCCAACCTAAGTTTAAATTAGCCAATGTTGAATTAGGAATTGAACCCGCAACATTTGTACCACCATAGGCAATGAATAAAGAACTGATTGAACCTAAGGTTGAATAAGGATCAATTGCAGAGTTACCTGTAACACCTGCACCTATTCTTAATTTCAAGTCATCCACCCAATTAACTTTAAAGAATTTTTCTTTATTGATTCTCCAAGCTAAGGCAGCTGAAGGGAACATTGAGAATTTTTTACCTTCCGCTAACTGAGAAGCACCGTCATTACGAACTGATGCTGTTAACACGTATCTGTCTTTATAGCTATAGTTTAATCTAGCCATATAAGACATTAATTGTTGTTGCACTAAATTCGAAGCAGTACTCAAACTACCCGTAACTGTACCACTTGTTAAAGCATTCCACTTTTGAGATTGTAATGGTACACCTAAACCAATGATACTATTAGTTTCTTTATCAAAAGCAGTTTGGCTCATTAATAAAGTTACCCCTAATGTATGACTACCAAATGTTCTATCATAATAAACCAAGTTGTCTAAAGTATAAGAGAAATTCGTGTTTTTATATAAAGCAGCATAACTAGTGCTTCCTCCATTTTGAACTGAATTTGCATCTACATACACTCCATTACGATAAAAAGAAATGTCTGGACCAAAATTTAAACGGTATTTTAAACCTTGTAAGAAAGGGACTAAGTTTCCAACATTCACTTGTGTGAATATGCTACCCATAGCACGCAAAGTAGCTCTTTGTTCTTGACTGTACTTCCACTCATCCACAACATTCTTAATTGCATTATCACCACCTGGGAATAAAATTCTATTTCCTAATGAATCATAAGGTAAAGCATAAGGATAAACACCTCTTGCAGACTCATATAACCCACTAGCTGGAGAACCAATTGTATTGATACCTGCACCATTTTGACCATATTCTTGCACACTATAAGTAGCACTAATATTGTTTCCAAATTGCAACCATTTTGTAGCATTAATGTCAACACTTGCTTTCGCAGAATATCTTTTATATGATTGACCTTTAATAGAACCCGTGTTGTCTAAAAATCCAAATGAAGCATATCCCTTCATTTTATCTGTACCACCACTTACGCTTAAAACGTGGTCAGTCGTAATGTTTTGTTTTGATACTAAACCTCTCCAATCAGTGTTAGCTACTTTTGAGCCATCCCATGTTCCAGATGCCCAACCATTTGCGATGTTTTTCCAAGCAGTTGGGTCAGCTGTTGCAGCGAATAATGTTCTATCATTTGCAATAGTAGGTTGATCTCCACTTGGATATTTGCTTATTCCAGTTTTATTATCTAAACCTGAATAGTAATAAGCCCATCTTTTATAAGTAATATAATCAGCGGAATTAAACATTTCAGTATTATCTACAAGGTTATCAAGTCTAACTGAAGAGTTTAAACTCATTGTTATTTTGCCAGTTTTACCTTGCTTAGTCGTAATAATGATTACGCCATTTGCACCACGAGATCCATAGATCGCTGTTGCAGAGGCATCCTTCAATACATCGATTGTTTCAATGTCATTAGGATTTAAGTAATCAATACCCCCCGTAATTAAAGGAATACCATCCACCACATATAGTGGAGAATTAGAGGCAGTCAAGGAACGTACACCACGAATATTGATACTTCCTACTTGACCTGGACGCTCATTTGATGAGATGTCCACACCAGCAACCTTACCTTGCATAGCTTCTACAGCATTGGCAACAGGTCTTGATCTAATATCGCTTTGACTAATTCCCGAAACGGCGCCGGTTACATCTTTTCTTTTTACAGTATTGTAACCCACTACCACCACTTCATCCAAGGCTTTAGATTCTGGTGTTAATGATACATTTACATTTAAACTTGTTTCACTAAACGAAACTGTTTTTTCTTCATATCCTGTAAATGAAAAACGCAATTCCCCTTTTGAGGTAACTGTTAATTTAAATTTACCGGCAGCATCTGTCAATGATTTTGCGTTGCTATTAGTAGCAGCAACAACAACACCTTGAAGGGCTTCTCCTTTTTCATTTCTGACAGTTCCTTCAATCGAGCGAGAACTGCCCTTTTGTGCATATACGTTTTGTTGGGTTAATCCAAGCATCATAACGCTTAAGAAAAACAAACGCATAAAAAACATACACTTTTTTTTCATGTGGCAATGGTTTTTTAATATCTAATAATAAACTTTTGTTTAATTAATGATTTGCAGGCAAACACATTTTGTAAAATCACTTAATGAAATTAGCAAGCATATCAATAATCGATTATGAATATACGGTGTTAACTAGACATATATTATCAATTTATTAACAATTATTTACGTAATCGTTTGCACCCAAAATAGGGCGCTTTTCGCAAAGGGTGTTAAAGGACCTGAAAATTCCATAAAACCCTTTATCCTATTATATTACACGTGATTTTGTTTACCCTAAAATCAACTGTATTATTTCAGGACAGTACATAACAGTGCAATACAGTTTTTTAACAGTTTTTAAGCAGTTTTTAGCAATCTGCCAAACATTGAACCGATTCAATAAATCGAAATTAGATGCTTTTACTCACGCCAAGTTCTAATCCTCTTAATTCTGCTAGCCCTTTTAGCCTTCCTATTGCACTATATCCAGGATAAGTGGTTTTATGTAAATCATCCAGCATTTGATGGCCATGGTCTGGACGCATTGGGATTGAAATATTTCGACGTCTCATTAATTGAACCACTTTTTTCATGACTTCATACATGTCGGTATCGCCAGTTAAGTGGTCGGCTTCATAGAAATCACCGTTTTCATAACGCTTTGTATTTCTTAAATGTAGGAAATGAATCCTATCTCCAAATTTTTCTAATAAAGCTGGCACATTATTATCAGGTCTAGCTCCTAATGAACCAGTACAAAAACACAATCCATTGGCTGCAACATCAACACAATTAACAATATCTGCTAAATCCTGTTCATTACTTACTATTCTAGGCAGACCTAATACTGAATAAGGAGGGTCATCAGGGTGAATGGCCATTTTTAACCCGTGGGCTTCAGCCACTGGTGCAACTGCTCTTAAAAAAGCAAATAAATGTTCCTTTAATTGCATTCTGTCAATGCCTTCATATGTTTTTAAGGCTTCTAAAATTTGTGCAGCTGTAAAACTATCATCAGTTCCTGGCAAGCCCAATAAACAATTTTTAAATACATAATCCTTTTCAGCATCGGTCATAGATTCGTACTTATTTTTTGCTCTTTCTAAGTCCTTTGCTGAATATTCTTTTTCAGCATTGGGTCTTTTTAATAAGTATATATCAAAAACCATGAATTTTTCAAATTCGAAAAATAAGGCCTTACTACGATTCGGTAATGTATAAGCCACATCTGTTCTTAACCAATCCAAAATAGGCATGAAATTATAAGTGACCACCTTTAAACCACATGCAGCAACATTTATTAAACTAGTTTTATAGTTCTCTATGTATAATTCATATTGACCGTTACGCTTTTTTATATCCTCATGTACTGGCAAACTTTCAATAACCGTCCAAGTCATTCCAGCTTCTTCAATTAAAGCCTTGCGTTTATTAATCTCTTCTACTGTCCAAACTTCTCCCACCGGAATTTGATGCAAAGCGGTTACAACGCCTTCGCAACCTGCTTGTCGTATATCCCATAAGCTTACTTTATCATTTGGGCCATACCATCTCATTGTTTGATGTAGCATAAAAAAATATTTTATCTAAGGTATTAAAAAACTGCATTGAGCTGGATTAAATTTTAAAAATTTCAATAGAATGTATAGATTTACACAATGCACTCTTTTGCATAAATAATGATACCTACATGTTTTCACTAAGCAATAATTTGCATCAAAGAATTAAGAAATATGAAAAATAAATTTATATACATTGTATTATTTCTTATAGCTGCTTCAAAATTTAGTTACGCTGCAGACGGCTATGATTTATGGTTGGGTTATCATAAAATAAATAACCCCTCCCTAAATACCCATTATAAAAAAATATTTAGTAGCATTTATTTTAATAATAAGCAAAAAAATGCAACCATAAAAATTATAAAAAATGAATTGTCCTTGGCTGCGAAATCAATGTTTGAGGTAAACCCCGTTTTTACAAATGATAATATAAATGCTAGTTTGCTTTTTAGGATTGATGAAAATTATAAAGCCATTAATGAAGATGGATATGCGATTAAAACTTTAGTGAATAATAGTAAAAATCAAATTGTTATTACTGCAAAAAACGAAGTTGGATTACTTTACGGTTGTTTTGCGCTATTAAGGTCAATGCAAATGCAAGAAAATCCCAGCACCCTTAATATAATTAGTTCCCCTTCCTTAAAAATTAGAATGCTCAACCACTGGGATAATATCAATAGGACAGTTGAAAGAGGATACGCGGGTAATTCAATTTTTAATTGGCATACACTACCCGACTATATTGATAAAAGGTACATTGATTATGCAAAAGCCAACGCTTCAATTGGCATAAATGGAACGGTTGTTACAAATGTAAATGCAAATGCATTATTTCTGACCCCTGCTTATTTGGATAAAGTAAAAGCACTTGCCGAAGTATTTAGACCTTATGGTATAAAAATATATTTAACCGCAAGATTTTCTGCTCCCATCGAAATTGGTAATTTAACAACAGCTGATCCTTTAGACACCAAAGTAAAAAAATGGTGGGCTGATAAAGCAAAAGAAATTTATGATTTAATACCAGATTTCGGGGGATTCCTTGTAAAAGCAAATAGTGAAGGTCAGCCAGGTCCACAAAACTATAATCGATCACATGCTGATGGCGCGAATATGATTGCTGATGCAGTTGCACCTTATCATGGTATTGTCATTTGGAGAGCCTTTGTATATAGCAACGAAACTCCAGAAGATAGATTCAAACAAGCCTTTACAGAGTTTAAACCATTGGATGGAAAATTTAATAAAAATGTGTTGGTGCAAATTAAAAATGGCCCCATTGATTTTCAACCTCGTGAACCATTTCATCCATTATTTGGGGCAATGACAAAAACACCTGAAGTATTGGAGTTTCAAATTACACAAGAATACTTGGGCCAATCCACTCATTTGGTATATGAAGGCCCCATGTTTCAGGAAGTATTAGAAAGTAAAATAAATGCTACTCAATCAGTTATGGAATTTTTGGAAAATCCAGTTGCTGGTTTAAGTGGCATGAGTGGTGTTGCCAATATTGGAACTGATATCAATTGGTGTGGCCATCCATTTGCACAAGCTAACTGGTATGCTTTTGGAAGGTTAGCATGGAATCCTCATAATAGTGCAAAAGATATTGCGAATGAATGGATTCAACAAACCTGGAGTCAGGATAAAAAAGCGGTTGACACGATACAAAATATCATGATGGCATCTTATGAAAATATGGTAAAATATATGACGCCTATTGGCTTACATCATATTATGGGAAACGGTCATCATTATGGGCCAATGCCATGGGGTAATACTTTAAATAGAGCCGACTGGAATCCTGTTTATTATCACAAGTCCGATGCTTATGGAATTGGATTTGATCGCACTGCAACGGGCAGTAACGCCATTGCACAATTTGACCCATTTGTACAAAATCAATGGAAAGATAGTAGCACTTGTGATGAAAAATTTTTATTATGGTTTCATCATGTAAGCTGGAATCATAAAATGAAAAATGGAAATAGTTTATGGAACGAATTGTGTTATCAATATAATGAAGGCGTAATGGGCGTGCGACAAATGCAAAAGCAATGGAAGCAAATTGAAACAAGTATTGATCAGGATCAACATCATCAAGTCTCACAATTATTAGCCATTCAATTGAAGGATGCCATTTGGTGGAGAGATGCTTGCTTACAATATTTTCAAACATTTAGTAATCAACCGCTACCTAAAGGTTATCCTTTACCCGCACATGATTTAAAATATTATCAATCTTTAAACTTTCCTTACGCCCCAGGCAATGGAAAATAATTTGAACACATGAAAAATAAAACACAACCTATTGCCATTATTACTGGAGGAGGATCTGGTATTGGAATGGCTATTGCTGAAACATTTGTAAAAAACAAAGTGAAAACAATTATCATAGGCCGAGACCAAAAAAAATTAAAAGCAGTACAAGCAAAATTGGGTAAGGATTGTGAAATTCAATCCTTTGATTTAAAGGAAAGAAAAAACATTCCTGCACTAGTGAACAAGCTAGTAAAAAAATATGGTGCCATTGATATCCTTATTAATAATGCAGGCATCAATATGAAAAAGCCATTGATTGAAGTAAGTGATGAAGATTTTGATAATATTATTGAAACCAACTTACAATCGATATTTACATTAACGCGAGAAGTGGTAAAACATATGTTGCCAAGAAAAAAAGGAGCTATTATAAATATTAGTTCGATGGCTTCTCAGTATGGAATTCCAAAAGTAATTGCCTATACAGCATCAAAGGGTGCCATTGAAGCAATGACAAGGGCCTTAGCTGTCGAGCTTTCGCCAAATGGTATTCGTGTTAACTGCATTGCACCTGGATTTATTGCTACTGAGATGAGTGCGAAGGCTTTAAACAATGATCCTGAACGCAAAAACAAAGCACTAGGTAGAACGCCAATGGGATATTTAGGAGAACCAAAAGACATTGGAACTACTGCATTATTTTTAGCGAGTGACGCTGCTAAATATATTACAGGTGTTATTTTACCTGTCGATGGCGGCAACTCAATTGGTTTCTAAAAAACCTGCGTCATTTGTTGTATGGTTAGATGCGCAATAAAAACCATATTTTGCGCCCACCCATAAGCCTTCCACTGCGTTGAAATTTGCTGGGATTTCAACAAATGTTTTTCCATCAATACTATATTCAAAATTAGCCTTAGCGCCTGCTTGTAAATTCATACGAATGTAAATAGATGCTGGCGCATTGGTTAATAAGGTAGTCGATTTTTCAAGATTACCTTTATCGGCTTTGTTACACTCAATATAGTTAAGCTGTAAGCCATTCACTGTTTTTAACAATTCAACAGCTGCATATGATTTTCCAAATATAATTAGACCTGCTCTTTCCCCAATTTGCAAGCTCGTAAATTTAAGTTCCTTAGTTATCGTAAATTTTTCAGCAGGCAACTTTGCTAAATACAAGGCTGGAAAATTCCAAAGGTTAGGCATGCTGTCATTTTTAAAAACAGCATAATGTCTGAAACCATTTCCATATGCCATTCTCCAAGTACTGAAGGGTGTTGCATTCCATTGAAAATTTAAAGAAGTCTCTTTCGATAAATTTAAGTCGGCATCATTGGCATTGTTCAAATGTGGATGTAGCATTTTTGGAATGGCATAAGTAGATACTGGGTTACCTATACCATCATTATCAGAATCAATACCAATTATTGGCCAATCATTTTTCCAGGTCATGGGTTGCAAATGTGTAATTCTTCCATAAGGACCTTTATCTTGAAAATGTAAAAACCAATCTTCGCCTGTGTTTGTTTGCACCCATGCGCCTTGATGTGGACCATTGGTATTTGAATTGCCTTGCTCCATTACTTTTTTTCTTTCATAAGGGCCATATATATTTTTTGACCTTAATACAATTTGCCAACCAGTAGTCACTCCACCTGCTGGTGCAAAAACATAATAATAACCATTACGCTTATAAAACTTAGGCCCTTCAACTGTTGGGTCTATTCCATGTCCATCATAAATAAGTTTACCCTCGCTCATTATGTTTGTTCCAGCCGCATTCATTTCTTTTAATGCCAATACCGATTTAATGCCAGCTCTACTTCCTGCATAGGCATGTATTAAATACGCCTTGCCATCCTCGTCCCATAATGGACAAGGATCAATTAATCCTTTTCCAGCCAATACTAATACAGGCCTACTCCAAGTACCCAAAATGTTTTTTGATTTAATCATGTATATACCAAAATCAGGATCAGGGTAATAAATGTAAAACTCATTATTGTGAAAACGAATACTTGGCGCCCAAACACCTGCGCCATGTTGGACTTTTTTATAATAGTCAGCGGGAACATTATTTTTTAAGGCATAACCCATTAATTGCCAATGGACCAAATCGGGGGATCGTAAAATAGGTAAGCCAGGAACTGATGTAAAACTTGATGCAATCATATAAAACCAATTACCTACTCGAATGGCATCAGGATCACTATAATCCTCGTGAATAATAGGATTGGTATATGTTTGTGACTTTACGCCTCCAAAAAAGGATAAACAAAATAAAAATGCGATCAATAATTTTTTCATTAATTGGCTTTTGGAACAATAATGTAATTATTCAAATTGGTATTTAAAGCTTTAATTTCTTTTAAAACTAATTGCGCTATTAAGCGTGCCCCTAATTCCGAAAAATGGGTGTTGTCAATTTTGCCTTCAGGATAATTGGGATGTTCGCCTGGTTGTAGTTGTAAAAACAATAAAGTAGACTTTTCTTTTCCAAATGCTTGATATAACTCCCTACTCTTGGTATCTAAGTCAATAAATAATACCTTTTCATTTATGGCCACCTCTTTAACTAACTCATCATAAGCTTTATGATTTTCAAGCGCAATCCCTGTGCTATCAAATTGCCTTCTTGATACGGGTGTAAATAAAATAGGAATTGCTTTTAAGGCGCGGGCTTCTCTAACAAATTTGGAAAGGTTTGATTTAAAATCCTCAGGATTGGTATAGCTTTTCTTTTCAGGTACTTCGTCGTTATGTCCAAATTGTATGAACACATAATCCCCCTCCTCTGCACCGTCCAATACTTGTTGCCAAAGTTGTTCATTGATAAAGCTTTTAGTACTTCTGCCATTTTTTGCTAAGTTATTTACTTGCACTGTTGAATCCCAGAAATAAACAAAAGGCATGCCCCAGCCAGTTTCTGGAAAAGCAGTGGTTTGCTTTATCGCAATAGTACTATCGCCGCATAGCCAAATTTTAATTTTTTTGGGAGGTGTGGCGGATATTAATGTTACTGCCAATAAAATACATGCGATTTTTATTTTCATACTTAATAAATTTAAATCATTTTAATGTTTATCTGTTATTACAAATTAGCTGTCAATTTCTATATACCCTTGCCATTGCTTCACTTTTACGCTACTATAATAAATATTTTCTAAGTCCTTTATATTTATTATTTCTAATGGCCTCAATGACTACCTCTGTATTTAATAAGGCTCCCTCTTTATTGGTGTGCGTATGGTCCTTTGGAAAGAATTTATTTACAGCGCTTTCTCCTAGAGCATCATATCTGTCAGCAATATTGCTGTTTAAATCAATGTAATAGGCGCCGGTTTCTTCAGCGATTTGCATAGCCCAAACGCGGTAATCATTGCTTCTGTTTATTTTCCCGTTTTCCCAATTATTTCTGGGGACCAATGAACAAATAATAGGGATGCCTCCCTTTTGTTTTGTTTCATTTACAAATTTTCGAAGATACCAACCGTAGGTATGAACCACTTCATTCATTTTTCTGATAGGATTATATATTGCAACACTATCATCACTAATCCCTTTCATCGTTCCTCTTGCTCTTGCAGTATCATCCAATGGACTTGCATCATTATGTCCAAATTGGATTAGCACAAAATCCCCTTTTTTTAAATCATTTAAAATTTTATCCCATCTTTTATCCGTAATAAAGGTTTTTGTACTTCTGCCACCAATCGCATGATTCTGAATGTCAATTTTAGTCGTGTCAAAGTAGGGTTGTATCAAGCTACCCCAACCCCATAAAGTATCCTTGCCGGTTCCGTCGCCATTTTTAACCGTAGAATCCCCGATAATATACAATACTGGCTTAGTGTGCTCGTAAATAACAAAGGAGCTTAGTAAGATAAATGCAATGAATAAAACTAAATGAAAACGCAAATTAAAATGGGAAGTTTTTTTCATAACAATAAATTTATCAAATTTTGGACGAACTTTTAACACTTTAATTACTACTTAATATAACGAACTGGTTTAATCACAATATTTCCGTCAAGTCCTGATGGTTGTATTGGCCATGTTGAAGCATCAAAGCCTTTGTAGTTAATATTGACAAAATTAATTTCATGATACTTGCGCCATGCTATATTATTCCTGTCCATATATGCAATTCTATTGGCCATTAAATTAGCCACTTCAATATCAATAGTATTATCCCCTTCCTTTAAGAACTTACCAATATTTAATTGATAGGGAACACTCCATATATACCCAGCTTCTTTTCCATTCACTGTCACTTTTGCTGATTCGTATAATTTATCCAATCCTAAAATATAATCATCGGCATCTTTTTTACGAACCTTAAAATGTGTAGCGTAAGTGCCCGCACCCGAAAATGATTGCGTTAAGGAGTCGTTTGTGATATTTGTCCAAGGTTGTAAATGATCTAGCATTTTATCAGATGGAGTCAATGGACCACCATTTGAAAAATGCAAATTCCATTGACCACTTAATAAAATAGGCTCACTTGAATTTGTATAATACGGATAAGGTTTATCCTTAACCGTATTTAAGGAGGCTTTTACAAATAGGGTTTCGCCTGGTTGCAATTGAAGTTTAACCAATGTTGTATTACCCTGTTTAGTATATTTTGCAACCCCCGTTTCGCCATTTAATGGATTCAATATTAATACTGAATTACAGCTAATATTCAATGCAATATCCTTGTCAATTGTTTTTGAAGTATGATTTACGATATAATAATACTTGTCACCATTCACTTCTCTTCTAATAAATTTAAGGCCTAGGTCAGTTAAAGTTTCACGATTTAATTGAATGTATTCCAAACCCTTTTCAACATTATTTGCAATTACAATACGACCACTTCCAACTAACGCTTCTTTGATGTCCTTATTTATAGTTGTAACGTTTAAACTTTTGATGAATACATTTAACTGCTCATTTACATTCCCTTGCAATTGTAATCCCGGCAACTGCATTGGAAAGTCTTGTAAAATCACCGTCATGCCTTTTGATGCTAAAGCAATTATGTTTTTAAAAGTTGACATGGGCATGTATTTACTTTTAGAGACAAGCAATACTTTATATTTAGCTCCCTTTTCTGAAATTTTTATTTCATGATTTTGCACCATTGCTTCTGCTAACATTTTATCAGAGGCGAAATCAATACTATAACCTATAGATTGAAGTGAACTTACATTTTTATAAAATGGGGTGGGATGCAGCCATTCGTCAACATTGTGCACTTTAAAAGTCATGTCTAATCCCTTTTCATTAGACCATTGATCATACACTGGCCAGTAGGCAAGTACCTCATTGTCGGCATTACCTAATTGCAAAATAGACTGACATCTTGTAACATAATCATTTAATCCACCAATATGAGGCCATAAACTATTGGTAGGAACAAAATTTACAGACGCATAAAACAACCAGCCCGGCCACGCTACATGGTAAGGACTATAGGTAGTGCCATGATAAAAAACATGATTTACGCCCGCCAAAAAGGTTTGTTCTAATTCAGGTTTACATTGACTCCATGATGTTTTGAAATGTTCGGTCAACCAGGTAAAAGTCTCACTTGAAACAAATGGTTTTCCCATAGTATGCGCAGCAGAAGAGGCGAATTTTAACATAATAGGGTCAGGATCTACATTTCTAACATCTGCAGCATCTCGACGAATACCAGGTATATCAAACTTGCTGCTTCCAAATGTTTCAATTTCGGGAATATCAACGGCTGCATATAAGTCTAATATATTACCTGGAGAACCATGTGATTCATTGGTATTTTTGGATTGCTTGTTATTTGCCCACTTTGTAAATTGATTGGCAAAATTTTGTAATAACAAATCGTTTATCGTTTCCCGATAATCGCATTTTATTTTTGATGTAATGGAATCGGAAACATTGTTAACTAAATATTTTAAATAGGGTCGTAAATCATAGCCTCTTAACAATTTAAAATCATCAAAGAAATTAGGCGTCCAATCAGCATCAAAAACTTCATAACTATCATTATAAAAAGAACGTACTCCATGATTACTATTTCCAAATGCAGTATCAAATGTTTTAAAATAGTTTGTCACTGCGTTTGCTGAAAAGTGATCTAACACCCACCCTTCTCCCCCATAAGCAGCACGTTTTACTTTTTGTCCAGTTTTGCCAATGAACGCAGCATATATGTCCCAATTGCCTTTAACATCTGGCCAACTTAATTGACCATCCATCCCCACTTTGTTGGTTATATCTAACACATTCCCTATTGAATCATATGCCATAACAGTGGACAAATAACTGCCTAGCACAATAGCTTGGTTTTTGTCTTTATATAAAATTTTATCGTTAAACGGTTGCGATGCATTGATACGATATGGTTGTACAATTAATTTCGTTGCAGCTTCCTCCCTTTTTACTTGAGCTCCACCAATTGGCCAACCTGTTCCTACGGAAATATCAATGCCCATATGAAGTTTCGACGCTTTTTGTGTTGTATAGTCCAATACCGACATCCAATTTGGACTGAGGTAATTAATATATTTATCTTCAAAACCAATGGCACCATATATTGGAACGACAGCTGCTCCACCAAAACCAGCTTTGTTTAAGAATGTTAATTGTTGGTCTAATCCTTCTTTATCAACTGCACTTCCCATCCACCACCATCTCGTCCAAGGTTTAGCCTCCTTATTTACTATTGGCCATTGCGTTATTTTAAATTGTGGATCTTTTTTTATTTCAACTGCATACACATTATCGGTCCCTTCAAAATTGGCCCTAAAAATTATCCACTTTCCGTCAGGGCTAAAATGCACATTTGGTTCTAAGCGATAGTTTTGATGTTGCATGTTTACCAATCGCTCACTTTGTAAACTATCACCTGTTGGTTTAAAATAATAAATCCATTGTCCATCTTTTGCCCTGGCAACTTGGCCAGGATCTCCACCATCACCACAAAATTGATTCAAGTCATCTGAGATATTAAAGTGAATACTCCACTCATCTCTTTTCAATTTATACTTAACTTCTTTACCGGTTTCAACATGAGTGCCTGCAACAAAAAAGTTTTCTCCTTTAGGTTGTTGTAAATCAAACCAAATGGTCTTACCGTCAGGCGCAAACCATTCATGACCTGCAATTTCCATATCCATTGTGCGCTTGTGCATTAACTTAACCTCCTTGGTGTTAATATTAATATGCCATATCCTATCCAATTTATGCCAAGGACCTTCATGACAAAACATTAATAAATTAGGTTGTGTTGGTGAAAATTGAACATGTCCAAGCCAAGTGGGTTCCGTATGAATTACTTCAAGTTTGCCTGTTTTAATATTGATGGTAAATAAATCATTAGGTTCATGTGCGTCAAAAATTCGATCAAAAAAATCTTTCTTATCTGGATATTTTTTTCCAATCGCAATTTGTGCATCGCTTGCTTTTGAACCTGCTAGCATCGTTTCATCTGAATTCACTGTTGCAATATATCCTTTGTAATTTGCTGGAAAAACAAATAACAATTTTGATTTTTTAGTTTTCAAGTTGGCAACAAATACACTGTCATTGTATTGGTAATATAAATTTTGGTATTTCTTGCCTACAATTTCTCCAGTAATTCCTTTTTCAGCATATGTTACTTGCTCAATGGCAAGACTTTTTAAATTAACTGTAAAAGCATTTCTTAAAGACTGCTCGATTCCAAAAAAAATCATTTTAGATTCTTTTGTAACTGGGTCAATGATAAAAGGGTTATTGTGAAAATAAAAACTAATGTTATTGCCTGCTCTTCGAGTTAGTTTAACAATTTTATGTCCCGTACGATTATCAATCCATTCATTAGGCATGGTACCATTGCCTGTCTCTAAAACAGGAATTTTTGAATTCAATGGCGATAAATTATTTTGTGCAAATGACTTTAAAGAGAAGATGGCTAACAATAAAATAAAATTCAACCTTAAACATAATTTACACATAGTATCCAATTTATGGTTTGATAGCTTGATATGCCTTTAAAGAAATTAATGAAGTAGGTAATGCTTTTGTATTCCAGGCTTCATGGATGACCATGGCCGCTCCCCTTGAAGAACTTTGAGGTAATAAAGCTGCAAATATTTGCAATGATGGAAATACATAAGCCAATAAACTCATGTAAATCGCATTATTACTAAAACCTCCGTCGACAAAAATGGTTTTAATTTCTTGATTTAAAATTAAAGAAGTAGAAAAATATTGTTGCTTTATGATATCCAATATAAAATCATGATAAGCTGCGTCATAATGAGCATAATTATTCAAATCCTTTGTTGAAAAGGAAGAAGGATTGACACCAACTGGGATAACTGTATCCAAATCGCCTAAATTGGATTGATTAATTAAGCTAAAATCAAATAATATTGATTTATAATAATCTAGTGGCTTGTTAAAATGTTTTGCCAATTTAACGATTACCTGCTCATGTTCATATCCTGCAAATAATCTTGCAGCTTTTACTGGCTTTCCAGTATATCCCATATAACATAAACAATCATTTTCTAATTGATGGTGTGTTAATGGTGTGTCATTAAATGGATTCAAACTTATACACCAGGTACCGGTAGAAATTAAAATGAAGGGCTCTTGAAAATATTTTAAATAGGGAATTAGAGCTGCACTACTATCATGCAAACCAATACCAACATGTATATGCTTGTGATTGAAGTTTGCATTTTTTGTTAGATTAGAAGCCGTAATTTTCGCTAAATACTGATCCATGCCTTCCTGAATTACCCACTCATGGTATGTTTGTTTTTTATAATCCCATAAAGCGGTATGACATCCGATACTTGTGATATCAGTAGCGGCATATTTTGTAAACAAAAAACTAATGTATTGTGGCAGGTGCATAATTGCCGTTACTTTTTCAAACAGTTCAGGTTGTTCTTGCTTGAAACGATAAAGCTGCAAACCTGAATTTAAACTTCCTAATTTTGGTGAAGCCGTATGTATATAAAAATCGCCTTCTTTGTTGTATTTTTCTTCAAAAGCTAATTGAAGTTTTTCGGGATAACCTTTTAAATAATTATATAATGGCGTTAATGGATTACCATCCTTGTCAACATACATAAAACTTGCGCCATAGGCCGAAAAATTAATGGCTTTAATATCGAAATCGGTATGATCAATAACATATTGTATGCTCTCTAAAGCCCATTTTGTTAATGCGATGATGTCCTCGCAAACTTCCCCATCCTCATCCAATGTTTCATTAAGTAATTGCGATTGTTCAAAAACAACTTCGTATTGCTCATTAAACAACAAGCATTTTTTATTGGTCTTACCAATATCCAATATAGCAATTACGGGTACAGGCATATTTAAATCGTAAATTATAATCCTGTGGCGAAGGATTTTTCACCTCTTGTTTTAATTAGCTTAGCTCTTACATCTGCAGCTCTAAACAAATGCAGTGGATCTAAAGCAGCACCTGCTCTTATTCTTGCTTCTGCAACAATTGTTCTCACATCAGTTCTAAAGGCAGCTTGTAAAATTTCCTGACATTTTACCGTATCTAAGTTTAATTGAGCTTCTTTTAAAGCCTTAACATCAACTAACAATGCTTGTGCATATGCGATTTTAATGGCTTCCACAGATTGCAATAAATCTTCTAATGGATCTTTCACATTATGGCTTGCATCAATCATCCAACCTAGATCCTTCGCATGGTTCATGCTTCTGGCATCCATACCTTCCACTAATTCATTGAAAATTAAAAATAATTTATAAGGATCAATGCTTCCAACGGTTAAATCATCATCGCCGTATTTAGAATCATTGAAGTGAAAGCCTCCTAACTTTTGCTCATTTAAAAGCAATGCTACAATTTGTTGAATATTAGCATTGGGTAAATGATGTCCTAAGTCAACTAATGTGTATGCTTTTTTTCCCAGCTTAGTTGCATACAATAAAGATTGACCCCAGTCTCCAACTGTCATTGAATAAAAATTAGGCTCAAATGCTTTGTATTCAATAAACATTTTCCAATTATCCGGCAAGGCTTTATAAATTTCTTCTAAACCTTGTAAAGTATTATTAAATGCATTCCTGAAATTCAATTGTCCTGGAAAAGATGACCCGTCAGCTAGCCAAACTGTCAATGAATCAGAACCTAAGTCGATACCATGTTGTATCACCTCTATATTGTGGTCAATGGCTTGTTGGCGTGTGTTTTTACTTACATGCTGTAATGATCCAAACTTATAACTATGTTTTTGATTTGGTTGATCCTGAAAAGTGTTGGAATTCATGGCATCAAACTTTAACCCATAGTCAGCAGCCAAATTTTTAATTGCCTTAGGATTTGCAGGAATATCCCATGGGATATGTAATGAAATAGCCCCACTCGATTTATTTAAAGCATGCATCAAACCAATGTCTTCCATTTTTTCTTCCAAATTCCGCGGCTCTCCACCACCTGCAAATCGGCCAAATCTTGTACCACCCGTGCCTAAAGCCCATGAGGGAATAGCAATTTGAAAGGCTACTAATTTTTCAATGATTGCTTCAACACCAACCATTTCCTCTTTTAATAGCGCATACTTTTTTTGATGCTTTACCATTAAGTCAGCATTATGACTTTCAATTATTTTTTTATCAACTAACATAATTCATTTATTTAAAACCCTTAGGTACGGTATATAATTATTTCCTTAAGGTAAATAAAACACTTCTGATAGTGAAATATTTACAGGAGAATTATCAGGATTCGTTTCCATGATGTCCTGCATGTGACTCCACCACTTTTTCATAATAGGCTGTGATGGTAAACTTTCGAGCGCTACCGTATCATGAATCTTGAAATAAGCGAATAAAATAAGCGTTTCCGCATCAAAGAAAATGGAATACTCACTAATGCCCGTGTCACTTAATAATTTCACCAGTTCAGGCCATATTTCGTCATGTCTTTTTTTATATTCTTGTTCAAAACCTTTTTTCAAAAACATTTTAGATCCTATTCTTTTCATAACACCTGATTTTCTGTTTTAAAAATGCTTTATCCATTTGTCAAATATTATTATCTAACAAATGCAGCTGCTACTCCTCCGTCAACATTTAAAACCCCTCCAGTCGTTTTGCTTAATAAGCCGCCAACAAAAGCATAACAAGCATTTGCAATATCTTCTGGCAAAATAATTTCATTTAATAAAGTACGTCCTGCATAATAAGCAGGCAATTCTTCCACTTTAATTCCGTAAGCTTTTGCTCGGCCTTCCGCCCATCCTCCACTCCATATATTACTGCCTGCAATCACCGCATCGGGATTCACTACATTCACTCGAATTTTATCCTTTCCTAACTCAGCTGCATTTAATCGACTCAAATGAAATTGAGCTGCTTTTGCTGAACCATAACCAGCGTTATTAGGGCCACTAACTAATGCATTTTTACTTACAATATTGATAATATCACCACCCATATTTTGCTTACGCATTATTCCAACTGCATTTTGTGTTACCAACATTTGTCCCTTCACTAAAACATCATACAATAAATCCCAATCTTGAATGGTATGATCTTCAATTGTTTTTGAGATAGATAAACCTGCATTATTTACAATTAAATCCAATCCGCCAAAACGCAATGCTGCTTCTTTAGCGGTTGCTTGAATTGTTTCAGCGCTGGTAACATCCAATATGCTTGAAGCAACAACATCCTTTCCAAATAAGGCTATAAATTCTTGTTTTGCTTCTTCTAATCGCTCGGCATTATTATCGGATAATAAAACGCATGCACCTTCACTCGCAAATTTCTTAGCAATGGCTTTGCCAATACCACCGCCACTTCCAGTGACTAAGGCAACTCGACCACTTAATGCTTTTGGCTTTGGCATTCTTTGCAATTTAGCTTCCTCTAATAACCAATATTCAATATTAAAGGCTTCTTGTCTTGGCAATGAAGTGTAGGAAGAAATGGCTTCAGCCCCTTTCATTACATTGATTGCATTAATATAAAATTCAGCAGCTACCCTTGCAGTTTGCTTGTCCTTTGCAAAACTAAACATACCAACGCCTGGATACAATATGATCACCGGATTCGCATCACGCATAGCAGGACTATTAGCATGTTTGCATTTATAATAATAGTCGGTATACATTTGACGATAAGCAACAAATAAAGGCTCGATTTTTTGTTTGATGGAAGCGATATCAGCTAAATCATCAGCAGCTCCCAAGTTTAAAACCAATGGTGAAATTTTAGTTCTCAAAAAATGATCAGGACAGCTTGTACCCAAAGGGGCTAAACGAGCTAAGTCATTTGAATTGATAAATTCTAAAACACGCGCATCGTCCGTAAAATGACCAATCATTTTTGTTTGAGCCGAACAAAAGCCTCTTAAAATAGGCGCTAATGCCGCTGCTTGAGATAATCGTTTTTCTGCATCCAATGATTGTATTTTTTGACCCGCAAAAACGGTTGATTGTTTTGCAATATTTTCTTGCAAGTATTCCGCACATTTTTCAATTACTTCTAAAGTGTTGATATAGCTTTCATAAGCGGTGTCTCCCCATGTAAATAAACCATGTGAACCTAACATGATACCTATAATGCCAGGGTTATTATCCAAGCATTGTTTTAATTGTAATCCTAAATCAAACCCCGGCTTTTGCCAAGGCACCCAACCAATTTTTCCGCCAAATAATTCCTTGGTAATTTTTTTACCATCCTTACTTGCGGCAATCGCAATCGCAGCATCAGGATGTAAATGATCAATATGTTTGAACGGCAAAAAACCATGTAAAGGGGTATCAATACTTGGCGCTTTTGATGCTAAATCATAAATACAATGATTAAACAACTCCACCATTTCGTCCTCATGCGCTAACCCACGATAAACATTTTTTAAACTTCTTAAGCGGTCAACATATAATGCAGCCAAGCCATTTCTTTGCATGGTCCCTAAATCACCACCACTTCCCTTTACCCACATTACTTCTACCTCCGCTCCCGTTAAAGGATCCTTTGTCATCGCTTTGCAGGATGTATTACCTCCACCATAGTTTGTTAATCGCAAATCGGCTCCTAATAAATTAGAGCGATAAACCAACAAGGCCACTTCGTCACCTGTCATGGTCGCCGCTTTTTGCTTATCCCACAAATAACTTACATGCTTGTACTTTGTCTCTAAATTTTTCATTCCTTTTTTTATTATTTTAATGAATTGCCATAGCCCACCACCAATACTGATATAATAATGGTTGCGATACCTATCACAATTGTTGTTAACGTTTTTTTACTTACCCCTTTCCATTCTTTTAAAAATAATCCCCACATATTCGCTACCAATATAATAAAGGCCATATGCAGAATCCATGAACTTGGACCATTGCCTAATCGGCTTTCGCCCATTCCATAAAAAAAGAATTGTAAAAACCAGGTGGTTCCAGCTAGTGCTGAAAAAATATAATTTTTTAATAATGGAGTTTGCTTATTGGAATAATCACTAAATGTTTTATTTCTTGCATTCAATACCATGCACCATATAAAATTTGTCGTGAGACCACCCCATAACAATACTACATAAATAACATTATTGCGATATAAAAATTCACCTTCCCCTGGATGTGCAATTTTCCATGTATCATTTGCAATGGTTGCCATATTTTGTCCTGCTTCCAAACCAAAATTAAAACAAGCACTCAACACGCCAGATACAATGGCTACAAACATGCCCAATGCAAACTTATATTCAGTAGACACTTCCTTCATTTCTTTTTCTTTCAACACACCTGCTTTACCACTAATGATAATTCCCAACATACAAATTGCCAAACCTGCAATCACTGTTAAACCCCAGCCTGAATGGATCATTGCACTAAATGTGTCTTTACCTTCTACAGGATTAAAATCATAATATATAGCTGGAATAATTGCACCAAATACCATGCATAAACCAAGTATCACACTACTTCCTAAGGATACCCCTAAATATCTAACACCTAATCCATAGGTTAGCCCACCAATTCCCCAAAGCACGCCAAAAGTATAGGTTAACCATAAAGTAGCAGTTGGTGTGTTTTTAATAATATCAGCAAAACCAGGTATTGTTAGGTACGCTGCTAAAGGGGGTACAATTAACCATGAAAAAAGGCCACCCACAATCCAAAAACTTTCCCAACTCCATCCTTTAACTTTTTTAAAAGGCATATAAAAACTGCCTGACGCGAATCCACCAATAAAATGAAAAAGAACGCCAAATAATACTAACATAGGTTTAAATTTCAATAGGAAAAGCAATATTGCGCAATCATCGTAAAGTTAAATATTAGGATTATTAAACTATCCTGCACTATCATAGTAAAATAGGGTTAATAAACAGGTATTTACAAATTTTATTATAAATTGGGGTTCTAATGATGAAAAACAATCCAATATTTCAATTACTTGCAATTGACTACATTTCTGCCACTCCCAAATACCTGCAATTAGCAAATGGGGTCATTAAGGCCATTGGAGAGGGGAAGTTGGTGAAAGATGATTTACTGCCATCCATTAATGAATTAAGCTTTGAGTTTGAAATATCTAGGGACACTGCCGAAAAAGGTTATAAATATTTAAAGGAAATGGGTATTGTTGGCTCGGTTCCTGGCAAAGGGTATTTTATTAAATCGGTTGATACGAAAATTGAACTGAAAATATTTTTATTATTCAATAAACTAAGCCCCCATAAAAAAATAATTTATGACAGTTTTGTGGAAGCGCTTGGAGATATTGCATCAATTGATTTTTATATTTACAATAATGACTACTCATTTTTTAAAAAACTAATTGAACAAAAAAAGAATGATTACACACACTATGTAATTATCCCCCACTTTAATGAGGGTGGCGAAAATGTGCAAGAAATATTGAACTCAATCCCATCTGATAAATTAATATTATTAGACAAACTTCAACCAGGCATTAAAGGTAAATTTGGAGCCGTGTATGAGGACTTCGAAAATGACATTTACCATGCATTAGAACAGGCATTGCCTAGGTTATCAAAATACAATGCCATTAATATTATTTTCCCAAGAGACAGTTATTTCCCGCAAGAAATTCTTCAAGGGTTTTATAAGTTTTGTCAACAATATGCATTCGCTTATAATGTAATACACCAAATACAAGATCATACAATAAAAGCAGGTTCGGTATATTTATGCTTGATGGACCTTGATTTGGTGAACTTAATAGAGCAAATATTACCTACTAAATTAAAAGTTGGTAAAGAGGTGGGTGTAATTTCATACAATGAGTCTCCAATGAAAAAAATTATCTTAAACGGCATTACTACGATATCTACCGATTTTGAAATGATGGGCATGAAAGCAGCACAATTAATTATTGATAAATCAACTGCACACATTCCTATTCCATTTTCATTAACACTTAGACCTTCTTTATAATTGAAATTATAAATTGCCAATGGCGGAAAGTAGGTTATTTACATTCTACATTTTGAGTAAGAAAATCAGCTGCTCCCAATGCCTTGCTTCTTTCCGTTGGAGCCGACCCGCCAACCATTATTTTAAGTGCTCCTTTAACAAAAACACTTTGTCCTGATTCGTTTATTAAATTAAGCATCTCAGGGGTGATAGTAAATTGAACTGTTTTACGCTCACCTGGCGCTAATGAAATTTTCTTGAAATTTTTCAATGCCATAATGGGTGCATCATTACCTGCATTAGGATGTGAAACATATAATTGAATTACTTCCTCACCCAACATTTTACCAGTATTGCTTATGGTAACAGTTGCAGTCAATGGCTCATTTTTTGAAATGGTCGACTTCGAAAGTTTTAAATCTTCGTATTTGAAATTGGTATAGCTTAAACCAAATCCAAAAGGATACATTGGCTCAGCATTCATAAAACGATAGGTTCTACCCTTCATTGAATAATTTTCATACGCAGGTAATTGATCTAATGACTTTGGGAAACTAATGGGGAGTTTTCCTGATGGAGCTACTTTACCAAAAATAATATCTGCAACTGCATTACCGCCTTCTTCACCCGGATACCAAACTAATACTACTGCATCAGCTATTTCATGTACTTCTGATAAATTCATTGGGCTTCCTCCAGTAATTACAGCAATTACAGGTTTTGTATTTTTAAGTTTTAGCGCCTTTAAGTATTCAATTTGATTAGCAGGGATATTATAATCTAATCGATCACCGCCTGTTTTTGATAAAACAGACTCACCTTCCTCCCCTTCTAAATAACCCGTAATACCCATTACAACAATTGTAGCATCAGATACTTTTGCTTCACCAGTTGAAAATTTAGACGCTCTTGTACTATCACCCACCAATGGAGTACCTACTCGGTACTGCAATTGAGATCCGTCTTGTATAGCGGCGGTCAATCCTTCTAAAATAGTTACATATTTATCATTAACCCCATAATAATTACCCATTAAAGCGTCCATGCTGGCAGCATTAGGACCAGTAACAAAATATTTTTTTAAGTCATTTTTTAAAGGTAGTACTCCATTGTTTTTTAACAATACAATTGACTGCTGAGCTACTTTTCTTGCCAATGCTCGGTGTTCAGTATTGTTTATGGATGTTTCGGCTAAGTTGTCATATGGCGTGGAACCAACTGGATCAAATAGTCCAAGTTTAAATTTAGTCCTCAATAAAATACTTAATGAATTGTCAATTTCTTGTTCTGTAACTAATCCTTTTTTAACTGCTTGAACTAAATATGGGAATGCATTACCACATTCTAAATTAACGCCTCTTTTCAATGCCAATGCGGATGCTTCAATAGGACCAGGTAAAATTTTATGTCCGCCGAAAAAATCACCGATAGCCCAGCAATCAGATACTACATGTCCCTTGAAATTCCATTGTGTTCTTAATACTTCCTGAAGTAAATATTGATTACCACAACAAACTTCATCATTCGTTTTATTATAGGCACACATAACCGCCTCCACATTATTTTCAACCAAAGCTTTAAATGCAGGTAAATAAGTTTCCCATAAGTCTTTCATAGACGCTTCCGCGTTAAACTCATGGCGCATTTTTTCAGGTCCACTGTGCACTGCGTAATGCTTAGCACAAGCAGCAACTTTTAAATAGGTAGGATCATTGCCTTGCAATCCTTTGACAAAAGCGATGCCCATTTTTGTAGTCAATACCGGATCTTCACCATAAGTTTCTTGACCACGACCCCAACGAGGATCTCTAAAAATATTGATATTAGGTGACCAAAAAGTAAGTCCGCCATATTGCATGCGATAATCTTTTTTAACAGCTACATTGTACATTGCCCTTGCTTCATCCGAAATAACATTAGCTTCTTCAAAAACTAATTCATCATTAAACGTAGCAGCCAATCCAATGGCTTGAGGGAAAACAGTTGCTCTACCACTTCGACCCACACCATGTAATGCTTCATTCCACCAATTATATTGAGGTACACCTAATCTTGGAACACCAGGTGCGTTATATAACATTTCATTTACTTTTTCTTCCAAAGTCAATTGACCTACTAAATCCTTGATACGCTGATCAATGCTTAAATTTTTATTTTGGAAAGGATAAGATGGTGATTGAGCTATTAAATTTGAAACATTGAAAATCAATAGGCATAAACCCAATAGAAATTTGTTTTTCATGGCAACCAGTTTTAAATAAAAATCCGAATATTAAATGTGTGTAGATAATGTTTGATTCCACTCATGATATAAGTCTTGATACAAGGAAAGATTTGTTGGTTCAATAACACCCAAAGTTTTTTGAATACTGCAAGCTTCTTCGGCAGATGCATAAAATCCAAAGCCAATTCCTGCTCCTTTTGCAGCACCTGCACTTCCGTCCGCCTCATACAATTCAATAGGCACCCCTATCACATTCACAAATGCTTCGGTGAAAATGTTGCTCAAAAACATGTTTGCCTTTCCTGCTCTAATCATTGTTGGATTCATTCCATTTGATTTCATAATGTCAAACCCATATTTAAATGCAAAAGCAATGCCTTCTTGTGCAGCACGGAAAAAATGTGCTTTGGTGTGTTTATTTAAATCGATATGCTCGAAATGAGCCCCAACTATATTATTGTTAAAAATTCGTTCAGCCCCATTACCAAATGGCAAAATATGTAATCCATCACTACCCACATTTACTTTAGATGCTTGTTCATTCATTTCGGTATATGACAAATCTGAACCCGCCAATTGCTTAACATACCTATTCATAATTCCCGTACCATTAATACATAGTAACACCCCTGTTCTTGTTTTTGTATTTGTATGATTCACATGTGCAAAACTGTTTATCCTAGTTTCATTATCATAAACCAATTGATTTGACACTCCATAAATAACGCCCGAAGTACCAGCCGTAGCAGCAAACTCACCCTCATTTAATACATTTAATGATAAAGCGTTATTGGGCTGATCACCTGCCTTATAAGTAACAGGTATTCCCTGCTTTAATCCGATTGTATCTGCTATGTGTTTAGTTAATAAGCCATGTTCACTGAAAACATCTTGAATTTTTGGGAACATGCTTTCCTTAAAACCAAAATAATTTAAAACATCGGCTGATAAAGTATTGTTTTTGAAGTCCCAAAAAATACCTTCTGACAAGGAGGAAGCGGATGTTGTAACTTGTCCCGTTAATCGATAGCTTATATAATCGCCAGGTAATAAAATTTTATCAATTTGATCAAAAATTTTCGGTTCATTTTCTTTTACCCATGCTAATTTAGCAGCAGTAAAATTACCTGGAGAATTTAATAAATGCGTTAAACATTTTTCTTTACCAATGGCAGCATAAGCAGCTTCACCATAAGGTACTGCTCGACTATCACACCATATAATACTATCACGTAAAACTTGACCCTGTTGATCAATTAAAACCAAACCATGCATTTGATAAGCAATGCCAATGGCGCCAATATCACTTGGATTGTATTTGCCAGATGCATTCACTTTTTTGATTGCTATTTGCACATCATTCCACCATTGAACAGGTGATTGCTCGGCCCATCCTTTTTGTAATGAAATAATTTCTGATTCGGTTTCAGGATGTTGAGCAGATGCAATTATATTTTGACTTGCTGCATCAATGACTGAAACTTTTATCGAAGAAGTGCCAATGTCAATACCTAATAGTAACATAATGAATATTGAATGTTGATTGTTGATTGATTTATGAATGATGAACAAATCATTTATTTAACTACCAAAATTTAGCATAAAGCGCAGTTAATATAAGAATAATAGAAACAATCATTACAATATGAACTGGTTTAACTTTAAACATGCTTTTATCAAACTCAAATGCTTTTGGATTTACTTTAGGACCGGCTAAACTTAATACAATCATTACAATCACAGTAAAAACAAAGGCCCATCCCATATTAATTAAGAAAGGAATATCATATCCACCTTTGCCATTTGGAAAAGCTGTATATAACAAAGTCTCCGTCCCAAAAATGGAAACAACATAACTATTAAAGAATATAGAAAGTAAAAATCCAGTTAGTAAACCAGCAACTGCTGCTGTGCCAGTAGTTCGTTTCCAAAACATACCTAATAAAAACAAGGCAAATACCCCTGGACTAATAAATCCAGTATATTTTTGAATAAACGTAAATCCACCTTCGCCACCAATACCTAGTAAATCCTTCCATGTAAATACAATCGCTAAAAACATAGCTACAAGCATTGTTAAACGACCTATCCAAACCTGCTTAATTTCAGGTGCATTTGTGTTAAGGTACTTTTTATAAATATCCAAAGTAAAAATAGTTGAAATACTATTTAATTTACCCGCAATAGAAGCAACGATGGCAGCTGTCAAAGCAGCTACAGACAAACCTTTTAAGCCTGAAGGCAAAAATGCTAATACCGATGAATAGGCAGTATCTTTTACGCCATTAAAACCTTCTAATCCTCCATTTTTATAAATTACATAGGCAGCTATACCAGGAAGCATAACTATCAAAGGCATCATCAATTTTAAAAACGCTGCAAATAAAATACCTGAACGAGCTGTTTGCAAATCAGCCCCCAATGCTCGTTGCGTAATATATTGATTACAACCCCAATAATTTAAAGCAAGTACCCATTGGCCGGCAAAATACATACAAATGCCAGGTAAAATTAAATATTTATTCATGTAGTCTTGTGAATCAACACCTACAACGGGTTTGTGTAACATTAATTTAAAATGATCAGGTGCGTCTTTAATTAACATCTTAAATCCAGTAATGGCGCTACTATCTAAATGAAAAGTCTCACTCACTTTAGTCAATGCTAAATAGGATGTAGCCAAGCCACCAATAATTAAAACTGCCACTTGTAATACATCGGTATATCCAATAACCTTCATTCCCCCTAACGTAATCAATAATCCCATTATGGCGAGTACAATCATGATTACATGTAAGTACTCACCTCCAACTAAACTATTAATTGCAACAGATCCTAAATAAAGGATTGAGGTTAAATTCACAAATACATATAAGAATAACCAGAAAATACCCATTATTAAAGCAACTGTTTCATTATACCTCGTTTTTAAAAACTGAGGCATCGTAAAAATTTTATTTTTTAAATAGATAGGTATAAACCATACTGCAATAATAATTAAAGCAATGGAAGCACCCCATTCGTATACTGCAACAGCAATACCCACAAAAAAACCATCACCACTCATTCCAATAAATTGCTCGGCTGAAATATTGGAAGCAATCAGCGATGCACCAATTGCCCACCATGTAAGAGAACCTTCGGCTAAAAAAAAGTCTTGGGTAGAAGCGCCTGCCGCAGCTTTGTTTTTTGCATAAATATAATATCCATAGGAAGCAAGTATTACAAAGTATAGTCCAAATACAATATAGTCAATTAATACAAGTTGATTATTCATATAGCAGTTTTAAGTTTTTAAATTTAATCAAATAATTATTAAATAAATCTATTAATTAAATTTTCTAAAAACTCTTGTTTTCCGCTTATCACCTCAGGCACACCGCTTTTCGCAGCAATATCACGTAAATCAGTTAAACTTAACTTGCCATTTTCAAATGCTTGACCATTGCCCGCATCAAAACTTGCATATCTGTTAGCCCTGATTTTTTTATAATCTGATTTTTGTAAAATTTGATCAGCAGCAATTAACGCTCTCGCAAAAGTATCCATACCACCTATATGTGCATAAAATAAATCAGCAGGGTCGGTACTGTTACGTCTGATTTTTGCATCAAAATTAATACCTCCTGGATTTAACCCACCCGCTTCAATAAATATAAGCATGCACTCAGTTAGTTCGTTGATGTTATTAGGGAACTGATCGGTATCCCATCCATTTTGCATATCACCTCTGTTGGCATCCATACTTCCTAATAAACCAGCGTCAGCGGCAATTTGCATTTCATGTTGCATTGTATGACCTGCAAGGGTTGCATGGTTTACTTCTAAATTTAATTTGAAGTCATTTAATAAATCATATTGTCTTAAAAATCCAATTACTGTTTCGGCATCATAATCATATTGATGTTTACTAGGCTCACATGGTTTAGGTTCAATATAAAAACTTCCTTTAAATCCATTGGCACGCGCGTAGTCTCTTGAAACTTGCAAAAATTTAGCTAAATGTTCTTTTTCTCTTTTCATGTTTGTATTCAACAAACTCATATAACCTTCTCTACCGCCCCAAAATGTATAACCAGTGCCGCCTAACTTTATCGTTGCATCAATGGCTGATTTTACTTGAGCAGCAGCATGTGTCAACACCAAAAAGTCAGGATTAGTGCTTGCACCATTCATATACTTTGTATTGGAAAACAAATTGGCCGTACCCCAAAGCAATTGAACACCACTTGCTTTTTGTTTTTCGTGCAAATAATCAGTTATTGTAGCTAACCTTTTTTCATTATCAACTACATCATCCGTATAATCAACTACATCAACATCATGAAAACAATAATAACCTAATCCTAATTTTGTAAAAAATTCAAACGCAGCATCCGCTTTGTCTTTAGCTCTTTCAACTGCATCCAATTTTTTATCCCAAGCAAAAATATGCGTTGGTGCGCCAAATGGATCAGCCCCAGTTCCACAAAAGCTATGCCAATAAGCGCCAGCAAATTTTAACCATTCTTTCATTGGTTTGCCGGCCACTACTTTGTTTTCATCGTACCATCTAAATGCTAATGGATTATCACTTTCTTGTCCCTCGAATTGAATTTTTGGAATTCCTTTAAAAAATTCTTGTTCTCCTAATAATAAACTCATGACTATACTTTTTATTGTTAAAGGTTAAATTTAATAAATAATTGCGGAAAATGGAGATGCAGGCAGTCCTTCTTGATTATATAATTTGCCGCCTTCTGGATTATCAGCCCATGCATACCTAATATAAACAGGGGCTTTGATTTTAC
Source organism: uncultured Bacteroidota bacterium (assembly GCA_903929425.1). Lineage (GTDB taxonomy): Bacteria > Bacteroidota > Bacteroidia > Chitinophagales > Chitinophagaceae > Sediminibacterium. The sequence goes on from CAIYUO010000058.1 coordinate 96,570, forward strand.
TATTGTAAACAATGACTTGATTGTTTACAATTTCAGCTTTTGCCCATTTGAATTTTTTGTCTGCCCCTGCTACTTGGAATTGACTCAAAATAGCACCCCCTTTTATCACTAAACCTGAACCGATTTCAGAAAATGTTAAAACACATTTTTCATTATTCAATTTCACTGATTTAAATAAAGGCCCTTGCGCAACCTTATTTTTTTCATTGTAAATGTTTTTTTCAGCTAACAAAGCTAGTCTATGTGCAACATCCAATTTATTTTCAGGGTGTATGTCATTCCAATCACCTAAGTCAATGGCAACAGCCATGGCAGTATTTGGTACACTCATTACATTTAGTTGTTGCTGCCTTAATTCAGCCCAATTGCTTTCAACAGGTTCTTTAGTAGGCTCCATAAAATTAGGCAACTGAACATATAAAAATGGGAGATTTTCATTATTCCATTTTGCTCTCCAATCAATTATTAAAGTTTGCATAAGCGCACTATAATTTGACGGATTACTTGTATTTGCTTCCCCTTGATACCACAAAAAGCCTTTAATAGCATAATTAGTCAAGGGAGCAATCATGGCATTATATAATCCAACTGGCTTCCATCTAATAAAATTTTCACTTGGCAAACTAGTCGCCAAAACCCCTAATTTATATTTCCATTCCCCTTTTAATTGAATGGTATCCTTTGTTGTAGTTAGTTCGTATTTTTTATCTGCAATAAACCCACCTCTTCCACTATTATTAATGACTCTAATAGTGATATCATTTTCACCTTCATGAAGTACATTATTTGCTAATTCATACCGACGAGGGGGATATTGATAAGAAGTTGTTCCAACAAATTGCTCATTTACAAAAACCGAATCAGCGTCAACAATTCTTCCCATCTCAAGCTTTACTGGCTTTCCAACCATTGAAGCGGGCACTTTAATTTTTTTTCTAAACCAAACAACACCATTTACATTACCTAATTGCGTATCAGCCCAATATCCCGGTATGGTCATTTGATCCCAATTTTGATCATCCAGTTTTGACGATTTCCAATTATCTGCAATTCCTTTATCAAAAACATCAATATAATGATACCAAGCTTTAGCTATTAATTGATTATTCGTTTCTACGCTTTTAATAAATTGATCGTCTTTGTATTTATTTGCTTCGTTAAAGTATTCAGGAAATGTGCTTATTGCTGATTCGCTAATCCAAGCTTGCGCAGGAGAACCACCTAAAGCAGTATTGATAATACCCACAGGAACATTATATTTTGCATTAATTTCCTTAGCAAAAAAATAAGCGACTCCTGAAAAATCTAAAATATTTTTTGGGTTTGCAAATAACCAACTACCCTGTTCTAAATCCTTTAATGGACTTTTAAAATCATACTTATCCGGCACTAAAAATTGTCTGATTTGGCTGTTATTCACCGTTTCAATTTCTTTTGCATATTTATATTTCAATCTACCCATCCACAATTCCATATTTGATTGCCCACTACACACATATACATCCCCGAATAATACATCCTTCAATTTAATTTCATTGCTGCCTTTAATTGTTATTTCATATGGCCCTCCTGCTGCATGGGGCTTTAGTTGAATTTTCCATTCTCCTTGAGCATTAGCTAATGTTTGATAATATTGATTCTCAATAACAACATTTACTTGTTCATACACCCCTGCCCATCCCCAAATGTTTACAGCTATATCACGTTGCAAAATCATTCCATCGCTAATTAAGCGAGGAAGTTTTATTTGTGCATTGGTTTGAAAAAAAGAAACAATCAATAAAATAAAGAATATAAATTTTTTCATAGCATTTGTTAATAAGAAAATGATGTTAAGGATGATATTGTGTTCGATAAAGAATTATGTTACTTTAACTTGAGATGATAATTGAATAAAATGAATTTATAAATAAGGATCAAGGGTAATTATTTTCCCATGTTCATCGTACTTAATTTCAGCCATTTTAATGGACCGTAAGTGTGTAACCCCTTTTGATAAACTTGAATCATGATAAAATAAATACCACTTACCTTCAAATTCACAAATAGAATGATGTGACGTCCATCCCACTACTGGGTTTAAAATTCGACCCATATAGATAAATGGCCCATAAGGATTGTCCCCAATGGCGTAACATAAATAATGGGTGTCTCCTGTTGAATATGAAAAATAATATTTGCCATTGTATTTATGCATCCAAGAAGCTTCGAAAAAACGTCTGTCATTATCTTCAGCTAGCAATGGATTACCCGCTTCATCTAAAATGATAATTTCCCTTACCGTTTCAGCAAATTGCAACATATTATCAGTTAACATCGCTACCCTTGGCCCAAGTGCAGGCAAACCAGCTAAAGGTTCTTTATGGTTTATATCATAATCATTGTTACGATAGGATTGTAATTGTCCACCCCATATACCTCCAAAATACATATAATATTTTCCATCGTCATCCATAAAAACGGCTGGATCAATCGAGTAACTTCCATCGATTGGAGCCATCTCCGCTATAAATGGTCCTTCCGGTTTGTCACCAACTGCGACTCCAATTTGAAAAATACAATCTGCTTTTTTTGCAGGAAAATATAAATAGTATTTACCATTTTTTGTGGCTGCATCTGGGGCCCACATTTGGCGGTCAGCCCATGGCACTTGATTGATATGTAAAGCGACGCCATGATCTATCGCATTCGCATTAGGACTTACTAAAGAAATAACATGATAATCCTCCATCGCAAAATGGCTACCCAAATCATCAAAAGGGATACCTGTATCAATATCGTGCGAGGGATAAATAAAAATTTTACCTTCAAAAACATGAGCCGATGGATCGGCTGTGAAAATATGATTTACTAATGGCTGCGAAATGGCCCTTTTATTTAAATCATCAAAATCAATATGTTCAATACTATCTTCTGGCATTCGTTATGTTTTATTCAAACTTACAATTATGTATTACGTCTACTTTTTAAATCGTTTTCAATTTTTAGTTCCATTTTTTTATCTATTTCGTACCAATATAAAATAGCAGATGCTAAAATGAAAATGACCCCTGGATAAACACTAACAGACATCTTAATTCCTTCAATAGCTGAATTTGTTTGTTTCGCTAATTCAGCAACATAACCATATTTAGCTAGAATGGCTGCTCCTAAAGAACCTCCAACACTTAATCCAATTTTTAAGCCAAATATCATGGCTGAAAAAATGATTGCAGTTGCTCGTCTATTATTTTTCCACTCACTATAGTCAGCTACATCGGCAATCATTGCCCATAACAATGGAATGGTAACGCCATATAAAAAACCATGGGCCATTTGTGTAATAAAAACGGTGCCTATAGCATCGGGTGAGAAAAAATTAAAGGCAAGTAATGATAAAGCAGATAAAAATAAAAAGCAGCCGAATATATTTCGTTTTCCAAATTGATCAGCTAATGGTTTTGAAAACATGATACCAACAATCATGAAAATAATACCACCTGCATTAAATAAGCTATTTGCTGAGGTAGCAGCATCTTTTGGCCACTCAAATTCACCTAGTCCAAGGCCCGCAAGTGAATTATTTAAACCAGCAATAAAATGATTGAATCCTATATTTTCTAAAAAGTTGGCTTGTGCCGTTTCGTTTAAATAGTACTTGAAATAATAAATGTACATACCCCCCTTCAAAGCCAAAGTGATGAAAACTAAAATGGTCAATAACAACATAATAATCCAAGGGATATTTTTTGATAAATCACTTAAATCTGTTTTAACAGATGATTTTTCGGCTTGTACTGGAACAATTCTTTCTTTCGTGGTAAGAAAGGTGATCAAAAAGCAAACAATACCAGTAATGGCAAAAAACAACATTACTTTTTCAAATCCTACTGCTTTGTCTCCATGTCCTAAGGAAAGTGCTAAGGGTAATAATAAAGATTGAATAATGAATTGAGCCACCATTACTGCAACAAAGCGATAGGACGAAATACTATTTCTTTCCTTCATATCACCAGTGATAACGCCACTTAACGCAGCATAGGGTAAGTTGTTTGCCGAATAAACGATAATTAAAAGAAAGTAGGTTGTAAATGCATAAATTATTTTACCCGTTTCACTAAAATTAGGAGTAGAAAATGCAAGTAAGGAAATCACTCCAAATGGTACAGCTGTCCATAACAACCAAGGTCTAAATTTTCCCCAACGCGTATTGGTTCGATCCGCAATGGCCCCCATAATAATATTAAAGAAGGCACCAAAAAAACCACCTACAAAAATAATTATACTTGCCGTTGATGCTGGTATTTTATAAACGTCAGTATAGAAATAGGCAAGAAAAGTCATTAAGGTTTGAAAAATTAAATTGGCAGCAAGATCCCCTAAACTATAACCCACTTTTTCTAGTACTGAAATTTTTTGTGCAGTTGTATTCATTTTTAAAATTGTAATGATAGTATCTTAGTTTCTATTTAGTTAAAGCAATGACTTTAAAATAAGCTTCTTTAGGCTGATAATTTCTATCAAATAATAAAGGATAATTAGTGCGCCCTTTTATAGGCCAGCCATTTAACCAGGATTGACCATCATGAACGCCCCAAAATGTAACTCTGCTAATTTTGTTTTTATGTTTTATAAAGAGTTTAAATAAAGACTCGTACCCTTCGGTAAATTTCATTTGAACTGAATCAGGCAAACCATTCATATATGGGTTCATTTTAGCACTATAAGTTGCTTTCATATTTACATCAGCAGCATCACTATCCCATGGATTTGGCAATACGCCTAAATCCAATTCAGTAAACATAACCTTAACACCTAAGTTTGAAAACTCGATTATACTTTGTTCTATTTCTTTAAAAGGTATTTTATTATAACGCCAATGACCTTGAATACCAACACCATCAATACGTATTCCTTTAGCTTGTAAATCTTTTATGATAGCTATAGCACCTGCGCGTTTTTTAGGTTGTTCAATATTATAATCATTATAATATAGCTCCGCATTAGGCGAAGCCTTTTGTGCTAATTGGAAGGCTTCTGCTATATAAGAGGCGCCTAATTTTTCTAAAAAAATAGATTTCCTTAATGTACCATCCTCCTCTAAAGCCTCATTTACAACATCCCATGAAAACACTTTCCCATCATATCGTTTTGCAACTGTCTCGATATGATTAACAAAAAAGTTTCTAACGGAATCGGCGCTTTGCATGTGCTTCATGAAAGCGGGTAATTGACTATGCCAAATTAATGTGTGGCCATTTATTTTTAATTGATGCGCTTGGGCATATTCAACCATTTTATCGGCAAGTGAAAAATTATACACTTCCCACCCTGGATGTATAACCTCACTTTTCATGATGTTTTCAGGGGTAACGGCATTAAATTCATTGGTAATTAAAGTGCTCGCTTTTGAATCTAACCCCTGAATTTGCGGAGCGTTAATCGCTGTACCAATTAAAAAAAAGTTATGATAAGATTTCTGTAAACTAGTTTTTTGTTGTGCGAATAAACTTTGATACTGAATCAGTATAGACACTGACATAACTAAAAAAGAAACTATACTTTTTCTCATGACTATCAAATAATTAAATAATTATCGAATATAACCTTTTGATTTAAACTGTAATCATTTGTAGTTGAATTTAGATAAAAAATTATAAATCCAACTATAGTTAGTAGAAAAAGCTTTGCAAGTCATTGAAATACACAAAACTTATGTGATATTGCTTCAAAAGGTGGTAACTATTTATTAAATGTTGGGCCTAAAGCAGATGGCAGTTTCCCGATCCAAAGTATTGAAAGACTAAAAGAAATGGGGAGTTGGTTACAAAAAAACAAACAAGCAATATATGGGAGCCAACCAAGCCAAATTGGAAGCTTTGATTGGGGTCGTAGTTCCACTCAATTAACAAAAAATGGACTTGCTATATATTTAATGGTTTTTAATTTGCCAAATAATAATGAGCTTTCAATTCCTTTGATTAAAAATGAAATTGATAATATAAGCGTGCTTGAAACTGGCGTAACATGTAACTATCATAAAGATGAATCAAAAATACTTATTTCAATCCCTACAAGTGCCCCTAATAATAAAGTGTCGGTCATTAAATTATTATTAAAAGGGGATCGTGTCATTTTGTAATGTGTACATGATAAAACATTTTCACAATTAATGTACTGATTTAAGGTATTGATTTTTAAGTAATTACAATATTTAAATTTATCAGCACACCCCATTTGGGCTATTTACTTTATAGTTTTGTTGCCGTATAAAGTTTATATTAATTATTTATTTTAGTTTCTTTTTGATACTTATATGTTATATATTTATAACAACATTTTTAACATATAAAAAACAACAAAACATGAAAAAACTATTGCTACTGGTATTATTACTAGCATCTATTAATGCTTTCTCACAAACATTAGCCTTTTGGTGTGTAGAAATTAAGGCTAAGCCTCGTACCGAAAAATATATAGAAGCTGCATTTGAAAAAGCATTTAAAGAAGTAAAATACAATAAGGCGAATTTTAGAATACAAAAAATTTCCACTGGACCTAATAATGGCATGACACACAGAATTATTTGGCATTATACCCTTGGTACAGAACCAGTAGACACTAATTCAATTAACATAGATAGAGACGAGGCTTTTTGGGCAAAAATGTTTGATTATGTAGAAACATGGGGACATAGTTATTCAGGAAGATTTTTAAGCTGGAAAAGTAGTGAGAAGAAGGATTCCATTTATCATATTTGGGATTTTAAAATTAAAGACCAAGCAAAATTCAAAAATGCGCACGACTTAGCATTAAAAGATTTGAAAGAAGAATTTGCCGGAAGAGCAGTTGGATTTGGCACTTATGATATTGGAAGACCAAATGGCGCAACGCATTGGATTGGTGTTTCATGCATAAATGATAATGATCATTTATTGCTCATTGAAAAGCTTGAGAAAAACCCAAGATTTATTAAGTATTTGCAAGACAGAGGAGAGGTTGAAGATGTTAAAGATTATATGATTGAAGATTTTAAAGTAAAAAATTAATCATTAAAAAATAAAATAACTATGAAAAAAACAATGCTCTTACTTGCTTTATCCTTTATTGGAATAGCAACATTTGCACAAGAGAAAACCATGAACACCCTTTTTCAAAAAGTAAAGCAGGGTCACTCAATCCCCTATGTGGATGCAGTTGAAAATTTATTTACTAAATTTTTTCCTGCAAAAGATGGTGGTTTTATTACTTATAGCATTACTGGCGGAAAACATCATGGTGAATATATGTTTTTGTATAATGTTGGAAAAAGCTTTACTGACAGGGATAATTCAACAGCACCTACCATTGACAATATCAGATGGTCTGATAATTGGTCAATTACTGTAGCACCACATATTGAAAGTATTTCAAGCGATGTGATTGTTTATCAACCTGACTATTCAAATAGTAAGTTTGAAGAAAGATCTGACAAAGCAATTGTTACAGAATATGCTATTAAAGGCAATGGTAATAGAAAGCCATTCAATGATATTTTAAAAAGATTTCCAAAAGTATGGGATAAATTAGGATGGAAATATGCAATATATTCTGCTACAACTGGAACTGATAGAATTTTATCAGTTAGACGTTTACCTAATGGATGGAAAGAATTAGACGAACAAAAGGATTTTTCAGCTGTTTACGAAGAACTTTATGGTAAAGGATCATTTGATAGAGATGCTGCAATCGTTTCAAGTTGGCAGACAAGAACTGACAGGTGGATGATGACAAAAAATACAAGATTAACAAGTAAATAAACAACAAAATGAAAAAACTATTATTAAGTTTTCTAGTATCAGCTACATTGATAGCATGTACAAACCAACCAAAAGCTGATACAGCTTCTGCTAATGCCCCGTTAAGATCCTACGGAGTTGGCGTTGATAGCTCAGCAAATATTGATTTAATTAAAAAATCAAACAGTTGTATTGCTGATGTTAAAAATGATTTTGATACCTACAAAACCACATACTCAGACACAGCAGTTTTCCATGATAATGGCAAAAAAATTACCTTAAATGATAATTTAGCCATTCTTGAACAATGGAAAAAAATGGGTTTATCCGTTTCTTTTGAATACAATGCTTCTTGGGAGGATGTATTGAATAAACCAGATGCTAAGGGATCATCAAACCATGTTTTCTGTTATTTAACAGCAACCTTTAAAAAAGGGGACAAAACAGCATCAGTTGCAATGTTTCAAGCAGATAGAGTTAAAGATGGAAAAATTATTGAAGAATGGGTTATATATGATTCAGCACCAATTACAGAACTTTTGAAATAGGAAAAATTTTAAGTTTGGAAATACAAAAAGGCCTCTAGCAATAGAGGCCTTTTTATTTATTATTAAGTTCTTGAAATATTATTTAACATAATATATAGTCGTAATTGATAAATATTATAGAATAAATACTGATTCATTTATATAAATCTCAATTTTCCTTAGTTTTTAGACTAATAATGATATAAATAATGTTAAATTTATTGTAATATTAACGCTCAATAGTTTCTATTTTCTTTAAGGAATTGAAACTATTTGAAGCAATTAAAAACCAAAACAGATAACTATGAGAAAATTTCTTCCGTTTATGTTTTTCTTGATTTGTTTAATTATGTCTGCGAAGCCATTATCAGCTCAAGAAAAAGCAATTACGGGTAAAGTATTAGGAGAAGATAACCGCCCAATTAGTGGCGTTACTGTCCTAGTTAAAGGAACAAAAAATGTAACGACTACCAATCAAAACGGTACGTTCACCATTAAAGGAGATTCCAAGCAAACACTTGTTTTTACATCATTAAACTATCTTAAAAAAGAAGTTTTAATAGGATCAAAATCAGAAATTAATGTGCAGTTAACACCATCACAAGATCAACTTGATGAAGTGGTGGTAGTTGCTATGGACATTAAACGTAATTCAAGGGAACTTGGTTATTCTACTCAAAATGTAACCGGTAAAGACATTCAGTCTACACAAAGAGATAATTTTGTAAACAGTTTACAAGGTAGAGTTGCCGGGATCACCGTAACACCTACAACTGGTGCTGCAGGTGCTTCATCTGGAATTATCCTTAGAGGTTTCAATACATTGTCTGGTACTAACCAACCCTTATTTGTTGTGGATGGTATTATTTTAGACAACTCAACATTAAACACCAACTCACAAGGTGGAGCAGGTATTGGTCTCGCTTCGGATTTACCAAATAGAAACAATGACTACACAAATCGTATTGCTGATATTAATCCAAATGATATTGATAATGTAACTGTACTTAAAGGACCAGAGGCTACTGCGCTTTATGGTAGCCAAGCTAGTAATGGTGCGATTGTTATTACAACAAAGAAATCTAAGTCTACAAGTGGTAAGATTTTAGTGACTTATGATAATAACTTCAGAAGTCAGGAAATAAATCGTTTTGCTCAAGTGAATAATGATTATGGACCAGGTTCAAGCAATGGTATCCCAACTGCTCCTCCACTTGCTGGACAATTTCAAAGCTTTGGACCAGTATGGCCAGCAACAACTAAGTTATATGATAACCTACATCGTTTTTATAAAGTAGGTATTACACAAACACATAATATTGGAATGGAATTTGGTAAAAAAGATATGAGCTTCCGTGTTTCAGGTCAATACCTAGACAATCAGGGTGTGATTCCAAATAATATGTTACAAAAATTCAATTTTAAAATATCAAATAGTTCTAAAATTGGAAAATACATAACCATTGCTCCTTCATTTACCATCACGAGTTCAAACAATGTCAAGCCTTTGAAAGGTGGAGCATCAACTGGTGGATTCTTATTGAGCTTATACCAATGGCCTGCTAACAATGACATGACTAATTTTGAAACTTCAAACGGTAGTAAAACAACTTTGTTTAACGCTAATGGAAATTCAGATTATGATAACCCATTATGGAGTGCAAATAATAACTATAGTGGTGATAAAACAAAACGTTATGTTGGAACATTAGGTATTGATATTAATCCATTCTCATGGCTTACAGTTGCTGGTCGTTTTGGATATGATACTTATAAAACAGATGGTTACTTATTATTACATCCTCAGTCTTATGCGTTAACGCCTGCAACAAGAGGTTCATTAGATAATTACTACAGAACTTACAAAGGATACAATCACACGATTACAGCAACTGCCAAAAAGAATTATGGAAAATTCTCCACAAGAGCCATGGCTGGAACAATGTGGATGGATAATGAAACACAACAATTCAGTGTTAAGGGAACACAGTTAATTGATTCATTAGGTCCTGCTTCAGGTGCAATGTATAAATTTGGTCAGGTTTTTTCTAGCTTAAACCCTACCGATAGTAATACTTCATTAGTTGGTTCAAGAGTAAGATTGTTGAGAAACTATTTTGGATTACCTAACTTAAGTGTGTTTAGAGAACTTGCCTATTTTGGTGAGGTTTCAGTTGGGTATAATAATGTTGCTTTCTTGACTTACTCTCATCGTTTTGAGATTGCTTCTCCTTTACCTTCTCAAAACAGAAATTATAATTTCCCTGGTGCTAGTTTAAGTTTAATTATGTCAGATATCTTCCCAATCATTAAGAGGGGGAATATTGTTGACTACTTTAAATTAAGAGGATCCATGGCAAACACTGCTCGTTTAAATGATCCTTATTCAAACCAAGCGGTTTTTGTAAATAACCAAAATAGTTCAACAATTCCTGGATTTACTTATGGCTTTACGAATGCGAATCCAGCATTAAGACCTGAGCGTCAACAAACATTTGAAATAGGAAGTGAAATTAGAATGTTGAAAAATGCTATTACAATTGAAGGTGCTTATTATAACACACTTTGTACAGACCAAATTAGCCAAGGATACCGTGCTAGTTATGCAACAGGTTTTATCTTAAATACAACCAATGCCTCTTCACTTCGTAATGAAGGTATTGAATTAACTGTTGGATTATCACCAATCAGAAAAACTAATTTCACATGGAATCTTAATTTCAACTATAACCAAATGTGGAGTAAGGTATTAACATTGCCAGCATCAATTGGCATTTTAAACGACTATTACAACTCTGATACTTATGTTTCAAACGTAAGAGGTGGTCTTATTAGAAACCAACCAACTGGTACATTAACAGGTTCTACTTATACTAGAAACACTGCTGGAAATATCCTTATCAACCCAACAACTGGTATTCCAGTTGTGACTACTGGTAACTTATTAATCGCAGACAGAACTCCTGATTTTACATTAGGTATTTCAAACTCATTTAGATATAAAGATTTTAGTTTAAGTTTTTTATGGGATTGGAGAAGAGGAGGAGATATTTACAATGGTACCGATCAAGCACTTACTGCTTTGGGTAAAAGTGCAAGAACTTCCGACAGATCAACCCCTCTAGTGGTGAAAGGAGTATTAAACGATGGTTTGCAAAATTCTGCTAATCCAACAAAAAACACGATTGTAATTAACCCTTACTTCTTAACAAGCTATTATACTTCATTACCTGATGAGGAATTTATCCAAAAGGATGTGAACTGGTTAAGACTTAGAGATGTTAGTCTTAACTACACATTACCTAAGCGCGTAATGAATAAAATAAAGGCTGTGAAAAGTATTAGCTTTTTCCTAACTGGAAACGACTTAGTATTAATCACCAACTATCGTGGAGCAGATCCTGCTGTTAACTCTAATAACCCAAGTACAGGTGGTGTAGGTGGTTATGGTATTGACTTAGGTAGTGCGCCAACTCCAATCAGTTACAGTTTTGGATTTAGAGCTAATTTTTAATTTTAAAAGAAAAATCAACAGTTTTATGAAAAATAAAATTTATAAATCGCTTCTGTCAGTTGGATTAATTTGTACACTTGGTGCTATGTCATGTAGTAAAAAAATTGACGAAGCATATAAGAATCCAAACGCAGCAGTTGTTCAACCAATTGAATCTATCCTGTCGGGGGTAATTGGAAGTTTTACTGCTTTCTATTCATCTGCAGGTACTGGATATGGCGTACAAGCCGATGGTATTTTACTTGGCAGGTACATTCAATATTGGGGAACCACAACCAATGGTGAAAACTATGGTCAAATGGGTGGTACCATAAACAGTGATAATACCGGTTCTATTTGGGCCGCGGTATATTATGGTCAAGGACAAAATGTAAATAAAATTATCCAATGGGGTTCGGAGCAACAAAAATGGGATTATGTTGGTGCAGCTACTGCCATTAGAGCTTGGGGTTGGTTGGAATTAACCAACGAATACAGCGACGCTCCTTTAAGAGAAGCATTTAATACCAACTTGGTTCAATTCCATTACGAAACCCAACCTGAATTTTATGATAGCACAAGAGCAGTATGTTTTAGAGCATTAGGTTTCTTAAATCGCACCGATGGTAAAGTGAACAAAGAAAACTTAGCAATTGGAGACGCTTATTTTTATAACGGAGATGTAGCTAAATGGAAAAAATTTGTTTATGGAATTTTAGCAAGATCTTATATCAACTTAAGTAATAAAGAAATTTTCACCAAGAATAGTTATGCTGATTCTGCTATTAAGTATGCGAACCTTGCAATGGTAAATAACTCAGAAAATGCTGTCGTAAGAGTAGCTGGAGGCTTAACCTCTGCAGTGAATAATTACTTTGGGCCATTTAGAAGTAATATTGGTACAATCAGACAATCTTCTTATATCGCAGATTTAATGTCTGGTAATAATGCCGACGCCTTTAAAGGTGTATCAGATCCAAGAAGGTGGTATATGTTACGTGAAAATGGTAACAAAACATTTAAAGGATTAACAGTTTGGGCTGGTACCACTGGGGTAAGTGCCACAGATTATCCTCAAAACTTTTGGGGTAACCCTACAGCAAGTGCAACCACTGCACCAACTGTGGACAGTAGCCGATACTTATATCAAAATACAAGTCCATGGCCTTTAATGACAGCATCTGAAATGCAATTTATTATTGCAGAAGCTGCTTTAAGAAAAGGAAATTCATCATTAGCATTGAGTGCATATAAAAATGCAATTAGCTTGAATTTTGATATGTTGACAACAACATACAATCAAAATATTCCAGCGGCTAATGTGATAACACCTGCAGCAGTTACAACCTACTTAGCAGATCCCGCAGTCGTTCCTGCTTCAGCAACTGGACTTACCCTTTCTCATATTATGTTGCAAAAATATATTGCACTATATGGTTGGGGAGTGCACCAAACTTGGATTGACATGAGAAAATTCCATTATACCGATACCGATCCTGCAACAGGAAAACAAGTATATGCGAATTTCACACCTCCATCAGGTGCGAACTTAATTTCAACTAATAATGGTAAGCTTGTTTACAGATGTAGACCAAGATATAACTCAGAATATTTATACAATATTCCTGAATTAACCAGAATCGGAGCCTATCAAAATTTAGATTACAACACCTACGAAATGTGGTTCTCTCAGAAATAAATTACTTATAAAAATAAGCACAATGAAAAAAAATATATCCTTAATTCTAATATTGGCGGCTAGTATAAGTGGTCTATTATGGTCATGTTCCAAGACAACACCACTTGTGAACATTGCTGTAAGTTCAAACCCTACTGGGAGCGCCTTTATTAAAATTGTACACTTTTCTCCAGCTTTCAGACTGGCGACGTCAAACAGTGATAGTTTGAATATTTTCTTGAATGGGTCTAAGCTAAACGGAAGTTTTTTAACTTTTGGTTCCTTATTCCCATCAACTACTAATTTGTATGCTGCTATCCCAGCTGGAGCAGCAACCATTAAACTTTCCACTGCAGGAGTACTTACTCCAGATTCTATTGCGGTAGTAAGTCTGAGTAAAACAGTAGAAGCAGGAAAATATTATTCCTTAATCATTACTGACTCTATATTAAACTCAAGCAGTAGTAAACAAATATTTACCCAAGACAACTTTGTATTATCAGATACAAACACCTTCACCATGAGGTTTGTACATGCTATTTTAAATGATAGTGCTGGAAAAAATGTCGATATCTACTCAACAAGACGTGCTGGAAATATGTTCTCTAATATAAGTCCAGGAACAGTTACAGATTTTAATGCTCAACCCTATAATTTTATTACAGATACTATTATAGTAAGAAGAACCGGTAGCAATTTTGAATTGGCAAGATTCACCACTGCGGCCAATCCATTAGCTAGACAGAGGGCATATACCTTAATTTATAAAGGTACCCCAAGTGTAACTACCGCTCCAAAAGGAAGAGCATTAGCTACTTTCGCGAATCAATAAAATTGATTGTTTTTCAAAAAAAGGCTGGCTCTTATTAGAGCCAGCCTTTTTTATTGAATATATTTGAGTAACCTTAAAACACACAATGAAAAAAATATTAATTGCTATAATAATGGGATTGTCTTTCATGCAAACCAATGCTCAGTGGAAGGATGTTTCAGAAGTATTCGGATTTTATGCTGAAAGTATAAAAGTTTTTGAATGGCAGGGAACTTATCATGATAGTGCATTTAAGGCATACTATGTTCAAATCGACACAAAGGACAATAAACTTAAAATCAACTCTGATACTACTTTATTTCGACGTTTAACACCAATGCAATTTTACAACCGATTGAATAAGCCTGCAGTTGTAGTTAACGCTTCTTTTTTTGAATTTAAAAACAATACAAATTTAAATTTGATAGTTAAGGATGATCAAATAGTTTCATACAATATAAATAGTATGTTAAATAAAGGAAAGGACACCTTTACCTATACGCATGTATTGGCTTCAGCAATTGGAATGAAAAAAAATGGACTATTTAAGAAAAAGGAATTAGATATAGCATATACTTTTACGGATTCAGCAATGAGTAAGGTTTATTATCAATCAAACCCACTTACCCCATTCAAGGATTCAAATTCAAAATTAAATTTATCACATCCAAAGCTTTTTCAATTAGCACCATGGAATGTTAGCTGGGCGGTGGGCGGTGGCCCTGTATTAATTAGAGATGAGCAAATAGCAATAAGTAATGAAGAAGAAAAAAAATTTGCTGGAAAAGCAATTTTAGATAGACATCCTAGAACAGCAATGGGATATACTAAGGACGGAAAGTTAATGATACTAGCTATACAAGGAAGAATGAAAGGTATTGCTGTTGGTGCTACCTTAAATGAAACAGCATCTTTGTTATTAGATATTGGTTGTATTGAAGGATTGAACTTAGATGGTGGCGGGAGCTCCTGCTTACTTGTAAATGGTAAAGAAACCATCAAGCCATCGGACCCAACTGGTGAAAGACCTGTTCCAGCTATATTATATGTAAGTCAATAAATTTGTGTTCGTTTGAGCTAGTGCGACATTTTTATGAATACACTCTTAAATTAGAACCTGTTAGCGTTGTCTTATATTGTTTTAGTGCTGCAGTTGCGGGGCCAATTGTTACCGATCCGGTAGCATCAAATGCTGAACCATGAGCAGTACAATAAAATCTGTTTGCATTGGACTGAAATTCTACATTAACTCCTTGGTGCGTACATAATGAGCTAACTGCAATAAACTCATTTTTTAGCGTTCTAGCAATGATGATACTATTTACTGTATCAACAAAAAAACCTCCGGCCGTGTTTAAGTTAGTATACGGAGAAGCCGAAATATTAATCGTAAAATCAACTTGCTTATTTGTTGCATTCTTGTTGGAATTATTGCTACTTGAAGCAGTATCCGATTTAGAACAGGCTTGCATACAGCCAAAAATTAATATACTTGCACTGCTAAGGCCAACTTGTTCGATAAAATCTTTTCTTTCCATATAATTTTTTTTGAAAATACTAACTTTACAACACATAATAACTCTTTTAAAAAAAATCTATTACTTTTTTCAACTTAAAAACATAAAATGAAACTTATCGCGCAAAGTTTTATATAAAAATTGAGGAAATGTTATATGTATTTGATTTTCAATTAGTTAAATTTAATAGGTCTCCATATGTATCACTTTCTAAGTTAAAAGAAAGGAGCATTTATACACGAATATTACCTAACTACTATTAACTTTAAAAATAGAAAATTGAAAACAACAATTATGAAAAAAAAGATACTATTTATTGCCATTCTATTGATAAATTTTTTTGCTGTTATCGCTCAAGATAGAATTTCAAGTACCGTAAATTCGAATTGGCAATTTTGCAAAGGGGATACTTCTAAAACAATATCACCCAAAAAATGGTCATTAGTTTCTATCCCACATACCTGGAATGCAGAGGATGTTAATGACGAGGAGCCTGGCTATTATAGAGGTGAGGGTTGGTACAAAAAAACAATCCAAATTCCAGTAAGCTGGAAAGAAAAAGAGGTATATATATTTTTTGAAGGAGTGGGTCAGGTTGCAGAAGTTTATTTAAACGGCAAACTTGTTGGAAAACACATAGGAAGTTATAATGCCTTTTCTTTTCCTATTTCTAGTTATATAAATTATACTACACAAGAAAGTACTACTAACGAGTTAATTGTTAAAGTGGATAATAGTCATAACGAAAATATCCCTCCGTTAGCAGCAGATTTTACTTTTTACGGAGGAATATACCGTGATGTATATTTGAAAGCAATTAATAAAGTTCATTTTGATGCTGATAACTATGCATCAACTGGCATATTTATTAATACACCAGTTGTAAATAATACTAATGCGATTGTAAATATTAAAGGGAGTTTAGTTAATAAAACTGAAGCTAAACGAAAGTTAATAATTAGTAACAAAATTTTGATGCTCAAGGAAAATTATATTTAGAACAAAACAGTCAAGTAGTTGTTAATCCGGGTCAAAAAACTGACTTTATTCATTCCTTTAAGAATATTAAAGATCCAAAATTATGGTCAATAGAAAATCCATACTTATATCGAGTGGTATCCACTTTATTTGATGCTGGCAATAATCAAAAATTAGACGAAGTAGTAAACCCTTTAGGTTTTCGTTGGTTTAATTTTGATCCAGATAAAGGATTTTTCTTAAATGGAAAATCGGTAAAATTAATGGGTGCAAGCCGTCATCAAGATTATAAAGGATTAGGCAATGCTTTATCTGATGCCATGCACGTGCAAGATGTTGAGTTAATTAAGCAAATGGGTGGTAATTTTTTACGTATCGCACACTATCCTCAGGATCCTGCAGTTATTGAAGCTTGTGATCGTTTAGGTATTTTAACTTCTGTGGAAACACCTATCGTGAATAGAATTACAGAATCAGAAATTTTTTCCAACAATGCAAAAGAAATGCATGTAGAAATGATGAGACAATATTATAATCATCCAAGTTTAATCATGTGGACGTATATGAATGAAGTTCTCTTGCAGCCTAGATATACAAAGGGATCGGATCAACAAGAAACCTACTTCAAGTCAGTGGCAAAATTAGCTCAAGAATTAGAGGACATTACACACAATGAGGACAGTTTAAGATATACTATGATACCTAATCACGGTGCTTGGGAATTATACAATAAAGTGGGACTAACAAAAATTCCAAAACTGGTTGGATGGAATTTGTATCAAGGATGGTATAGTGGGACATTGCAAGATTTTGGGAAATTTTTAGATAATCATCACAAAGAATTACCCAATAAACCTGTTTTAGTAACGGAATACGGATCTGATGCAGATGTCAGAATACATAATTTTAAACCAGAGAGGTTCGATAAATCAATTGAATATACCACCATACTACATCAGTCCTATTTAAAGGATATCATGAACAGACCCTTTGTTTCAGCAGCTATCATATGGAATTTAGCAGAATTTAATTCGGAGCAAAGAGCTGAGACTACACCTCATGTTAATGCAAAAGGATTATTAACTTGGGACAGGCAACCTAAGGACGGTTATCGCTTTTATCAATCAAATTTACTAAAAAGCCCTTATATACAAATTGGTTCCAAAGAATGGAATAAGCGCACCGGATTTGCGATTTCAGAAACTGAACTTTTCTGCGTTCAACCCATAACGGTTTTTAGCAATCAAAAAACGGTAACCTTAAAATTAAATGGCAAAGAAATAAGTAGTAAAGAGACAGTACAAGGAGTAGTCAATTTTGAGGTTCCTTTCATAAATGGAAATAATCATATAACGGTTAGCGCAAATGAAAATGGTAATGAGATGACAGATGAAGCGGCAATATATTTTACTATGCTTTCACAAAATTTACAAAGTGAAAAAGTACCCTTTACATCAATGAACATTAGCCTGGGAGATAAGCGATTCTTTTTTGATGAAAAAACGGGTCAAACATGGATACCTGAACAACCCTATTCAACAGGTACATGGGGGTATACAGGTGGGCAAGTATTTATAATTAAAGGGAGTACAAGGACTGGATACGGTGCGACTAAAGATATCATAGGAACAGCATTAGAGCCTATTTATCAAACACAAAGAACCGGTATTCAACAATTTCGTTTTGATGTTCCTAATGGCGTATATGAAATTACTTTTCATTTTGCTGAATTATTATCTCCTTCAAAAGGAAATGACTTAGTTTATAATTTAGGAAATACAGTAGCAGCTGAAGAATTTAAAGAAAGAGCCTTTAATGTTATATTGAATGGGCAGGAATTAATTACAAATTTAAGTACTAGTGGATACCTTGAACCTTTACATGCTGTTTTAAGTAAACATAAAGTCATTGTAAATAATAATACTGGCATAATACTAGATTTCACCCCTATTAAAGGCGAACCCATTTTAAATGGAATACAGTTAATGCGAGTATATTAGCGTGATTTTGATAAATTCAAATCTTAGTATCATTAAA
>CAIYUO010000059.1 GCA_903929425.1 uncultured Bacteroidota bacterium
CGCCTGTACAAAATTTCAAACTTCTACTGAGTCCTACTTTATTTTTTTTATCAGCAAAAGTCTGGGCGGTATCCAATGCACTAAACTCCACTCCACTAATTTGGATTAGTCTTCCTTGTAAACTATCACCCAAATTTTTATAACTTACGTTAATTGGAGTTATAGGCACATTTTCTTCTAAGATTTTAATAAATTTGGGAATTAAAGGCGAAGGTATACCAGCAGTCAACAATGACCCATTACTTGAATCAACAGATGCAACAATTTGTACCATTCTTCTGTAGTCAGTAATAAATAAATTTTGCGTATTTATCTTCACTACCGTACCCACTGGAAAGGTCTGATATAAAGCAAGTCCATCTAATTGAATAACCATTCCACCTGAATTGTCCTGAATACATAATGACTTGTAAATATTATCATGTTCATCATTGGCAACAACTGTACCCTGAATACTAATGGGATGAGCTATCAACTCAACCATGCCCATGGTATGTAATTTTCTGAAGTTTTTAATTGAAATGATTGAATCATTAAAGCCAATAGTATCAGCAGCGTTAGCAGACTGCTTAAAGCAAGAAGCTAAAAATAAAATAATTGCTAAAAAGGAAATTAAAAAAAAGGCAACATAAGATTTGTTTTTCATAAAAAATTATTGAATTTGTAATTGTATGCGAAATGAATAAGTAACCCCTTGATCTATGAGGTATTTTATAGCATATTTTTGGGTATTAAATTTTATATAATCAAAGCGAGATTGCTCATAAGCAAAAACAGGAATAAAAGCATTGAGTGCATTTCTGATGCTTAAACTCAAATAACTTTTAATTGTTTTTGAAGCTAATTTAACTTGTGTTGATTTAGCTATATAGGCATTCAAAACCCCATTGTCTTGCAAAAAGCCGGTTTGCTGAATTTTAGTCCAACTAAATATGTCCAATTTGTTTTTCACATCGTCAGTTCGTCTAAAAATATCAATAGCAATGGGTCTTTGTGTAACGTAAAGCATGGTTAAGCCAATGCTCAAAGAAGTGATTGGATGATATTGCAAGGTCAATGCATTTGCAAAACTCGGACTTGTTTCAGCCGCTAGGTTTTGGAGATGTAAAATACCATTGGCCAAAGGCTGTAGGTCGTTAATTGATAATAATTGAAATTGAGGATTATTTGAAAAAATATTTTTTTGTAATGTTGAAACAAATGTCATTTGCATTTTTTGAAAAATGGGCATTTCTGCAGAAATTTCAAATCCGGTATTTGATTTATTTATGTTACCGGCTATTCCATAAGCAAAGGATGCAAACTGATCATGGTAAAACATTCTTGTTATGGAATTATGATATGTGTTATACGAATAGGCGCTAATAAATAACTTTAATGCTGGAGTCCTATAAAATATTGAAATGTCCACACCATTATGATATACCGATTTTAGATAAGGCGCAGTTATTGCGTTAAATGACGGGTCAATAAATATGTTTTCAATAGTTGGTAATTCCCATTTTAGAAAGGCGATGGATCTAAAATATAGTCTACCTGAAAATTTATACAATAACTGCACTTTAAAATCCTTGGCAACTGACCATATATTATTGGATTTGCCGAAAGCGCTTAATGGAAACAAGCCATTTGTATTATATCCATGTCTAAATATTGTTTGCAGACCATACCCCATTCCAAAAATAGTTTCAAACCTTGCATATTTTTTATTTAATTGCACCCAAGGGTATACTTGTCCTGAAGTCAACGCATAATTGGGTCCCCAGGTTTCAGATGCACTTATTTTTCTATCTGGATGGATGATATCATTTTGAAAACTTGCATTTAACCCATCATCGTTTATCCAGTTATTATAATTCAAATAATAGCTGCCCCCTAATAAATCCTTTACCTGATTTGAATAAGAAATATGATGATATAAATACTTGACCCCGGATATTAAATTAAACTCGTTGCCAAAATATTTAGCGTATAAAAATGAGCCATTCAATAAAAATAAATCACTGTTTTGCTGATTAACAATATAATAGGAACGATGATCATTACTTGATTTATTTATTTGTAGGATTTTATCAAAATTGATTTGCAAATTTTCAGGATGCGCAAAATACCAATTCGTTAACTCGTTTTTTAATAATGCATCATTTAAATTGCTAGGCAAATATCTATAATAATCTGGCCGAGGATCAGCGGTTTGGGTCCATTCTAAACTTGACGAGGACTGTCGACCTATAATAATTGACTGATTAAATTTATAATAATTGTTTTCACTATAATTATGCTGATATCTGAATGTAATAACGGGTGCATTAGATTGTTTTGTATTTGGGAAGTAGGGTTTGAAATTTAGCCAACCCCAGGTAGGATTGTATGTATTTTGTTTAGCTAAATTGAATGCCTCCTTTACAGTCGTTGCAATTTTAGATTGGTCACTGTAATTCCAAATTAATGAAAACCCAATACTATTTTTGGGGGTTAACTGCTTCTCGAGTCCATACACTAGACCAATAGATTCTTTATAACTTGCAGTTGCCATCCAAGAAGGCATATGTTGTAAAACAATACCCAAACTGCTTTGCCAATGATTCCAAAAATTGGGGTTATTGATTCGAACACTAACGCTATTTGCGAATATCGAGTTTGAAATCGAAGATCCTATATTTATGCTTTTATTTCCTAGCTGCGGTGCTGATGACAAATAATTGACAACTAAACTTTGATAATGCCCCTGATCCGAAAATGAACCATTAATCGACATCCCGGTTTTATACAATTGGCTTTGTAAGCCAGCAATCAAATCCCAATATCTCCATTTGTTGAGCGGCGAAGTATATTGAATACCATCTATAACTGAAAGCGTATTGTTTTCACCACGCAATTGCCAGCCGAATGATCTCCCATTAAATATTACTGCATTATACAATGAACTATTAGTAGCATTTAATAAAGTTGGAACCCAATCAAGTGAATGTTCAGACTGTTCATTCAACACCGTTGGCAATGGATCTTGTTGTTCTTGAGCAGTTAGTGGATTTATGAAAAACAGCAAATGGATTATTAAGTATAGTAATATTTTCATTCTTGAATTTGAAAATTGAAATTGAACTTTTAACCAATATCAAATCTGTCGGGAAATACTTTACTTCGATACTTAAAATACAATACTATTGTCCATTCAATAATAATGCTAACCGATGAGCATATCAAAATCATTCATGCTACTTATTTTATTTTTTAAGGTATTCCAAACAAGTGGACAATCAACTATCATAGGATTTTACAACTGTGAAAATTTTTATGATACAACAAATCAAATCAATGTAATTGATGAAGACTTCTTGCCAAATAGTCTGAAGCATTATAACCAATCTTCATACGATATTAAATCACAACATGTAGCTCGGGTAATTTACAAATTAGGGAAACTTGAAAAATCAGATGGCATTGCATTATTTGGTCTAGTAGAGATTGAAAATGATGTCGTACTCACTAAGCTCATTAATGAATCGGTGATTAAAAAATATCATTATAAATTCATTCATTTTGACTCCAAGGATCCAAGAGGAGTTGATGTTGCGCTAATTTACAATCCTGCCAATTTTAAACCCTATCAATACAGACCCTTCAGCCTCACAGATGAAACTCATTTTAATACCTACGCTACCAGAGATATATTGTTTGTAAAGGGGTTATTAAATGGAAAATGGATATATGTATTAGTAAACCACTGGCCAAGCCGACGAGGTGGTGAGCAGCAATCAGCTGATAAAAGAAATTGGGCAAGTTATATCTGTAAAAAAATCATGGATAGTGTTCATAATGAAAATCAAAATGCTCGATTTATTGTAATGGGGGATTTTAATGACAATCCAACCAATAAAAGCATGAAACTACTTGAAATGAATAACCCTTTTTACAAAATGTTTAAGAAAGGCATGGGGACCTTAGCATATAATGATAGTTGGAACCTATTTGACCAAATTTTATTAAGTAGAAACTGGGATGATGATTTGAAAGAGGAAACGAACAAAAATAACCTAAGTAGTTACAAATCAATCATTTATAGCAATTATAATATGACGGAAAGCAAAGGAAGGTACCAGGGTTACCCCAAAAGAACATATAATGGCAATATATATAGGGGTGGATATAGTGATCATTTCCCTGTAGCCCTTATTTTCAGGGATAAAACAGGCGATAATTCACAATAAATACATACCTTCGCACTCCCAAATCAGTTTTGGCTGATTCGCTCTGGTAAAGAGTGTCCACTGGGAAAAACCAATTATTTAACCAAAAAATTCAAGTAATGAACAATTACGAATTAATGGTGATTTTCACACCGGTATTATCTGAAGATGATTTTAAATCAGCTCAGAAAAAATACCAAGACTTCATCAAAGAAAATGGTGGAGACACTGTAGCCTCAAATCCTTGGGGTTTAAAATCACTTGCTTATCCTATTGATAAGAAAACTACTGGTATCTACTGGGTACTAGAATTCACTGGTCCTTCTGACCTAAATGAAAAATTGAAAATTCAATTTTTACGTGACGAGCAAATTATGCGTCACATGATTACAAGACTTGACAAATACGCAGTTGAGTACAACCACATTAAGAGAAACGGCGGTTTCCCTGTTCACAAAGCACAAGAGGCTTAATTAAATTTTTACCATCATGGCAAAGAATGAAATCAAATACCTTACAGCAATCAAGCAGGAAAAACCTAAGAAGAAATTCTGTCGTTTTAAGAAGTATGGTATTAAGTATGTAGATTACAAAGACGTAGATTTTTTAAAGAAATTCTTGAACGAACAAGGTAAAATGTTACCTCGTCGTTTAAGCGGCAACTCTTTAAAGTATCAACGAAAAGTAGCTGACGCTATCAAAAAGTCACGTCAAATGGCTTTGTTACCATACGTAACAGATTTAATGAAATAAATAAATTAGTAAACCATCCCTAATCTCGCGGCATTCACTTAAGTGACTAAACCAAGGCGAGTGACAGCATAAAATGCTGGGCTCTTGGGAACTAAAACAAACACAATGCAAGTAATATTAATTAAAGAAGTAGACAACTTAGGTGGAAAAGACGAATTAGTAAACGTTAAAAACGGATACGCTCGTAATTTTTTATTCCCAACTAAGCATGCGGTTGAAGCAAACTCTTCAAATTTAAAACAATTAGAAGAGCGTTTAAAAGCAAAGGCTAAGAAAGAAGCTGCTATGTTAGCTGAAATCACAAAAGTTATTGCTACATTAACTTCAAGCCCAGTTAAATTGTCTGCTAAAGTTGGTGCAAATAATAAAATATTTGGATCTATCACATCTTTACAAGTAACGAAGGCAATTCGTGAGCAAAAAGGATATGAAATTGACAGAAGAAGAATTAGTGTTGCTGATGATATTAAAGAATTAGGTGCTTATAAAGCAACTATTGACTTTGGTAATGGTCAAACAACTGAAATAGATATCGAAATTGCTGCTGAAGCATAAGGTGTCCTTAATAAAATAATTTAGGTTTACTTCAATTTACCTACAGTTTTAACCCTTTCTGAACCCTCAGAAAGGGTTTTTTGTTAGTTTATAAGTATAATTATAGTAAAATCGGTCATTTTGGGCTTATAAAAGTCCAAATTTCTAAAAATATTGTTGTTCGTGATGTTTTAATACCTATCTTCGGTAACGCTAATGGAAAGCAATGTCGCCTACATTAGTTTTTAGATCACTTAATTTTAAAGAACATGAACATTTATGTTGGTAATCTTAGCTGGAACATGACTAGCGAAGATCTTGAAGCACTTTTCACTCCATTTGGAGCTACTGCAAGTGCAAAAATTGTAACAGACAAATTTAACAACAACAGAAGCAAAGGTTTCGGTTTTGTTGAAATGGCTAATGATGACGAAGCTAAAGCAGCTATCGCTCAATTACACGACACTGAAGTATTAGGTCGTAACATCGTTGTAAACGAATCAACTCCACGTCCAGAAGGCGAAAGAAGCTTTGCTAAGAAGCCTTACGGTGGTGGTGGAAATCGTGGTGGCGGTGGTGGTTTCAATCGCGGCGGAACTGGCGGCGGTTACAACCGTGATCGTGGTGGTAATGGCGGTGGTGAATATAACAGATATTAATCAACCTCGTTGCAATACAAACCGGCGCTCAAAAGAGCGCCGGTTTTTTTATGCCCCTACTATACTGATATAATTATTCTTAAATAACGTATATATCATCAAACATACCTTAATATGTAAAAGTATAAAGTAGTAAATTGTAATCAAATTATAAATAATGGAAAACCGGATAAAACACAATCCTATCGTGGGTTGTATGAGATGGGGAGTATGGGGTGAAAACTTCACAACACAACAATATAATACAATCATTAATCAATGTTTAGAAATAGGATTGAATGTATTTGATCATGCAGATATATATGGGCATTACACCACAGAAGCAGACTTCGGAAATGCATTAAAAGGAAATTCGAGTTTGCGTAATAAAATGAGCATAATTACAAAGTGTGGGATTAACATGCTTACACAAAGTAGACCTCATCATAATATTAAATCCTATGATGCAAGTTCTGGACATATTATTAAGTCAGTTGAGCAATCATTACAAAATTTCCATACCGATTATATTGATACATTATTAATTCATAGACCCGACATTTTAATGAATGTGGAAGTAGTTGCTGAAACAATCACATCATTAAAAAAATCTGGAAAAGTAAAATCATTTGGTGTATCTAATTTCACGACAGGCCAAGTAGCTTTGTTAAATAAATATATTCCAGTTGAATATCATCAAGTTGAAATATCAGCTACTCGTTTGAATGCATTTGATGATGGTGTTTTAGATCAATGCCATATGGAAAAAATCGTAGCACAGTCCTGGTCACCAATGGGCAATGTTTTATTTACAGAACAAAATGAAAAACATGCGCGTATTTTAACTACTTCGGCAAAACTTGCAGAAGAGTATAACTGCAGTGTTAATCAAATATTATTGGCATTCTTATACGCACACCCCATCAATATTGCTCCAATTATAGGTACTTCAAAGTTTGAAAGAATACAAGAAGCAAATTCAGCGATGAATATTGAATTAAAAAGAGAAGACTTTTATAAAATATGGTGTGCGTCAACGGGGAAAGAAGTGGCTTAATCAACCCTATTCATTATCAATACTAAATGCCCGGCAACTGTTGGGCTTTTTTTTACTTATCATTTCACAAAATCCTATGTTTAATTGATAATGAATGTAGGTGGCTGTGTATAGAAGTATAAAAAAGTATAGACAAAAAAAATCCCCATCAAATAAATGATGAGGATTCTTTAATAAATAAGGCAGCTACCTACTCTCCCAGGAAAACCCAAGTACCATCGGCCATGGGGGACTTAACTTCTCTGTTCGGAATGGGAAGAGGTGAACACCCCCGGCAAAACCACCTTAAGACGGTAATTTTATCGGATGTTTAGTCATGACAACTAAACGGATAAAACAATAATTTACATATTGGAGTAAAATCAATAACAG
>CAIYUO010000060.1 GCA_903929425.1 uncultured Bacteroidota bacterium
ACTTCGTTGAATTCAACTTTGTCTCCGGTTTTACCTTGCAGGTGAGGTACATACAAGCTATCTCCTGCTTGTACTTTAAATTGTTGTCCTGCGATTTTTACTACTGCTAACATAATTGTCCAAAATTAGGACGGCAAAGGTAATTATTATTATCCCAATTTGCAAGTAATTCTCAAAAAATATAATAATACTACTTAAATTTGTGCTGATCCAATCCTAAAACATAGGCCCATGTTTAATTTTAAGTCTTTATTAGCCAATCCATTTGCTAAAATGGTATATCACAGGTTGCAAAAAGAGGCTAAAACTGCCGAGAAAGATCAACAAGTTATTCTGAATCAACTAGTTAAAACAGGAAAAAGCACCATTTTTGGTAAAGATCACGGCTTTAATTCCATTTCAGATTATGAAAGCTTTAAAAAAGCAGTGCCTATCAGGGACTATGAGGGCCTAAAATCCTATATCGAACAGGTAAAAAAGGGTACACCCAATGTACTTTGGAAAGGTCACCCCCTGTATTTTGCCAAAACCAGTGGTACCACAAGCGGGGTAAAATATATTCCAATTACTAAGGATTCTATCTCAAATCACATTAATGGCGCCCGAAATGCCATACTTACTTATATGGCTACAACTGGAAATACCAGTTTTGCCGATGGTCGTATGATATTTTTAAGTGGTTCACCTATATTAGAAAGAGTGGGTGGCATCGCAACAGGTAGGCTAAGTGGTATTGTGAATCATCATATTCCATCTTATTTAAGAAAAAATCAGCTACCTAGCTTTGAGACGAACTGTATTGAGGAGTGGGAAGAGAAATTAGAGAAAGTAGTTGAAGAGACTTTAGGCAAGGACATGACGCTTATTGGAGGAATTCCTCCTTGGATGCAAATGTATTTTGATAGTCTGGTTGCTAAAACGGGTAAGCCCGTAAAGGATATATTTCCCAATTTGCAGGTTTTAGTGCAAGGGGGAGTAAATTTTGAGCCTTATAAAACCAAGCTTTTTGAAACCATAGGAAGGGAAGTGGATACCATTGAATTATTCCCGGCTAGTGAAGGATTTTTTGCTTTTCAAGACCGACGAAATGAGCCAGGTTTATTGTTAAATACCAACTCCGGGATATTTTATGAGTTTATACCACTTGCTGAAGTGCACAATGAAAACCCAACTCGTTTAAGTTTAGGGGAAGTTAAATTGGGCGAGCAATATGCTTTAATCATTAATAGTAATGCTGGTTTATGGGGTTATAGCATTGGTGATACAGTGAAATTTGTAAGTGTGGATCCTTACCGTATTATAGTTTCAGGAAGGGTGAAACATTTTATATCAGCCTTTGGGGAGCATGTTATTGGTGAGGAAGTGGAACAAGCTTTATTAAAAGCAACCCATGAATTTAAAGTGTCAGTGGTGGAGTTTACCGTGGCCCCTTTTATTCAACAAGGCGAGGGAAAAAGCTATCATGAATGGTTTATTGAATTTGAAAAAGCGCCAGCTGACATGGCTTTGTTTAGTCAAAAGCTAAATGAATATATGTGCGAGAAAAATGTTTACTATCAGGATTTAATAGTTGGAAATATATTGGAGCCATTGCACATAACTTCCTTGAAAAAAAATGCTTTTATTGACTATATGCGTTCGCAAGGGAAATTAGGGGGACAGAATAAAGTACCAAGGTTAAGCAATGACCGAAATATTGCCAATGAGTTAACCTCATTTATTAAAAAATAATAATGTAATTTTAGACACTCAAATAGGGCATAGTTTGAATTTAAAATATTTAAACTGAGTCATAAATAGTATTAATAAAGACATTGGATGCAACAAAAAAGAATAGCTATTTTCGGATCAACTGGTTCAATCGGTAAACAAACCCTTGAAGTAATAGCTGCGCATCCTGAATTATTTACAGCTGAAATTTTAACAGCACATTCAAACGAGTCCTTATTAATTGAGCAAGCCTTACAATTTGTCCCCAATATTGTGGTGATTGGAGAAATAGGAAAATACGCCATTGTAAAAAAAGCATTGGAAGGAAAACCTATCAAAGTATTTGCAGGGGAAGAAGCATTAGAGCAGGTTGCTGCTATGGATTGTTATGATTTTATGATGGCCGGCATTGTTGGATTTGCAGGATTAACGCCAACACTTACTGCAGTTGAAAATGGTAAAGCAGTGGGTCTTGCAAATAAAGAAACTTTAGTCGTTGCAGGTGATATCGTAATGCGCACTGCTAAGGAAAAAGGGGCTGCGATTATTCCAGTAGACAGCGAGCACTCTGCCATTTTTCAATGTTTGGTTGGAGAAAATAATAACCCTATTGAAAAAATAATTTTAACTGCGAGCGGCGGTCCTTTTTTAGGTAAGAAGTCTAATTTTTTAGCAAATGTAAAACGTGATCATGCGTTGCAACATCCTAACTGGGCGATGGGTGCTAAAATTTCCATTGACTCTGCAACACTTATGAATAAAGGCTTGGAGATGATTGAAGCTAAATGGTTGTTTAATTTAGAGCCACATCAAATCAAAGTAGTGGTGCATGCACAAAGTATTATTCATAGTATGGTTCAATTCGAGGATGGCAGTATAAAAGCACAAATGGGTTTGCCTGATATGAAGTTGCCCATTCAATATGCAATGGCATTTCCGCAGCGATTAAAAAATGAATTTCCTCGTTATCATTTTGACAAACCAAACACCTTAACATTCGACGAGCCCGATATAAAAACTTTTAGAAATTTATATTTAGCTACACAAGCTTTACATAAAGGCGGTAACGCACCTTGTGTATTAAATGCGGCAAATGAAATTGCAGTATATGCCTTTTTAAAAAATCGCATTGGCTTTTTAGATATGACTGATTTAATTGAACGCACATTAGAAAGAATTGAATTTATTTCTAATCCAACTTTAAATGATTATTTTGAAACAGATGGCGAAGCACGTAGTTACGCTGCTTCCTTAATACAACTATAATATATGTACACTTTAGCAATCGATTTTGCATCCATTGGAATTAAAACGGGTCAATTTATTTTATCATTTTCAATTTTGGTAGTCTTACATGAATTAGGACATTTTATTCCTGCTCGTCTTTTTAAGGCAAGAGTTGAAAAATTTTATTTGTTTTTTAATCCAGGGTTTAGTCTTTGGAAAAAAAAGATTGGAGAAACTGAATACGGTATTGGTTGGATTCCCTTTGGCGGATATGTAAAAATTTCCGGCATGATTGATGAAAGTCTTGACAAAGATCAATTAAATAAGGCGCCTGAAAGTTGGGAGCTAAGATCGAAGCCAGCGTATCAGCGTTTAATTGTGATGTTAGGTGGTGTGATTGTGAATGTAATTTTAGCAATTGTAATTTTCATTGGCATTAGTTGGTATTGGGGTGAAGAATATTTGCCTGCAAAAAATGTGGTGTATGGTGTGCATGCAAGTGATTTAGCAAAGTCAATAGGCGTGAAAGATGGTGATATGATTGTGTCACTTGATAATAAAGAATTAAAAAACTTTGAACAGTTAGAATCTAAATTAGTGTTAGAAAATCCAACAAGTTTACAAGTTAAAAGAGGGGATAGTGTTGTTTCCTTAACTGTGCCATCTACCTTATCATCTTCCTTAGCTAAAATCAAAAAGACAATTCCTTTTGCTACACCACGTTTCCCAGTGATTATTGATTCTATTGGGAATTCAGCCGTGACAATGAATGGCACACAATTTGAAAAGGGCGATACTTTATTAATGATTAATGATCAGTCGGTGCAATACCGTTATGAGTTTGAATCCTTAAAAAAACAATATGCTGACTCTATCGTTTCTATTACTGCAATTCGTGGTAGTGATACGGTTAAAATAAAAACATTGATTAGCGGTTCAGGGCAAATAGGTGTGTTTTTAAAATTGCCATATGATATTTTTAAAACCGTTCACACTTCTTATAATTTCATTGAAGCCATTCCAGTTGGAACACAACGTTGTTTTACTACGCTTGATAATTATGTACAAGGTATTAAGCAAATATTCACTGGCAAAGTAAATGCGAATGAATCCTTAGGTAGTTTAATTAGTATTGGAAACACTTTCCCTTCACAATGGGATTGGTATAAATTTTGGACTTTAACTGCCGTTTTCTCTATTATATTAGCCTTTATGAATGTGCTTCCTATTCCTGCCTTGGATGGGGGACATGCCTTATTCATTTTATTCGAAATGATTACGGGTCGTAAGCCAAGTGATAAGTTTATGGAATATGCGCAAATCGTAGGGATGGTTATCATGTTTGGCCTTATGTTTTATGCCTTAGGCTTAGATGTTTGGCGATTGTTCAAATAAGTCGTAATTTTACAGGTTCTTAATAAGTTTTACCCGACTTATAAGCATGGGGTCGTATGGTTTTGACAGCAAGCGTAGCGGTTGGGGTAAGCATGCAGTGCGTTGGATAATTAGCACTTAAATCTGAATATCAAAACAACAAACGGCGAAACAAACTACGCCATGGCTGCTTAATTCAGTGAATTAACTTCCATTATGGCCGAGCAAGCAGGTAGGCCCTTTACCCGCTTCTTAGCTTAATTAAAACAAAAAGGGATGCGATAGGAGTAGGCTGTGCCTCCTATTTAAGTACCATTCAGCTAAGTAGTAGATTGGTTTGTGTTTTTCCTGCCTACCGCCGACAAATAATAAAACAATAAGCATGTAGAAGACCAATGGTAACATTGTTTGGACAGGGGTTCGACTCCCCTCGACTCCACTTTCCTAAATGAAAATATCCCGCAAACAGCGGGATATTTTATTAATAGAGGTTAAATATTTTTAAAATGCTATTTTTGTTTTAAAATGTCTAGTAAATAAGTTTTAGACGCATTAAATATTTTTAGAATGATAAACGGGAAAAAGGTAGTGGTGGTAATGCCTGCTTATAATGCCGAAAAAACATTAGAGCAAACTTATAATGAAATTCCATTTGATATTGTTGATGATGTAATTTTAGTGAACGATGCGAGTAAGGATCATACCGTAAATGAGGCAGAGCGTATTGGGATTAAGCATATTATCACACACGAAAAAAATAAGGGGTATGGAGGAAATCAAAAGTCTTGCTATAATAAAGCGCTTGAGTTGAATGCTGATATTGTAGTTATGCTTCATCCTGACTATCAATATACACCTAAGCTTATTTTAGCTATGTGTAGCATTATTGCTAATGATTTATATCCTGTTGTATTTGGATCCAGAATTTTAGGGAAAGGTGCTTTAAAAGGAGGGATGCCTATGTATAAATTTATTGCGAATCGTATATTGACTTTGACGCAGAATATATTAATGAATCAAAAGTTGAGTGAATACCATACAGGTTATCGATCCTTTAGCAAAGAAGTTTTGTTGAAGGTTAATTACGAAGCCAATAATGATGACTTTGTTTTTGATAATGAAATGGTTGCTCAAATTTTTGACGCAGGATTTGAAATTGGTGAAGTGACTTGTCCAACCAAGTATTTTGACGATGCTTCCTCCATAAATTTAAAGCGAAGTATCCAATATGGCATTGGCGTATTAGGTGTTTCCTTCGGTTATTTTTTCAAGCAATTAGGGCTATACAATGCACCCATTTACAAACACAAACACTAATTATTGGACTGGATTTATTTTTGCTTCTCTCTTGTAAAATACAAAGCCGTTTTTTTCATATAATTTAATAAGGCTTGGTAAGGTATCCAACATTTGTTTATTTTGAATTTTAATGGAGAAATAGGCTGGTTTATCAATGTCTCCATTAAGTACCCATTCATTAAAGTTGTGTTCCATTTGCTTTGTTGATAAGGTGTCAGGTTGTGAGCTACCTGCGATCATTACACTATCAATCATTTTTTGCTGAGCCTTGTTGTTAGGCTTTTTTCTTGCATAAAAATAGGGGACATAGCTTTTATAGGCAACGGTTTCAACATAGCAATCTTCATTTTGTCTTTTCTCAAAAAATTCAATATTTGCAGCCTGACTAATGGCTTCTATCTTTGGCACAATCATAATAGTTGTATATAAGCAACAAAGAGTGACACTTAAAAACAATAAACCTGTTTTTAATTTATATTGTTTGCTAATTAAGTAAAACAATATACCCAACAATAAAATAAATCCCCCTATACCATCTACCCAGTACCATTGAACCTGTGCTTGTAAATTTGCTTTTGCAAAAGGGTCATCAATTAAGTTTATCCAACGATCCTTATTCATTAAGGCAAATGGCAATAGGATTAAAACCATTGATAATAGTATTCCAACAATAGCCATCAATCCCTTTATTTTTAAATGTAATTTTGGTTCATTTTTTTTAAATGCGTCGGTAATATACATACTTGCAATAGCTGTTAATGGAAACCAGCAAAGAGATGAATAGTGAACAATTTTAGTTTTTACGATGGAGAATAATATTAAGGTTACCCAAAACAAAACTAGCATCCATTGTTTGAATATTTTTTGATGTGCTTTATTCACATTAACAAACATTCCTTGCATAAAAAATATGGATGCGGGAAAACAACCTAATAACAATACCCACCAATGATAGAAAAATGGTTCACCATGGTCAGCATCGTTAGTGCTAAAAATGGCTATTTGACGCTCCAAAAATTCAATGAGAAAAGTGGGCCCATTTTGAATTAAATCAATTCCAAACCATGCAAAACAAACCAATAGGGTGGTCAGAAAAATAATCATAAACTCTTTGAAATGGATAAAAAATCGGAAACGATTTAGCACCACTATTACGATATAAACCAATATAGATATTAATATGGCCACAGGCCCTTTTGTTAATACAGCCAATCCTAAATACAAACCAGTTAACGCGGCAAGTTTTGTCCGATTATGATTATTGATGGTAGTTAATTGGTAGAAATTATATATTGCTAAAAAAATAAATAAGTTAAACCAAGGATCTATGATGCCACTTTTGAAATATAAAAAAGTAACAAAAGTTCCCAAATAAATCATGATCCAGTTGCGGGCGAATCGCTCATTAAAAATTTGTTTACCAATCTTAAATAGTACTACTAATGTAACCATGCCACAAATTGCATTTGGAAACCTAGCAGCAAATTCGTTCACCCCAAAAATTTTCATGCTTACTACCTGCATCCAAAAAAATAGGGGAGGCTTTTCGGTAAAACGTATATAATTAATTTGTACAGATAAATAATCACCTGACAGGATCATTTCTCTTGCACTTTCAGCAAAATTAATTTCGTCCCAATCAAATAAATGTACATTACCTAAAAATGGAATAAATAATAATGCAGCTAGTACACATATTGTAAATTCATTTCTTAATAATATTTTCATCATACATATAAAAGTGGGGGCTCAACTAAGTTTAACAATATGTACTTAGTTTAACAGTAAATACTTAATTATAATTTACTAAAACGAGTTTGAAGTTGTTCAATGACTTCGTTGGTTAATCGTTTTTTATTGGATGCTATTACAATACGATATTTGAAGGTTACGGACTTTCCTTTTTCTAAACTTAGGTTTCTTTCTGCCTTACCATTGGTAAATATTTTTTCACCTAAAGGGTTAATAGCAAAAAGCCCATACCCTCTTGCATGCCAATTGGAAGGGTAACCAATATTACTGGGATGATCAATGATGGCAATACTTATGGTATCGGAACCCATCTTGCCATATAGTAAACACCAATTTGCTTTTTTACTCCATACGGCTTCACCTTGAATGCCATTTGAATTTAAATAGTTTCCATTAGCAATTGAATCATTCGTTGAAACAATAGTCGTTACAATACCATTGGCATCGGTAAACTTTTTAGTTTCCTTAGTTGGCAATTGTAATTCATGTGCCACTCTTAGTCCTAAAAATCCGTCCTTAGCATCCGTAAATTTTACCAATTGTTGTGCTGTTAAAGTAGTGGTTCGGTCAATGATCCAAGTATTTAATTGTTCGGTGAATACAAAACTCGTTGCTTCATTTAACAATATTTCATTTTTTGAATTAACCCAATTTGCTTGATAACTAAGGCTTCCCTCATTACCACTTTTAAATTGTGGTTGACCTGTCATTTTTATAGAACCGTATAATGCTTTTTTATCAGCAGGTATTGCAAATGAATTGTTCCAAAAGTCCAAACCATTTACGTTTTCGTAGTTCAACCATAATCCAATATGATGAGGATGGTCAGTTGCATCACCTAATTTTGGCATTAATGGAAAACCCCTTGTAATCATTTTTCCATCAGGTGCGCTAATTGGATATAATACAGGTTTATCAAGTGTGTCTGGAAAAAAGAAGGATGTAAAGGGTTTATTATTGATTGCTACATTAATGATAGGTAGCTTACTATCTTTTTTCAATGACACTTTATTTTGAGCATTTAAAGCCAAAGGGATCATAAATAAAGCTAAAATGGAAACATTTAATTTCATATGGTAAATTTTATATGTATAGTTAGGTTATAAATATATTAAAAATTAGGCTTTTTAACACACCTCTTATCAATTAATGTTTTATCATTCTTATAATTTCATTAAATTAGTTATTCATTAAACGATTGATTGCTTATGAAACATTTTTTCAACCTATTTATATTAGCCTCATTAATATTGACAGCTACTTCCGCAAAAGCGAATGGTATTAGTGAAAATGACCCAATTGAGGGCCGATGGGATTTGACTGTTGATTACGAAGGTCGAAAAGCAGCTTCTTGGTTGGAAGTTAGGCACTCTGGTACCAATGGTTATGTAGGTCGCTTTGTTTGGGAGAGTGGTAGTGCAAGACCTATTTCTAAAGTATATTTTAAGGATGGGAAAGTCAGCTTCCGCATTCAATCACAATGGCAGATAACAGATAAGGAACTCATTTTTGAAGGATATTTAAAAGACAGTAAATTATCTGGAACAATCATCCATACAAATGAGAAATCATATTTATTTGTGGGCGAAAAGGCCCCAAAATTATGGAGAGACAAAGCTCCAAAATGGGGTGCACCTATTAAATTATTTAATGGTAAGGATTTAACGGGTTGGCAAGCTATTGGAAATACAAATCAATGGATTGTAGAAAATGGAGTGTTAAAGAGTCCTAAATCGGGGGCAAATATTAGAACCGACAAAACTTTCAATGATTTTAAACTTCATATTGAATTTAAATATCCAAAAGAAAGTAACAGCGGTGTTTATTTAAGAGGACGTTATGAAGTACAAATTGAGGACAATAAAGGATTGGAGCCAATGAGTGTATATCTTGGAGGTATTTATGGTTTCATTGACCCTTGGTTAAATGTTGCTAAGGATGCAGGCGAATGGCAAACTTATGACGTAGAATTAGTGGGCCGTATAGTAACTGTTATTGCCAATGGGATTACCATTATTTATAAACAAGAAATTCCGGGTGTAACAGGCGGTGCTTTAGATAGTAAGGAAGAAACACCAGGACCAATTATGATGCAAGGTGATCATGGACCTATTGAATTCAGAAATATTATTCTTACACCTGCAGTAAATTAATTTTAACTATTGCAAATACATTAACTAATAAAGATCACTCGCTTTGCGAGTACTTATTTTATAAATACTACTTCCTCATAAGGCACACGATTTCTTGGCCCCCATGTTCCCTCAGGAGTTCCTTTTCCAACCGCTACAATCATATTAATTTCGGCACCAGTTGGAAGGTTTAAAGCTTCCTTTACACGCTTAGCATCAAAGCCTTCCATTGGACAGGATTCAAAACCCTCGGCAGCAATGGACAACATAAATGTTTGCGCTGCTAAACCGCATGATTTATGCACAGTAACTCGTTGATCTGCTTTGCCACCCATTCTATAAAACGGTTTTGTTAGGCCGCCAAAAAAACTAATGCATCGTCTTACAAATGCCCAAAATCCAAATATATCCGAACGGTAAGCAAGCGGCATTAATTTTGCATAGTAGTCTAGTCCACGTTTTTGCAATTTATTAGGTTCACCTTGAATACCTTCTTTAACACGATCTAAATTCCATTTAGCTCGTTTTTTCCATAAATCTGCTCGGGTTACAAATACAACAATTTGTTTCGCAGTTTTTGCAGCCGATTGTCCTAAACACAGCTCAGTATATTTTTCTCTTTCCGCAGGGTTTTGTATCCAATAAAATTCCCATAATTGCATATTGCTGCTATTAGGAGACAAAATTGCTCGCTCTATACTTTTTTGTATGACTTGGTTAGGAACTTCTACATTAGGATCAAATTTTCGGTTAGACCTTCTTTTTTCAATGATTTCATCAAAGTAATTATTTGACATTGTTATTGATTTATGCTTTATTTAAATTTAAAAGCCTTACGTCGAACTGTCGAAGTAAGGCTTTTAATGATAAGTTATAATTTTACTAAAATATGTCCATCGCTTTTGCGAAATAAGTTACGGTTCCAGGAAGTGCTAACCAGAAAAATTCTCTGTAAACAACTAATAAAGTGACCATGATTGCTAACCATGCAAAACAGTAAATCCAGTATTTTTTTGTGTTTTTTTGTGCTTCCATTTTATTGTTATTTTTTTAAAGTATTGTTAGACTGCGCAAATATACAATTTTTATTATTTTGTCCTATAATTTAGGACCATAACTGTATTTTAAATCTACTTTCCATCCATCAGGGGTAAGTATTACTTTAATCCATCTTTGAATTTGATCATTTGAATTCGCGTAAATGATGACCGTTGTTTTAGGGTCTATTGTTTTTACTTCATTTATTTGGATGGAGGACTGTCTTAATTGTTGTCGACTTTCCTTGTCTAATTCGAAAAAGGCTTTCGCCATTTCATCAAAATAGGCTTGGTTTTTTGCATCATCTACTAAATAGGCATGTGCCATTTTCATATCACCTTGATGATAATTTTCAATAAAATTACGACCACCATCCAATGCATTGTCAGCTTTTTCTGAAATATTACTGGTTTGGCATGAACAACCTAAAACGAGTAGACAAATGAAAAGATTTAGTTTTTTTAGCATACCCAAAGTTAAGCCAATTTTTAATGTTAAATTTGTTGCATTAAAGATTCTAAATATGAAACAAATATTCGTTGCAATAGCTATGTTAGCTTTTGGACATAGTCAAGCCCAGCAAAAGCACCCTGCCTTTATGGAGCAAGGAAATATCTACGAAGTAAACATTCGTCAATATACAAAAGAAGGTACTTTGAATGCATTTGCAAAACATTTACCTCGTTTGCAAAAAATGGGTGTAAAAACAATTTGGTTTATGCCTTTGCAGCCTATTTCAAAAGAAGGTCGAAAAGGAACATTAGGATCTTATTATTCTGTAGCACATTACACGCAAGTAAATCCTGAATTTGGTACCCTTAATGACTTCAATAAAATTGTAACAACAGCACATCAATTAGGAATGAAAGTATTAATTGATTGGGTGCCTAATCATAGTGGAGCCGATCATTATTGGTTGAAAACACAACCTAATTTTTATGAAAGAGACAGTACTGGGAAAGCTATATATACTGCCGACTGGTCAGACACCCGTGAGTTAAATTTTGATAATTTAGTCATGCAGGATAGTATGATTAATGCTATGAAATATTGGGTAAAAAATACAGCCATTGATGGCTTCAGAGTGGACGTTGCTTGGGGTGTACCTTATAGTTTTTGGAATAAATGTATTCCTGCCTTAAAAAAAGAAAGAAATTTATTTT
Organism: uncultured Bacteroidota bacterium; assembly: GCA_903929425.1. Classification (GTDB taxonomy): domain Bacteria; phylum Bacteroidota; class Bacteroidia; order Chitinophagales; family Chitinophagaceae; genus Sediminibacterium. The sequence continues at coordinate 11,696 of CAIYUO010000060.1, forward strand.
TCTTAGCCGAAGCCGATGATCCTAAACTACATGAAACAGGTTTTGATGCCACTTATCCTTGGACTGAGTTTCATGTGATGAATGACATAGCTGCTGGAAAGAAAAACGTATTATCCTTAGATACTGTTTTAAATAAAATTGACAAGGAATATATGAAAGGGGCGTGGAGATTATACTTTACCAGTAACCATGATGAAAATTCTTGGAATAAAGCGGACTATGAAACCATGCCAGGCATTAAACACGCTCCATTTGCTGTTTTTACGCAAACCTATAATAGAACAATGCCTTTAGTGTATAGTGGTCAAGAAGAACCTGTATTAAGAGCCGTTTCGTTTTTTGAAAAAGATTCCATGGGCTTTAAAAAATATGAGCGTGCACCTTTTTACAAAACCTTATTAAATTTAAGAAGCACTAATGCTGCATTTAAAGAAAACGCTGTATTTGAGCGTTTAAAGGTGAATGTTCCCAATCAAGTAATGGCTTATTCCAGAAAAAATGGGGACGATTTAGTAGTGGTTGTTTTGAATTTATCATCGAATGCAACCGAAGCTACATTAGATGCAACACTTCCATCTGGGAAAATGTATACTGAATTATTTACGCATGAGGGATTAAAAGACATTCATAAATTATCATTACCAGCTTGGGGTTATAAGGTGTTTGTTTACGGTACAAAATAAATAGTATGACAAAAAATAAATTGGTTGAACAAATTATAGCAAAGCAATCTTACTTATGTGTAGGCTTGGATACCGATATTGAAAAATTACCAGCGCATTTACCTAAAACCAAGGAAGGTGTCATTGCTTTTAATAAAGCCATCATTGATGCGACAGCACCATACTGTGTGAGTTATAAAATTAACACAGCATTTTATGAGTCGCAAGGTATAAAGGGTTGGGAAGCGATGGAAGCAACCTTAGCACATATACCTTCAACTCATTTCACCATTGCTGATGCAAAGCGAGGTGATATTGGAAATACATCGGCTCAATATGCAAAAACATTTTTTGAGGTTTTACCATTTGATGCTATTACAGTAGCTCCTTATATGGGTAAGGATAGTATTGATCCTTTTTTAGCCTATACTCATAAATGCACTATTGTTTTAGGTTTAACTTCCAACGAAGGAAGTAAAAACTTTGAGCAGCAGAAATTAGCTAATGGACAATTTTTATATGAGTCCGTTTTGGAGCAGGTTGCAAGCTGGGGAACTATTGAGCAACTTATGTTTGTGGTAGGCGCTACCAAGGCTGAAGATTTCACTAGCATTAGAAAAATAATCCCTAATCATTTTTTATTAGTTCCAGGTGTTGGCGCACAAGGTGGAAGCTTGAGCGAAGTAACCAAGTATGGTAAAAACAATGAAGTGGGTTTATTAGTAAACGCAAGTAGAGCCATTATTTTTGCAAGCAGTGGCACTGACTTTGCTGAAAAAGCGACTAATGCAGCTGCCCAATATGCGCACGAAATGAAGTCCTTATTAACGACTTCATCATAAGGAATCATTTATTGTAAATGTGAAATTTCTTCTCCTTCCATTTTTGCAATCACAACAGTTGCCACACTGTTGCCAATGATATTGGTGATGGCTCTTGCTTCGCTCATAAATTTATCTACCCCTAATAAAAAAGCTAAACCTTCAATAGGTATTTTTTGAAGCGATGCCAATGTGGATGCTAACACTATAAATCCACTCCCTGTTACACCTGCAGCTCCTTTTGAAGTAAGCATTAATATTAAAATCATGGTTACTATTTCAGGTATGCTTAATTGCACATTGTATAATTGAGCAATAAAAATAACCGCCATGGATAAATAAATCGAAGTTCCGTCTAAATTAAAGGAATAGCCAGTTGGAACAACTAGTCCAACTACTGATTTTGAACATCCTATTTTTTCTAATTTATTCATTAATGAAGGCATTGCCGGTTCCGAAGAGGAGGTTCCAAATACAATTAATAATTCTTCCTTTATATGTACTAATAATTTGAAAATGGAAAGCTTATAATATTTTAAAATCAATCCAAGTATAATAAATATAAAAACGGCCATGGTTAAATACATCGTACCCATTAGTTTACCCAATGGAATTAAAGTTTTTAGCCCGTACTTTCCAATGGCAAATGACATACCACCAAATGCAGCAATAGGAGCTAAGTACATCACATATTTTAAGCCTATAAAAACAAAGTGTGTTATGCGACCTAGTTGATGAATATATTTTTCACGGTCCGTGAAATAATTTAAAGCAAATCCTAAAACAATAGCTGCTAATAAAACTTGCAAATTGGTGTTTTGCGCTATGATACCTATCAAATCAAAATGACTCGACTTTGTATATTTGGAAGGGTCTTGTATTTGTAAACCATCTTTATTAATATTTCCTGGTTTAAGCCATAATGCAACCACCACGCCAATCGCTAAGGAAAGCGTACTCACCACCTCAAAGTAAATAAGGGATCTTAATCCAATGCGGCCTACTTTTTTTAAATTACCCATACTAGCTATTCCTAAGCTCACCGTTAAAAAAATAATGGGGTAGGTAAACAGTTTTATAATATTGATAAACCATTTTGCTAAAGGTTCAAATTGAACGGCTAAGGAAGGCGATTCGATTCCAATGATTACACCAGCAATAATGGCAATAAGTACATAAAAACTTAAATGGGTGACAACTTTTCTCATGAATTGGATTTACATGTAAATATACTTTTTTTAGGTAGTTTAGTTTACCTTTGCTAACAGTTGTTAAATTAAAATTTAATATTATGGCAGTAAGAACGGATTTATTCGAATCACCTGATTATTATCAATTAGATGATTTATTAAATGAAGAGCATTTAATGGTTCGATCTGCTGTGAGAGATTATGTAAAAACATCCATTTCACCTATCATTGAGGATTATGCTCAGCGCGCTGAATTTCCGCAACAAATAATTAAGCAATTAGGTGACTTAGGTTGTTTTGGGCCAACCGTTCCAGTTGAATATGGTGGTGGTGGTTTGGACTATATCAGTTATGGTATCATGATGCAGGAGTTAGAGCGTGGCGATAGTGGTGTTCGAAGTACAGCAAGTGTGCAAGGCTCGCTTGTCATGTTTCCCATTCATGCATATGGTAGTGAAGAACAAAAAATGAAATATTTGCCAAAATTGGCTTCTGGTGAGTGGTTAGGTTGTTTTGGTTTAACCGAGCCCGATCATGGTTCTGATCCAGGAGGCATGTTAACCAATATTAAAGATGCTGGTGATCATGTAATTTTAAATGGTGCTAAAATGTGGATTAGCAATGCACCTTTTGCGCAAGTAGCCGTGGTTTGGGCAAAAAATGAAGAAGGTAAAATTATTGGTTTAATTGTAGAAAGAGGCATGGAAGGTTTTAGCACTCCTACAACGCATAATAAATGGAGCTTAAGAGCAAGTGCTACAGGAGAATTGGTTTTTGATAATGTGAAAGTGCCTAAAGAAAACATTTTGCCTAATGTGATTGGTTTAAAAGGACCACTAGGTTGTTTAAGCAAGGCAAGATATGGTATTGCTTGGGGTGCTTTAGGTGCTGCCATGGATTGTTATGATACTGCATTAAGATATAGTAAAGAGCGTGTTCAATTTGGCAAACCCATTGCAGGATTTCAGTTGCAACAAAAAAAGTTAGCAGAGATGCTTACTGAAATTACCAAAGGTCAATTATTAGTTTGGCGTTTAGGGGTACTTATGAATCAAGGTAAAGCAACGCCTGCTCAAATTAGTATGGCTAAGCGAAACAGCTGTGAAATAGCAACTCAAATTACAAGAGATGCTCGCCAAATGCTTGGTGGCATGGGTATTACAGGCGAATATTCAGTTATGCGTCATATGATGAACTTGGAAAGTGTTATCACTTATGAAGGAACACATGATATTCATTTATTAATTACGGGTATGGATATTACAGGATTGAATGCTTTTAAATAATTTTTATTAAAGGATTGACATGGCTGCTGAAAAAATATTTTTAATTGGGATGATGGGGTCTGGAAAATCTTATTGGACTGGAAAAATTGCAAAGTGGATTAAATCGGGTGCTTATGATTTAGACGATTTGATTGTGATGAATGAAGAAAAAACCATTGTTGAAATATTTCATGAAGACGGGGAAGAATATTTTAGAAAGCTTGAAACCAAAATATTAAAATGGTTTAAAGAGAAAAAAAAATTTGTATTAGCTACCGGTGGCGGTACACCTTGCTTCCAAAATAATATGGACTGGATGAAAAAGGAAGGAGTGGTTATTTGGCTGGATGAATCTATTGAAATTTTAATGACAAGATTAATTCCTGAACAAGCGCATCGTCCTCTTATTGCTGGAATGGATAAGGAAACGCTATCACAGTTTTTGCAAAATAAAATATTAGAACGCACACCATTTTACCAACAGGCTCATTATAGGTTACAGACTGGTAAAATTACGGATGCAACCATAAAAAAAATACTACAACAACATGCATCGTAAAATAATATTATGGGGCATGGTGTTAGCATTATTATCGGTGCTATTGGGTGCTTTTGGCGCACATGCATTAAAAAGTTTAGTGGAACCTGACAAAGTAGCTATTTTTGAAACCGGTGTGAGGTATCAGTTTATGCATGGATTGGCATTAATATTATTGGCGCTTTATAGTCAGCAAAATTCATCTTTTCCAAAACTTCAAAAAAGCATAAATAGAGTAGCGCAATTTTTCCTATTTGGATGCCTGTTTTTTTGCGGCTCCTTATATTTATTAACCATCCAGCCATTGGTTAGTTTTAATTACAGTCTAATAGCAGGTCCCATTACCCCTATAGGAGGTCTGTTTTTTATGTTAGGATGGGCGAGTTGGATTAGACTAGTTTGGCTACATAAAGTGGATAAGTAGTCCTAAATCTTTTCAATTTTACACATTAGCTAAAAAACCTTTTTCATACTATTTGGAACACTTATATTTGTTACTATGGCAAATACGCTTAAAAGCAAATCAGCACCAAAAGTGAGCGATCAAGCACTCAACCCCGACAAAGAGGCATCACTCGATGTAACCGAAGTAGTAAAGGATGAACGTACTTCCAAAATAATTGGTTTGATATTAATATTATTGACACTCTTTTTGTTTGTTGCGTTTACTTCCTATTTATTTACTTGGCAAGAGGATCAAGATAAAGTTCAACTTTGGCGAACTAGTTTATTTTCAACAAAGGATGTTAAAGTAAATAATCAGTTAGGTTTTATTGGTGCATTTATTGCTTATCAAATAATTAATAACGGATTTGGATTAGCCTCCTATTTATTTTGCACTTTTACTTTTGTATTAGGAATTAATATGTTTTTCACAAAACAAATTTTTAGTATCTGGAGAAATGTTCGTTATGTTTTAATAGGCTTATTAGTATTGAGCACTTGTTTTGCGTTTGTTTCAAAAGGAAGTACTTTTTCATGGGGTGGAGCAGTTGGTGAATACAGTAATAGTTGGTTAATTAAATGGGTTGGAAGCTTTGGTACAGGTGCCATTTTATTAGTTGCAGGTTTCAGTTATTTTATTTGGAGGTTTAACCCAAAATTCAATGTACCTAAATTCGAATCGCTAATTCCAAAAAAGAAAAATATTGTTAGTGAGCAGCCCATAGCATTTGAACCTGATGCGGAAGCTATCAGAAAAGAGTGGGATTTAAATAACCCAGCCCCATTAGCGGAGGAAGCAACCACTGGAAATCGATTAATAAACAATGCTGAAGGAACAGGGATATCGGTCATCATGCCGGAGGACGATGCCGACGAAATTGGAACATTAAATGAAGGCGGTAAATTATTTATTGATGAACTTTCATTGAATGAGGAATTAGCACCAAAATTGGTAATTGATGAGTCTGCACAAGCAATGGTGCATACGGAACAAGAAAGTTTACTTGACAACAATCAAGCAACTGTACCTGATGATTTTACCGACCTCGATGATGAGTTATTGGAGGATTTAGATTTAGAAATAAATGAAGGAGCGGAGGAGGAAATTGTTTCTATTGCATCCATTGGAAGTTTAGCAACTAAGTACGACGCTACACTTGATTTAAAAAACTATAAGTATCCATCTATTAATTTACTGGAGACACATGGCTCTGAAAAAATTGTGCAAGATCCTGAGGAATTAGAGATGCACAAAAATCAAATTATAGCGACGTTGAAAAACTACGATATTGCCATTCAGCGTATTGCAGCCACAGTAGGACCAACGGTGACATTATATGAAATTGTACCTGCACCGGGTGTTCGTATTAGTCGTATTAAAAACTTAGAGGATGATATTGCATTAAGCTTAGCCGCATTGGGTATTCGTATTATCGCACCCATTCCTGGTAAGGGGACTATTGGTATAGAAGTGCCCAATATTAGAAAGTCGGTTGTGAGCATGAAAACTTTATTAGCAAGTGAAAAGTTTCAAACCAGCACCTATTCATTACCCATTGCGATTGGTAAAAAAATTGACAATGAAAATTTTATTGTTGACTTAGCTAGCATGCCACACTTATTAATGGCGGGTGCAACAGGTCAAGGTAAGTCGGTAGGATTAAACGCCATATTAGTTTCGCTTTTATACAAAAAGCATCCATCACAATTGAAGTTTGTATTGGTGGATCCTAAAAAAGTGGAGTTGAGTTTATACCGTGTAATTGAAAAACATTTCTTAGCAAAATTACCTGGTGAGGAAGATGCCATTATTACCGATACTAAAAAAGTAATTAATACTTTAAATGCATTGTGTATTGAAATGGACAATCGCTATGATTTATTAAAGGAAGCAGGTTGTAGAAATATTAAAGAGTACAATGAAAAATTTACTGCTCGCAAATTAAATCCAGAAAAAGGACATCAATATTTACCATTCATAGTTTTAGTAGTGGATGAGTTTGCGGACTTAATTATGACGGCAGGTAAAGAAGTGGAAATGCCAATTGCACGTTTAGCTCAGTTGGCACGTGCTGTGGGGATTCACTTAATTATTGCAACACAGCGTCCATCAGTAAATATTATTACAGGAACGATTAAGGCTAATTTCCCTGCTCGTATAGCTTTTAAAGTTTCCAGTAAAATTGATAGTCGTACCATTTTAGATGCCGGTGGTGCCGAGCAGTTAATTGGTAAGGGGGATATGCTAGTGAGTTATAATGGAGAAATTACGCGATTACAATGCGCTTTTGTTGATACCCCAGAAGTGGACAGAGTTTGTAATTTTATAGGAGAACAAAAAGGATACCCTCAAGCATTTTTATTGCCAGAATATATGGATGAAAAGGATTTGGAATCCGGGGGATTTGATGCCGGTGATAGAGACGCTTTATTTGAAGACGCTGCTAAGCTTATTGTGAGTGCTCAACAAGGCTCCACCTCCTTAATTCAACGAAGAATGAAATTAGGATATAATAGAGCGGGGAGGTTAATGGATCAATTAGAATCAGCTGGAATTGTTGGCCCAAGTCAGGGGAGTAAACCTAGGGAAGTACTTTATAAGACTGATGTGGAGCTACATGATTTTTTACAAAATTTATAAATAACAACTTCTTAATGTTGGATGTCGTATTTTCGTAAACAAATTTTATAATTACCCCATATTTAATCCTGATGAAATATATAATTATCATTTTTTCTTTGTTTTTGTTTCAATCGGTTCAAGCGCAAAAAGACCCACAAGCTAAGGCTTTGTTGGATCAAATTGGGGTAAAAGTGAAGCAAGCAAAAGGTATTTTAGCAAGTATTCAACTAATTTCAAAAAACAATAAAGGAAAGGCACTAGGTACCAAATCCATCAATTTAAAAATGAAAGGGGATAAATACCTCCTTAAACAAGGAGCAGTTGAAATCGTATGCGATGGGGTATATATATATAATTTTGACGGCTCAAATTCCATTTCTAAATCAAGTGTTGCCGAGTCAGACCAAACCTTGAGTCCGCAAAAATTATTGTCGGGTAATTACGATAAGGACTTCAATTTCAAGCTATTAAGTCAGGATGCCAACAAGGCAACCATCGAATTATCCCCTATAGATAAACGCAAAAGTTTTCAGAAAGTGACCATCATATTGGATAAGATAAAATCAGCCCTTTCAAGTGCTTCCATATTGGACAAAAGCAATAATATTACCGATGTAAAGGTGGTTTCAATAAACTACGGCGTAACGCTTGAAGACAAGCTTTTCCTATTTAATAGGTCAAAATACCCAAAAAACGTAGAAATTTTTGATTAGTATAAGGCCTTTTCCCCTTATCTTTGCAGCCGAAATAAAAGAAAAAACCGTGGCCAATTGTTGGTCACAAAAAAAGAAGATTACAATGTCTATACTTACAAAAGAAAAAAAAGCAAGCATTTTTGCTGAATTTGGTGGAAAAGCAACTAATACAGGTTCTATCGAAGGACAAATTGCTTTATTAACCCAACGCATCGCGCACATTTCAGGTCACCTGAAAGCGAACCACAAAGACCATTCAACTCAAAGAGGTTTAATGCAATTAGTGGGTCAGCGTAAGCGTTTATTGGTTTATTTACAAAAACATAACCTTACTGGTTACCGTGCGCTAATTGAAAAATTAGGCTTAAGAAAATAATTCAAGAACTATTTATAATAGCTGTCCCAACTGTACAAAACGGTTGGGATTAGTTGTTTATATAGGTCAATTATTTTTGCATGTTTTTGAGATAAATTCAACAACCACGTGGATGTTAAATTCATTGCTTCACACCAAAAAAATTAAAAATGTTATCACAACCCAAATCAGTAAAGTTCGAGGTTAATCCTGGACAAGAAATATTTATCGAAACAGGTAAACTAGCTCGTCAAGCTGACGGAGCAGTTACTGTTAGACAAGGAAATTGTATTTTATTAGCAACAGTAGTTGCCAACAAAGACCCAAGAGATGGTCAAGACTTTTTCCCATTGAGCGTAGACTACCAAGAAAAATTCGCCTCTGCAGGCCGTATTCCTGGTTCATTCTTTAAAAGAGAAGCGCGTTTAAATGACTACGAAATTTTAACTAGCCGTTTAATTGACCGTGCGTTAAGACCTTTATTCCCTGAAGATTATTTATGCGATGTGCAAGTATTAATTTCATTGGTTTCATCCGATGAAAATGTAATGCCTGATTCATTAGCATGTTTAGCTGCATCTGCTGCATTAGCAGTTTCTAATATTCCAATTAAAGAAATTATTTCTGAAGTAAGAATTGCAAAGATCGACGGAAAGTTTGTGATCAATCCTTCAAAAGCAGAATTAGCAAAGTGTCAATTAGAATTCATCATCGCGGCTACTGAAAAGAATTTAATGATGGTAGAGGGTGAAGCTAAAGAATGTTCTGAGGAAGAATTAGTGGAGTGTTTAGAAATGGCACACGAAGCCATCAAAAAACAAATTAATGCGCAAGCTGAATTAAGAAAAATTGTGGGTATCACAGAAGTACGTGATTACAAGAAGCCAGAACAAGACGAAGACATCAAGAAAAAAGTATACGATTTCGCAACTGCAAAAGTAGACGCTATTTCAAGAAAAGGTTCCGCAAAGCATGAGCGCAGTGATGCATTCAGTGCATTGAAAAAAGAAATCATGGAACATTTAGGTACCGACATTACTGACTTGCAAAAGAAATTAGCAGGTAAGTATTACGAGGACTTGAAATGGGAAGTAGTACGTAACATGATTGTTGATAGTCGTATTCGTTTAGACGGTCGTCAGTTAGATCAAGTACGTCCTTTGGCTATGGAAACATCTCCATTACCAACACCACACGGATCTTCCTTATTTACAAGAGGAGAAACTCAATCTTTAACGACCGTAACATTAGGAACTAAGTTAGACGAGTTAATGCAAGAAACTGCTCAAAGCGCTGAATACACAAAATTCTTCTTACACTATAATTTCCCTCCATTCTCAACAGGTGAAGTGAAAATGATGCGTGGTGTAGGTCGTCGTGAAGTAGGTCATGGTAACTTAGCACAACGTTCTTTAAAACAAATGTTACCAGATAGCACAACATTCCCTTATACATTACGTGTAGTTTCTGATATTTTAGAATCAAACGGTTCGTCATCAATGGCAACAGTTTGCGCTGGTTCATTAGCCTTAATGGATGCGGGTGTGCCTGTGCCTAAGCACGTAAGTGGTGTGGCGATGGGACTAATTTCAAGAGAGGATGGCAAATATGCCATCTTAACCGACATATTAGGTGACGAGGATCATTTAGGAGATATGGACTTTAAAGTAACAGGTACTAAAGACGGTATCTGTGGTGTTCAAATGGATATTAAAGTAGACGGTTTAAGTATGGACATTATGCGTGAAGCATTGTCTCAAGCGAAGAAAGGCCGATTACACATATTAGATGCCATGTATGAGTGTATGCCAGCTGCAAGAGCAGATGTGAAGCCTCATGCGCCAAGAATGGTTAAGTTAATTATTGATAAAGAATATATTGGTGCGGTAATCGGACCAGGTGGTAAGATTATCCAAGAAATGCAAAGAACTACAGGTGCTACTATCAATATTGAAGAAGTTGACAACCATGGCGAAGTAAGTATCTTCTCTGCGAATAAGGATAGCTTAGACGCTGCAGTTAGATGGATCAATGGTATTGTAGCCGTTCCCGAAATTGGAGACGTTTACGATGGTGTTGTGAAAGGAATTAAAGAGTTTGGTGCTTTCGTTGAATTCATGCCAGGCAAACAAGGTTTATTACACATCAGTGAAATAAGCTGGAAGCGTTTGGAAACCATGGATGGCATTTTCAAAGAAGGAGATGAGGTAAAAGTGAAATTGGTAGGTTTGGATCCTAAAACAGGTAAATTCAAATTAAGCCATAAAGCTTTATTACCAAGACCAGAGCAAGCGCCTCGTGAAGACCGCCCTCAACAAGACTAATTCAGTTTGAATTATATTATTAAAGCCTCGACTCGTTCGGGGCTTTTTTATTTTGAAACGAGTTCCTATAACTCAATTCGCAGCTGTCATACGAATTCTTCGCTCTCTGCTCGCATGCGCTGTAGTTGATTTAGCGTATTTAATTAATTGACTCCATCATGATTCCCAGTTGGGTTGGCTCGGCTTCATTTCATATAAGTTACGCTGTGCTCGAAAGTTCGCTGCAGAATTGTATATCTGCTGCTTCATTTAATATATAGGCATTTAAATTAGACAAATACTTTCAATTCTGAACTTTGAGCCATAGCGTTAGGAAATTCATAAATTCGAACTTAAAAAAAGTCTGCATGTCTGAGCGAAGCGAGTTCAGACTTTTAGTTCGTGTTTATGAATTTTAGCGTCAATGGCGATAGAGAAGAATTAAATGCATTTGTCAATTTTATGCGAGCATCAATAGTGCTATCTTCGTAACAATAAACTAGTACTTATGCCAAAAGAATACATTCAAATTGCCTTTGACTTTGAAAACCAGGATCAATTTGAGCTTTTGGTTGCCCAATTAGCGGTCCTTGGATTTGAGGGATTTAATGAGGAGGAAGCGGCGTCGGGGATAAATAATGGCGTAGGTATGAGCAGTGTGCTTGGAAACTCGGCAGGATTGGGATTGGGTGCTGGGCATTGCAAAACCTTTATTTTAGCAAGTGAATTTGAAGCGCAACATTTAGAAAATGAATTAGAAATAATATTTAAACATCATAATTTAAATTATTCTAAATCAATTGTTAAGGAAGAAAATTGGAATGCTATTTGGGAGTCGAATTTTGAACCGGTTCGGGTTGATGACTTTGTTGGAATACGTGCCCATTTTCATCCTCACTTTGAGCCAGCTGTACAATATGAGATTAATATTACCCCCAAAATGAGTTTTGGTACAGGGCATCATGGGACTACTTTTACCGTGATGCAAATGATGGCAGAAATGAATTTTAAGGGTAAGAAAGTATATGATTTTGGAACAGGTACGGGCATTTTAGCCATTCTTGCAGAAAAATTGGGTGCATCTGAAATTCTGGCGGTGGACAATGATGATTGGTGTATTGAAAATGCGTTGGAAAATATTCAAAATAATAATTCAAAGGCGATTCGTATTCAAAAAGTAGAAACTGCTAAACAAGACCAGCAATTTGATTTTGTCATTGCGAATGTAAATAGGCATATTATTGAGGCAAATATGGATGAATTGTCTTTAGCAGCTAAGCCTCATAGTGAATTAATTTTGAGTGGTTTATTGATAGAAGACAGGAATGACATGATTTATTTAGCTCAAAAATACGATTGGCATTATCAAAGCCATAAAATCATGAATGGTTGGATTAGCCTATACTTTACAAGGCAATAGTCTATCAAATTAGTCATGTTAATAAATCATTAATTTATTTGGTTGTACATTTGTTTATCAATTTGGAAGAAATGAATGAACCTATACTTGTTTTAATAGCTTATTTGATTGGGTCAATTCCAACATCAGTTTGGATAAGTAAAGCTATTTTTAATATTGATATTCGTGATTACGGAAGTGGAAATCCAGGGGCGACCAATACCTTCAGGGTGCTCGGTTCAAAATGGGGTAGTATCGTAATGATGGTAGATGTTACAAAGGGTATTATCGCTACATCTCTGTATATTTTAATCCCATATTATTTAAACAATGAGCTAGCTAGAACCAATTTCATGATTGTGTTGGGACTTGCTTCAGTTATTGGACATATTTTCCCAATTTGGGCTGGTTTTAGAGGTGGCAAAGGAGTTGCTACAATTTTGGGTATGGCATTGGCCATTCAACCCATTGTGGCTTTATTATGCTTATTGGTATTTTTATTTACGCTAATTACAACTAGGTTCGTTTCTCTCAGCTCCTTAATCGCCGGAGTCGCTTTTATGGTGTTGATTCTCTTCATATTTAATGAAAAGGAAACTATGTACCGTTTATTTGGCATTATTGTGGCACTTATGGTAATTATAACGCACCAAAAGAACATCTCAAGACTCCTAAAAGGTACTGAGAACAAAGTCCCTTTGTTCAAAAGTAGGAACAAAAACAAATAATTATAAATTATTGATTTTCAGTAGTTTATATCTTTTTATTGAATAACTATTTATTCTAACTTAGAATTTAGTAACTTTGTCCTCCCGTAAATAATTTACTCATGACAGGTCCTCAGCATATTTTAGAGAAGTTGCAGTTGAAAGAAGAGAAAAATTTATTGATACAAGGGTTACCTTCTTCAGTTGAGAAGCAATTCGCAAAATTAAATTACAATAAAAACATTACTCCTTTATTAAAAACAAGGAAAATTGATTTTGCTTTAATTTTTGCAATCAATCAGTTGCAACTTAATAATATTTTAAAAGAAGTATTTTCAGCATTACACGTTGAAAGTAAACTTTGGATTGCTTATCCAAAAACGGCTTCTAAAATTGTTTCAGATTTAAATAGAGATGCTAGTTGGGAAATTCTTTCCAAAAACGAATATGAAGCTATTCGCCAAGTTACCTTGGATCATGTTTGGACGGCTATGCGTTTTAAGAAAGTAGATCAATTACCAAATAAGAATAGAACTTTTGTTGAATTTAAAGCTGCAGATATTAAGTTAGATGATTTTGAAAAAAGAATCATTGCCTTACCTATTGAACTAGATAAAATTTTAGCAGTGCATGACGAGGCAAGAGATTTTTTTACTTCTCTTTCCATTATCAACCAAAAGGAGTATTTAAGTTGGATACAAGGCGCAAAAAAAGAAGAGACAAAACAAAAACGTTTAGAAGCTACTTTGGAAAAACTATTAGCAGGTAAGAATAATCCTACCGAGAAGTAATTGTTTTATAGATGGGTTAGTTAGTATGAAATCCCTTAATTAATTTTAGGGGATTTTTTTTTATTTATATATCACCGTACCAAGCGTTGAAGTGAGTTCCTTCTCAATATCTTTTAGGTGCTTATGTATTTGTAATAGCGGTATTTGCTCATTTTCAGGGGCTTGCTCAAGATCAGATTGATTCTGAATTATCATCTTTTTAATTTTTCGAAGTTTATAATATGTTAATACGATATTAACTTCAATCATGATGTCTTTTTTTACTTCCTTTTTTTTAATACCTAATTTATCATTCCATCTAAGGCTTAGTTCCAGTTCAGGTTCAATGATGTTTACAGCCCACTTTTGAATACGCTCATCCTGATGATATTGAAGTGTTTTTCCATCTGGCAATTGGCCTTCATAAAACAATTTTTTATAGGCATCTAATAAGTAAATCATTTCGGAATTTTCCAAAGGGAAACCTTCAATTTCATCAAAAACATATTGTGCGATAAACTTATGCTCGCTGTTTTTTTCAACACCATGTTCAATGACTAGTCGAACTAAACTTTTTTCATGTGATAAGTCATGGTCAGTAAATAAATCAAAATTAGGATCTGAAGGCTCAGCATTTGGCATAGCTGGCATTAAAATGGCCGCTTCATCGAAGGACATTTTTTTCTCCTCTTTTACGATTTTATCACGCTTAAACTTATTCACTAATTGAGTAAGTCCAGTTTCGTCAATGCGTAATAAGGAACTGCACTTTCTTACATATTCCTGCAGTTTAGTGAAATCCTCGGCTTTATTAATTTTACTTAAAGTCTCAGCTATTTGATTAACTAGTAGGTTCTTTTTATTTAAATCGGTGCCAACATCTTTCAATTGAACTTCTAATTGAAATAATACAAAGTCCTTTTTATTCGCTTTTACAAATTCTCTGAAGGCTTCTGGTCCAACTTTGTTTACATAACTATCTGGATCCTCCTTGTCAGGGATCAATACTAATTGTACATTCAAGCCTTCTTCCAAAGCCATATCCAATCCTCTTAAAGCCGCCTTGATACCGGCACTATCTCCGTCATAAATGATAGTTAAGTTTTGGGTATACTTTTTTATTAATCTTAATTGATCAATGGTTAAGGAAGTACCTCCACTCGCCACCACATTTTCAATTCCAGCCTGGTGTAAACTTACAACGTCGGTATATCCTTCAACCAATAAACATTCATCGTTACTATTAATGGAATTACGAGCAAAATAGGAGCCATATAAAATTTTACTTTTTACATAAATCTCATTTTCAGGCGTATTAATGTATTTAGGGGACTTGTCATTTTTAGCAATTTGACGCGCACCAAAACCTATTATTTTCCCCGAGGTATTATGTATCGGGAATATGATTCGATCTCTGTAATTATCTTGCCACTCTCCATTTCGCTCCACCACCAAGCCAGTTCGAGCAAACAATTCAGAATTGAACTGATTTTGAACCAATGCTTTCGCTAATCCGTCTCTATTTGAAGGGTTGTATCCAATTTTAAATTTATCAATAATGGGTTTTAAAAAACCTCTATGTTGTAAATAAGTTTGCGCAATCGCTTTGCCGTCCTCGGTTTCCCAGTATTGATTAGTAAACCATTCCATGGCAAAATGGTTGATTGCATATAAGCTATCAGCTACCTGCTGTGCCATTTTTTGGGCAGGGCTTGTCTCTGTTTCTTCAATTTCAATATTATACCTAGCAGCCAACCATCTTAAAGTTTCAACATAACTAAACTTTTCATGCTCCATTAAAAAAGTAATGGTGTTGCCACTTTTGCCGCATCCAAAACATTTATAAATTTCCTTGGCAGGGGAAACCGTAAAAGAGGGGGATTTTTCATTATGGAAAGGGCAGTTGCCTAAATAATTGGTGCCTCGCTTCTTTAATTTCACAAATTCGCCGACTACATCAATAATATCAATGCGGCTGGTAATTTGTTGAATGGTTTGCGAGGTAATCATGGGAGCGAAAATAACTAATATTGAGTGATTGTAAAGCTTTACTAATA
>CAIYUO010000061.1 GCA_903929425.1 uncultured Bacteroidota bacterium
GCAACTTATATGACTGGCAAATGGCATATTGCAAAAGACATTCTAAACAAAAATGACATTCGTAATTGGCCAATTCAAAGAGGCTTTCAAAGATACTTTGGAACCTTAAATGGTTCAGGGAGTTTTTATGATCCAGGGACTTTAGTGAGCAATAATAATTATATAGTTCCAGGTAATAATTTTTATTATACGAATGCCATTACAGATACCGCTGTTAAATTTATCAAGGAACACAAAACACCAAATCCATTCTTTTTTTACATTGCTTATACTTCGGCACATTGGCCTTTACATGCTCCTGAAAAAGATGTTCAAAAATACAAGGGTGTTTATGATAAAGGGTGGGATGCGATTAGATCTGCCCGATTTAATAAGCTACAAAAATTAGGGATCATTAGCAAAGAGGCTGTCTTAACTGAACGCGGCGTGAGCATTCCTGCATGGGAAAATGCTCCCATGAAAGATTGGCAAGTACGTAAAATGGAAGTATATGCTGCAATGATTGATATTATGGATCAAGGAATTGGAAAAATTATTTCAACATTGGAGCAAAAAGGGATCCTAGATAATACAGTAATTTTTTATATGCATGATAATGGCGGTTGTGCTGAACCTTTAGATTCAGATCAACCCGAAATTGCGATGACAGCTGAACAAAAACAAATTCAGCCTTTTTCTAAAGACTCTATTTTTGTTGGCAAAAAACCAATTTATACTAGAGACGGACAATTTATTAGAAGTGGAATGGGCGTGATGCCTGGTCCTGCAAATTCATGGGTAACTTATGGTATAGAATGGGCAAATGTTAGCAATACTCCTTTTAAAATGTATAAGCATTGGACACATGAAGGTGGAATTGCTTCTCCATTAATTGTTTATTGGCCTAAAGGAGTCAAGCAAAAAGGAGCCATTCGTAAACAGGATGCTCATTTAATTGATATTATGGCTACCTGTATTGATATTGCAGGCATTTCCTATCCTAAAACGTATAATGGGTATAACATTCAGCCAATGGAAGGGAAAAGTTTAGTTGGGGCCATTAACAATCAACCCATAAAACGTGATTTTATTTTTTGGGAACATGAAGGCAACCGTGCGCTTAAAGCTGGCAAATGGAAATTAGTTTCCAAGACTGAAAAAAGTAAGGTTTTTACGGAAAAGGATCAAAATGCTTGGGAGCTATATAATTTAGAACTTGATCCAAGTGAAACTAAAAATGTTGCTGTCCAGTATACTGCAAAAGTGAAAGAGTTAGCTTTGCTATGGGAAAAGGAAGCCATTCGTACAAAAGCATTACCATGGCCTTGGGATAAAAAAACAAAAAACAAACAAATTCTAATTAACTATTTTAAAAATTAATTTCACCTACCCCTAAAATATTTTTATGAAATTTTCATCCATTCTAGTTGGTCTCACCATGTTGACTTTGAGCGTATCTGCGCAAAACAAAAAACCAAATATCATTTTTGTGCTTGCTGATGATTTAGGCATTGATGGTGTTAGTTGTTATGGAGCTGATTTGTTTAAAACGCCTGAAATTGATAAACTTGCTAAAAATGGTATTAGATATACTAATGCCTATAC
>CAIYUO010000062.1 GCA_903929425.1 uncultured Bacteroidota bacterium
CAATCCTAATAAAGTTGCTACTGATGCGATCGTTGATAAGAATACTAAGTTCTTTTCTAACATTGGTAATTCCAATGCAGTTGCTTCTTCAATTTCTTTTTGAATATTTAATACTTTTTGATCTGTATCTAATTCGGTATTAGAAATCATTTCTTTGTACTTTTTCAAACCTGATTTCATTACATTACCTACAGAACCTTTTTGCTTATCACATTCAGCAATTGCTTTATCTACTTCTTTGTTTGCTAAATGAAATTGTACTTTACGGATAAACTCAGTGTTGCTTCCAGTTCCTGCTGCTTTTGCTACAGTTAATAATCTTTCAACAACGAAAGTCAATACAATCAATAAACTACCAATCAAGATAGGAACTACGATACCACCTTCATACATTTTTGTGAAAGTTCCTTTTGGTCCTTTGTGTGAAGGCCAGAATCCGCCATTAGGATCAGGATTAGTGAAATTACTTGCGTTACCTAATACAAAACGCCAGATTACGTAACCTGCTACGATACAAGCAATAGGTGCTAAAGTTGCAATCAAGTTACCGCCTTTCTTCGGCTGTGCTGCTTGTTTTGTTGCAGCGGTTGCAGTTGGTTTAGTTAAATCAGCCATGATTCAATTGATTTTTGGTTTTTTAAATAAAATTTTATACAAGAATTGGTTCCTTTTCACTATTGTTTAGGATTCATTCGAATACTTACGCACTAGTATCTAAGGGGTTACAAAATAAGTAATTATTTGGTTTAAACAATTTTCCTTGCATTTTTTTATAAAAAAATAATATTGCTAACTACTGTTAATCAAAATATAATATATTTATAATCCTGTTAAATTTTAACATTTTAATAATTATGAAAAAATACCTATTGTTTTCAAGCCTATGTGTCTTAATGACATTAACATTAAATGCTCAAAAAGCCGACACTACAAGTGCAAAAAAAGATGGCCCTGCAAAAGCAGGTCCTAAACCTTACAGTGAAGTAATTACCAAAAAAACGGTAAGTCAAAAAGGTGTATTTACCGTACATTTTCAAGACGATAAATATCTTTTTGAAATCCCGGACTCTTTATTAGGTCGTGAATTGCTTGCTATAACCCGTTTTACGAAAGTAGCAGGAGGCGCCAGAAAATATGGCGGGGAGGAAGTAAACGAACAAACCTTATTATTTGAAAAAGGCCCAGGCCAACGAATTTTCATGCGTGTGGTTACCTTAATTAGTAAGGCCGATTCTACCCAAACTATTGCCAAAGCAGTAAAGTCATCTTATTTGGATCCGATTGTAGCAGCATTTGACATTAAAGCATTTGGTAAGGATTCAAGTTCATCCATTATTGACATCACTGATTTTTTCAAGGGTGATAACCAAGCTGTAAGTCTTACAAGTGGTGATAAAAGAAATTTCAATTTGTCAGCTTTAGCTGCAGATAGATCCTATATAGAAAGCATCAAAACTTACCCTATTAATATTGAGGTAAGATCTGTAAAAACATACTCAGCTAGTTCACCAATGCCAGGAGGTCAAATGGGTGGGGGAACTAGTTCTATACCTGCTGCAATGAATGCTGGTGCTGTTACTTTTGAATTGAATACTTCAATTAGACTTTTGCCTAAGACACCTATGAATACTCGCTTATTTGATTCTAGAGTAGGCTATTTCGCAGATAATTTTGTTCAATACTCTGATGATCAACATAAGGTTGAAAATCAAATATTTGCAGTTCGCTATAAATTAGAGCCAAAACCAAATGATTTAGAAAAGTATAAACAAGGTCAATTGGTAGAGCCGGTTAAACCAATCGTATACTATATAGATCCAGCTACGCCAAAAAAATGGGTTCCTTATTTAATTGCTGGTGTAAACGACTGGAATGCTGCATTTGAAAAGGCAGGTTGGAAAAACGCTATTCAAGGAAAAGAATGGCCTAATGATAGCACCATGAGTTTAGAAGATGCACGTTTTTCGGTAATCAGGTATTTTGCTTCTGATATTGAAAATGCATATGGTCCTCAAGTTCATGATCCAAGAAGTGGTGAAATTTTAGAAAGTCATATTGGATGGTACCATAATGTTATGAGCTTAGTTCACGATTGGTATTTGATTCAAACAGCTGCAGTTGATCCTGGTGCTAGAAAAATGAAGTTTGAAGATACCCTAATGGGAAATTTAATTCGTTTTGTTTCATCACATGAAGTAGGTCATACATTAGGTTTAAGACATAATATGGGTAGCAGTAGCAAAACGCCTGTAGAAAAATTAAGAGATAAAAAATGGGTGGAAGCAAATGGTCACACTGCAAGTATTATGGACTACGCTCGTTTTAACTATGTTGCTCAACCTGAAGATAATATCAGCCAGTCTGGTTTATTCCCCAGAATTGGAGACTATGATAAATGGGCCATTAAATGGGGTTATACATACACAGGTGTTGGCGATGAGGCAG
Organism: uncultured Bacteroidota bacterium; assembly: GCA_903929425.1. Classification (GTDB taxonomy): domain Bacteria; phylum Bacteroidota; class Bacteroidia; order Chitinophagales; family Chitinophagaceae; genus Sediminibacterium. Next base: position 2,446 of record CAIYUO010000062.1, read on the forward strand.
ATAAAAAAATTAATAATAAATGGATAGTGGACGCATTAAGTGCCAATGATCGCGTTTGGTTTGGCGGAGAAGGATATAATGCTGACCCACGAGCACAAACTGAAGACTTAGGTGACAATTCAGTTATAGCAAGTGAATATGGTATCAAAAATTTAAAACGCATTATTGTTAAACTTCCTGAATGGACCAAAGAAGAAGCTGATCGTTACGAGAATTTAAGTGACGTTTATGGACAACTTGTTGGACAATTTAACAGATACATGGGTCATGTAATTAAAAATGTAGGTGGTGTTTATGAAACATTTAAAAGTGTTGAAGAAGCAGGTGACGTTTATACACCAACTCCAATTGAAAGACAAAAATCAGCAATGCAATTTTTGCAAAATCAATTATTTGCAACACCAAAATGGATATTGGATAATAATATCTTGAATAAAATATCAAGCCCAGTTGCAAATGAGCGCTTACAATCCATTCAAACTAATGTTTTAAGAAGCTTATTGGATAAAGGTCGTTTATATCGTCTTACTACTAGTAGCACTAGATTTGGAAATGCAACCTATTCGTTACATGATATGATGGAAGACACCCGTAAGGGATTGTTTAGCGAATTAACTAGTCGTCAAGCAACCGATGTGTTTCGTCGTAATCTTCAAAAGACTTATGTATCTCAATTAGGTGATTTAATTAACCCATCTAGCGCACCAAGTATAAGTGTTGCAAGTGCTCCTGCTATGAGAATGATGGCTCCAGTAGTTGACGTTGAAAACACAGACGTTGTTTCAGAAGCAAAAGCACAATTGAAAAAATTAGCTGCTAGCATTCAAACTAGCAAAGCAGGTATTAAAGATCCAAGTTCATTAAATCACTTTGATGATTTACAAGATCGTATAAAACATATATTAGACCCTAAGTAACTTTTAAAAAATAGCTACTTAATATAAGTTTTCAAAAGAGAAGGCCCGCAATGCGGGCCTTCTCTTTTTTTATCGTTTTTATCCTACTCGTAACGTAATGCATCGATTGGATTCAAGGCAGCTGCTTTCATAGCTGGATAAATGCCCGCCACAAGGCCCACTAATGTACAAATGACGATGCCTATAATAACCCACATCCAAGGAATTACAAATCCTGTATTTAATATTACACTGAACAAATTACCGACTAATATTCCTAGAAAAATACCGATAACAGCACCCAAAATACTAATGCAAATACTTTCAAATAAAAATTGGCGACGTACGTCTTTTTTCTTGCCACCCAACGCTTTAATTAAGCCAACTTCTCTAGTACGTTCACTTACTGCTACTAGCATAATATTCATAAGACCAATTGCAGCGCCAATTAAAGTAATCATACCAATGGCACCAGCAGCACCACTAACGCCCGCTAAAAATCCAATAAACATTTGAGCAAATTTATCACTTTTATCAATTACAAAATTATCAGACTCAGTAGGGATAAGGCGTCTAGCCTTTCTCATTTGATCAGTTGTTTCACCAATGGCAGGTTCTAATTCAGCAACATTATTCACCATAACACCTAATGAATACCCAGTATTACTTTGGAATTGTCTAGCATTTTTTAGAGAGGAAATAACAACATCATCCTGTCTTAACATGGCACTAGAACCTTTTGATTTTAATAATCCAATTACTCTATAAGGTTTACTTTGCAATAAAATTACTTTATCAATACATGCCTCAGGCTTATTGGGGAATAATTTTGCAGCTACATTACTTCCAATGATACAAACATTACGACCACTTTGAATATCTACATTATTTAAGTTTCGGCCACCCGTTAATGAATAACCGTTAACTGCTAAATAATTTTCATCACCTCCCATCATCCTGATTTGAGGGTTTGTTTTTTTGTCTTTATAATGTAATTCATTATTTCCACCTAACCTTTGTGAAATGCTAACCGACGCGCGGTTAAACCCAAAATGCTCTTTAAAATAAGTAGCTTCTTCAATTCTAATGGGCTTGTCTAAATTTGATTTTTTTTCTTTTTGTCCCTTTTTAGATTTTTCAAATGCATCTCCATCATTAGGACCACCCATTCTTGCATTCATTTCCTTATATCTGACAACAAATGCATTAGCACCCATAAATGAAAAGTTCTCTTTTAAACTTTGATTCATAGCTGAGATTGCGGTAATGATACCAATCAATGCCATGATACCAAAAGCAATGATGGTGACCGTAATACCTGTTCTAAGTTTATTACTTTTAACGGTACGCCACGCCAACACAAATGAATCCTGAATTGTCATTTAACTAATTTTACTGAAATAAAGGTAGTATAGATTCAACAAACAACCCACAATATGCGCCTTAGAGGGTAATACTAATTGAAGAACGGCTAAAAGTATAGATAATTGAATAATAAGCTTGGGAAAAGGCCCAATAAAACAATGATAATAGCGACTACCATTAATTTAAGCTCATACTTTTTGTTAACTTCATTGATCGCTGGTTCACCTGCCGTAAAATACATTACTTGTATTAATTTGAAATAATAATAAATACTTACTGCTGCAAATAAAATGGCCACTATCAAAAGCCAAGTGCCTGCATTAGCTGTGAATAGTGCATTTAACATATAAAATTTTGCAAAAAATCCAGCCGTTAAAGGGATACCTGCTAAGGAGCATAAAAATATAGTTGTTAATAAGGCAAGCACTGGATGTTTTTTTGCCAAGCCATTAAAGGATTCAAAACTGTAATCTTTCATTTTTACCAATACCGCAAATAAACCAATGGTTGCTAATGAATAGGCTACGATATACAATAATAACGCCTCGGTATTAAAAATAGAATTACCATACAAAGCAAACAACATAAAACCTGCTTGCGCAATACTAGAATAAGCTAACATTCTTTTTACACTTCGTTGAAATACTGCTGTAATATTTCCAATTAATAATGTAGCAACAATAACAAAAGATAAAATAATGGACCAAGAATAACCCAAGGCTAATCTTTGTATTTCAAATACTTTGATAAAAGCTATAAATCCAGCTGCTTTAACGATTGTGGCCATGAATGAAGTAAATACAGTTGGTGCACCATCATAAACATCGGGTGTCCAAAAATGAAAAGGAGCTGCAGATACTTTAAAATTCATAGACACAAATAATAATATCAGACCTGCTGACATTAAAAAGTTTTCCTTCACCATTTGTGTTTTTGGATTGATAATGGGAATAGCTAAATGAAAACTTCCAGTTGCTCCATAAATAAAGGCAATGCCTAACAATAAAATACCTGTTGAAAATGAACCCATTAAAAAATATTTCAAGGAGGCTTCATTACTTAATAAATTCTTTTTATCAGCACCCGTTAAAATATATAATGGTATTGATAATATTTCAATACCAATAAATAACATTAATAAGTTATTGAATGAGGTTAATATGCTCACGCCACAAAGAATAAAGAAAAAGATAGCATAAAAATCGGCAGTATGATTTCCAATTTTATCAATTTCTTCACCATTAATCCATACATAAATAAAGGTCAAAATAAATAAGGTCAAATTTGCAAATAAACCAATTGGATTAAAGGCTAACATGCCCTTTGTATCAATGTCAATTACCCACCAACCTTTCAAATGAGCAAGGTTGGCTAAAATAAGTAATAACATTCCTGCCAATCCAATGTTTCGTTGGATTTTTGGGGATGATGTTAACCATGAAACAAACATCATGATAACACCCAATAAAGTAGATACAATTATAGCATTCATTACAAATTCATTTAATTATTTGACAAACAATTGAGTTAAAGTATCAGCCGTTAAATCAAATAAAGGCTGAGGATATATACCAGTGAAAAATACAATCACCAACAATACAATTAAAACCATTTGTGCATTTTTATTAGGCAATTGCATTTGATTTGTTGCTTCGCTAATTTCACCATAAGCAACTTTTTGCACCATATTTAAAGTGTATATAGCAGCTAAAACAACGCTAACACCTGCTAATGCTGCCATCCATGGATTAAATTGGAATAAGCCATTAAACATTAAGAACTCCCCTACAAACGCATTAGTCAATGGCAAAGCAATATTGGCAAAAGAAAATGCAACTAGTAAAATAGCTAAAGTAGGTTGCTTTTTTGCAAGACCACCCAAAGCTTTCATGGATCTTGTGCCAGTTTGTTGTTCAATGATATCGGCGATGATCCATAAGCTTAAAACATTAATACCATGTGAGAATAATTGAACCAACGCACCTTGCACGCCAATTTGATAATGTGCAAATAATGCGGCATTCATCAAGCCAATGTGCGCAATAGAAGAATAAGCAATTAATCGCTTTACGTCATCCTGACGAATGGCTATAAATGAGGCATATAATATCCCAATGACAGATAAAGTAACTACTATGTTTGAATGTGCTAAAAAGGCAGCAGGGAACAAAGGCATTAACCATCTAATAACGCCATACAAACCCATTTTAACCATCACTGCACTTAACACCATGGTAACTGCTGTTGGCGATTGCTCATAAGCATCGGGCTGCCAAGTATGGAAAGGGAAAATGGGCATTTTAATAGCAAATGCAATAAAGAATAATGCAAACACGGTTGCACTTTGTCCACCCGAAATATTTGCATGCTTTAAAGAATCAATAGCAAAACTATGATCGGCTGTATTAGCATAAAGGTATATAATGCCAATCAACATAAATAAAGAACCTAAAAAAGTATATATGAAAAATTTAAACGTAACAGCAACTCTTTTTTCTCCGCCCCAAATGGAGCACAAAAAGTATACAGGTATTAATGCTAATTCCCAGAAAAAATAAAATAACAAAGCATCGCTAGCTAAAAATACCCCTATTAATCCTGCTTGGGTAAACATCATTAAAGAAAGAAAAATATTTCTATTCGCTATTTCATTATTTTTTGTTGAAATAAAAATAGCCGGAAAAGTAATAGAAGTCAATAAAATCAACAATTTTGAAAGGCCATCTAAATGCAGGCTGAATCTACTATTTAATACTGGCAACCAAGATGTATCATAATCACCAGCATTGACCATAAGTAAATATATTGATCCAATTAAGGTTAAAATTCCAGCACCAATGGAAACTGAATTTGAGCTAGCATTGCTTTTAATAAATAATAGCAAGAGCGCAGCAACTATTGGAATCAATAAAAATAATAATAGAAACATGATAAATTATAATTTATTTGTCAATTTAAAAAAGAAGGTAAGGATAGATAAATCATTAAACCAAAACAAGAATAGTACTATGATACTAAGTACCATGAATAAAATATAATACCCAACCTGACCACTTTGAATTAATCTAATTTTTCGAGCACTGTATTGTACAACCTTACCTGTTCCATTAACAGCACCGTCGATAATATTTTTTTCAATCACTTCCTTTAAAAATCCTGCGAACTTATTTAAGGGTTGAACAATGGCGTTATTGTATAATTCATCAACATACCATTTATTGTATAAAAATTTACCTAATGCTGTTAGTGGCTCTCCGTCAGCTTGACGCTTATATTTGTTTACTGCAATCAATAAAGCAATTACAGCAATTGCAACAGAAATACCCATCAACGCCCATTCCGTTGAATGTGATAATGATGCCTCATGTGGTTCACCGACAATGGGTATTAATTGATGAGACAACCAATGATGTCCACCCATTAATTCAGGTATACCTATTGCTCCTGCAATGGCACTTGCAACGGCTAATAAAATCAATGGAAGCGTCATTGCAAAAGGACTTTCATGTAAATGATGTTCTTGTTCATCCGTTCCTCTAAATTGACCCAAGAAGGTTGTAGCATATAAACGGAACATATAAAATGCAGTCATTGCAGCTCCTAATACACCCAATGCCCAGTATATAGGGCTCTTTGCAAATGCTGCAGCTAATATTTCGTCTTTTGAAAAGAACCCACTAAAAGGAGGTACACCCGCTATGGCAATACATCCAATTAAGAAAGTGATATGTGTTATAGGCAACTTTGATTTTAATCCACCCATTTTTCTAATGTCTTGTTCATGATGCATCGCATGTATCACTGAACCTGCTCCTAAGAACAATAATGCTTTGAAAAAGGCATGCGTGATAACGTGAAATACAGCGCCTGAATAAGCACCCACTCCTAATCCCAAAAACATATAACCTAATTGGCTCACTGTAGAATAGGCCAATACTTTTTTAATGTCATTTTGTTTGATGGCGATGGTTGCAGAAAGCAAAGCAGTACTAATACCTATAATCGCAATAACATGTTGTGTAAATTCACTCGCACTAAATAAAATATTAGAGCGGGTAATCATATAAATACCTGCCGTTACCATGGTAGCAGCGTGAATTAAAGCAGACACTGGAGTTGGGCCCGCCATCGCATCAGGAAGCCAGGTATATAAAGGAATTTGTGCACTCTTTCCCATGGCACCTACAAATAACAATAAGGTGATAGCAGTGATATCAGTAGTAGATAATTTAGCAAGACTCTCTGCTGTTAAAACTGTACCATAGCTTACTGATCCTAATTTTACGATTAACCAGAATATGGCTAATAAAAAACCTAGATCACCAATACGGTTCATGATAAAGGCTTTCTTAGCAGCATAATTATAGGTTGCATTGGTAAACCAATATCCAATTAATAAATAAGAACATAATCCAACACCTTCCCATCCAATAAACATGATCACGTAGTTGTCACCCAATACTAAAAGCAACATGCTAAATACAAACAAATTTAAATAAGCGAAGTAGCGTGCATAATGGTGTGATGCTTCCTCTTGCATATAGGCAGTTGAATACAAATGAATCAAGGATCCAACACCCGTAATCACCAATAAAAATAAACTTGATAAAGCGTCTACTCTTAAATCAAAAGGAATTTTAAAACTAGTCGTATTGATAAAATCAAAATAATGAACCGTGACAGCGCCACTAGATTGTACATTTAAAAAGGCAAGAATGCTAAATATAAATGATGCTACAATATAACCAGTAGCCTTATAAGCTATTACCTTTTTACTCCAAATATGACGACCCAATCCATTGAATAAAAATCCAATGAGGGGCCATAGTACTATAAATCCTATTATTAGTTTCATGCGAAATGAATTAGTTCTTTAATCTGTTTAAGAAATTGATATCTGTAGAATGTGTATTTCTATACATCATTACGATGATTGCTAACCCTACACTTACCTCGGCTGCAGCTACTACCATAATAAAAAACACAAAAATTTGTGCGTCAATTCCTGCAGTACTCGTTGGCGATAATTGTAAAGCTGCACCATGATGCATTTTTGAAAAAGCGACCAATAATAAGTTTACAGCATTCAACATTAATTCAATGCACATAAAAACAATGATGGCATTGCGACGTGTTAATACCCCAATAACACCAATGCTAAATAGGGTCAAACAAAAGAAAATATAATATTGAATTGGCATACCGAATATTTTTTATGAGTAATTTTTATTTAATTTTTATGGTTATTTTTTTCCGATGATTACGGCACCCACCATGGCGCTTAAAAACAACACACTACTTATTTCAAAAGGCATTACGTAATCGGTAAACAAAGCATTCCCTAATGGATTAATTAATCCGATGGTGCCTTCCTTCATCATCACTTGCTTACCCTCTAATTGAGTTGTTTGTTTTACCAATGCAACTAATAACGTAAGTAAACTACCTCCTGATAATACTCCAATAAATTTAATGATCAATTTTTTTTGAGGCTCATTGTCATTTTTAACATTCATCAACATAATCACAAATAAAAATAAAACCATAATAGCTCCTGCATAAACGATAATATTGACGATGGCCAAGAATTGAGCATTCAGTAAAATATAATGACCTGAAATGGCGAAAAATACTAAAATTAACCACAATACACTATGAATGGGGTTCTTACTAATTAATACCATAATTGCACTTACTACTGCAAAGGCAGATAATGCAAAAAATAAAATTTCTATAATACTCATAATTAATTAAGCTTCTACTCCTTTAGCCTCAGCAAAAGCACTTGCTTCTGTTAATGGGTTCGGAATTAATAAATCTGGTTTACCATAAATAAATCCCTTACGTGTAAAATTTGCGGGTGCAAAAGTTTCACTTAAATAAATAGCATCCTTAGGACATGCATCCTCGCATAATCCACAGAAAATACAACGAAGCATGTTAATTTCATATTTTGCTGCATATTTTTCCTCTCTATATAAGCCTTCTTCTCCTTCCACTCTTTCCGCTGCCTCCATAGTAATGGCCTCAGCAGGACAAGCTACTGCACACAATCCACATGCAGTGCATCGCTCACGCCCTTCCTCGTCGCGGTTTAAAACATGTAAGCCCCTGAATACAGGACTAAACTCGCGCTTCTCTTCGGGATAACGAATAGTGGGTTGCTTTTTAAACATGTGACTAAACGTAATCATCATGCCCTTGATAATATTAATCAAATACAAGCGCTCCAAAAACGTCATTGGTTTTCGGTTTACTGCTTGTGCTTTGTTGGTTAATGCTTGCATGGTATAAAAAAAATATTTTGAATATTATAATTTAGCTAGAATAACTGCTCCTGTTAAAAGCATGTTGAATAATGCCAATGGAATTAAAGTCTTCCAACCTAATCCCATTAATTGATCGTATCTGAAACGAGGGATTGTCCAACGAATCCACATAAATAAGAATATAAATAACACAATCTTGATTAATAAAGTACCAACTCCGATCAAGGCTGCAATATTTGGTGCCACACTTGCTTCGTTAAAGAAAGGCAAATCATAACCACCAAAATACATGGAAGCCATAATCGCACTACTCATAATCATGTTGATGTATTCCGCAAATAAGTAGAAGCCTAATTTCATGGATGAATATTCCTGGTGGTATCCAAAGTTCAATTCATTCTCTGCTTCAGGTAAGTCAAATGGAGTTCTGTTACATTCTGCCATGGCAGTAATGAAGAAAATTAAAAATCCAAGTGGCTGATAAACTACATTCCACCAATTACCTTGTACTTGTTGTTCTACAATTGTTTTTAAACTTAATGATCCTGTTGTCATTAATAAGGCAATCAATGCTAAACCCATCGCTAATTCATAGCTAATGGCTTGCGAAGCAGCACGAAGCGCTGACATCAAAGAAAATTTATTATTGGAAGCCCATCCTCCAATCATAATTCCATAAACACCCATACTTACAACAGCGAAAACGTATAAAATACCTATGTTAACATCCGCAATTTGTAATGCTACATGACGACCAAATATGTCCATAGCACTTCCCCAAGGAATCACCGCACAAGTCATTAAACTCGCCGTCATCGCTAAACCTGGGCCTAAAATAAAAAGCCATTTGCTAGCAGCATTTGGAATAATTTCCTCTTTCATGATGAGTTTCAAACCATCCGCTAATGGTTGCAATAAACCAAATGGACCAGCTCGGCTTGGACCTGGACGGTCTTGCAAAATAGCAGCAACTTTACGTTCACCAAAGGTGGTATATAAGGCAATGCCCAAGCTAGCGAAAACAACAATGGCAATCATAATCAATTTCTCAATAATAAAGCCTAGGTCAAGTGCAAGAATTGTCATGCTATAAATAATTTATTATAAATATTTGTTGTGCGGTTAAGCGTTCTCTGTTTTATTGTTAAAGGTATTCCCGTGAGAAGCTCCGTTGATTTGACCTAAATGAATATTAGGTTGATTCACTTCACTCTCGTCATGAATATCCATTAATAAATGTGGGGTTCTTCCGCCATTTACCGCTTTAAATGTTTCAGTTGGTAGGGTTGTTCCAACATTACCTTCGTAATGTCCTTGAGATATAACAGAGGCACGACTTATAGCACGTGGTCCTTCAATCACCCAATCCGTTGCCTCTTTTTTATCAAAACGACAAGTATTACAAATCCATCCTGGATTGCCTTCTGGGGTATCTTCAATTTCTCCCCATTCGTCCTTACGTGCAGTTACACGATACACTTCATCTCCTCTATTCCATAAGGTTACACGACCAGAACAAGTTGGACAATCACGGTGTGCATCCATTGGTTTTAAAAACCACACACGATTTTTAAATCTGAATGTTTTATCAGTCAACGCACCTACTGGACAAACGTCAATAACGTTGCCTATAAATTCATTATCCAAACTCTTTTCAATATGTGTTGCAATTTCAGCATGATCACCTCTGTCTAAAATTCCATGTACGCGTTTATTAGTTAATTGATCGGCCGTAAACACACAACGGTAACATAATATACAACGCGTCATATGCAATTGAATATTTTCACCTAAGTCATGTTTTTTGAAAGTTCTTTTTTGGAATTCAAATCTTGTTTTTGATTTGCCATGATCAAAACTTAAATCTTGCAAATGACACTCACCTGCTTGATCACAAATAGGACAATCTAATGGGTGATTCAATAATAAAAATTCTACCACACCCGCGCGTGCATCCACTACTTTTTCACTGGTAATATTTTTTACTTCCATACCATCCATCACAGTGGTACGACAAGACGCTACTAATTTTGGCATAGGTCTTGGATCCTTTTCAGAACCCTTTGACACTTCCACTAAACAGGTGCGGCACTTACCACCACTTCCTTTTAATTTGCTATAATAACACATTGCAGGAGGTGCTACCTCACCACCAATTTGACGAGCAGCTTGTAAAATGGTAGTACCTGCTGGCACCTCAATGGTGATGCCGTCAACGGTTACTTTAAATAATGTTTGTTCGCTCATAGTTTATAATTCTATGTTATGCAGGTACATGAATTGGATCTGCATAGTGTTGTAAACCAAAATTGCTTGTTTGTGATAATTCAGGATTTTTTACATGCCATTCGAACTCATCACGGAAATGACGAATCGCTGCAGCAACTGGCCATGAAGCCGCATCGCCTAATGGACAAATAGTATTACCCTCAATTTTTCTTTGAATATCCCATAGTAAATCAATGTCGCTCATTTCCCCTTTTCCTGTTTCGATTTTTTGTAAAATCTTTTCCATCCAGCCCGTTCCTTCACGACATGGTGAACATTGACCACAACTTTCATGTCGATAGAATCTTGCTAAAGTGTAGGTATTTTTTACAATACATTGATCCTCGTCTAAAACAATAAAACCACCAGAACCCAACATAGATCCTGTTGCAAAACCACCATCACTTAAACTTTCATAGTTCATGTAACGTGGTTCCCCTTTTGCAGTAGTTAATAATAAGTTGGCAGGTAAAATTGGCACAGATGATCCACCGGGAATACAGGCCTTTAATTTTTTACCATCCTTTATTCCTCCACAATATTCATCACTATAAATAAACTCTTCAACGGTGATAGTCATGTCAATTTCATATACACCTGGTTTATTAATATTACCACATGCTGAAATTAATTTTGTACCAGTTGATTTTCCAACACCAATTTTCGCATACTCTTCACCGCCCATATTAATAATAGGAACAACTGCTGCTAAAGTTTCAACATTGTTCACCACTGTTGGACGCATCCATAAACCTTGAATCGCTGGGAAAGGAGGTTTAATTCTTGGATTACCTCTTTTACCTTCTAATGATTCAATCAAGGCAGTTTCCTCTCCACATATGTAGGCTCCACCTCCACGTTGCACGTGAATATTACAATCAAATCCTGTTCCTAAAATATTTTTTCCTAACCAGCCAGCAGCTTTTGCTTCTTCAATCGCTTCTTCTAAAATATCCGTGATCCACGCATACTCTCCTCTTATATATATGTATGTTTCATTTGAACCTAAAGCGTAACTTGAAACAATTAAACCTTCAATTAATAAGTGTGGTAAAAATTCCATTAAGTACCTGTCCTTAAAAGTTCCTGGCTCTGACTCATCAGCATTACATACCAAGTGACGAGGCACTCCTTCAGGTTTTGCGATGAAACTCCATTTCATACCAGTAGGAAAACCAGCACCACCTCTTCCCCTTAATCCACTTTTCTTAACCTCTTCCACAATGGCATCTGTCGTCATTTCCTTTAAAGCTTTTTCGACCGCACGGTATCCACCCTCACGACGATACACTTCATAAGTTCGTATGCCAGGTACATTTGCTTTATCTAATAATAATTTTACGCCCATTTTAATATATTTAATGTAGGTCTTTATTAATTGTTGGCAGCTTCTGTTCGGTACGCTGCAATAATGCTATCCACTTTCTCCTTAGTTAAATGTTCTTTATAAATTTTTCCTACCTGCATCATAGGTGCATATCCACAAGCACCTAAACATTCTACTAATTTCAACGTGAACATTCCATCCTTTGTTGTTTCGCCTGGTTTGATGTCCAATGTTTTTTTGATGTAGTCAATAATATTATCGGATCCACTCACCATACAAGGTCCTGTTTGACAAACTTCAAAAACAAATTTGCCCACCGGTTTTAAATTATACATGCTATAAAAAGTAGCCACTTCATATACCTCAATAGGCTCAATATGCAATAAACTCGCCACATAATCCATCGTCTCTGTTGACAACCAACCACCAAAACTATCTTGTGCTAAATGCAATGCAGGAAGCAGTGCACTTTTTTGTTTTCCTTCGGGATAACGTGCCACCAAGCGTTTAAACTCGGTCATTTGTGTGTCATTAAAAGTAGTAGCCATATATAAAACTTTCTTTTTTCAAAACGCTTATTAATTCTAATTCATTTAAACCAACTTCTCTATGCATCCAACTCTCCAGCAATCAAATTCAAACTACTCATGGTAACGACTGCGTCACTTAACATGCCGCCAGTAATTAATTCAGGGTAGGCTTGATAATAAATGAAGCAAGGACGACGGAAGTGCAAACGGAAAGGAGTACGACCACCATCACTGATTAAATAAAAACCAAGCTCACCGTTTCCACCTTCTACTGGACTATAAATTTGACCCTTAGGTAAATTCACTTCACCCATAATAATTTTAAAGTGCCATATTAAAGCTTCCATGTTATTATAAACATCCTCTTTTTTAGGAAGATAATATTCAGGAACATCTGCATGGAAAATTTCAGCATCTGCACCTTTAAATGATTGTACTTTTTCGTAGGCTTGTCTTATAATGGAAATACTTTGCCACATCTCAGCATTTCGAACTAAGAAACGATCATAGTTATCACCCGTAGTTCCAACTGGTACTGTAAAATCAAGATCTTGATAACTACTATATGGATTGGCTACACGTACATCATAATCCACACCAGTAGCGCGTAAATTTGGACCCGTAAATCCATAATTCATGGCACGCTCAGCACTAATGCCTCCGGTACCCTGCGTACGCTCCATGAAAATTCTGTTACGTGTAAATAAACTTTCAAATTCTTTCAACACCTTTGGATATTCATTTAAGAATTTCTCGAGTTTCGTAAACGCTGTATTTGTGAAATTCCTTTCAAAACCGCCAATACGCCCAATATTAGTAGTAAGACGGGACCCGCATACTTCTTCATATATTTCATAAATTAATTCTCTGTATTGCATTACATATAAAAACCCAGTATAAGCCCCTGTATCCACACCCACAATGGAGTTACAAATTAAATGATCCGATATACGCGCAAGCTCCATGATAATGATACGTAAATAGTCCACACGCTTTGGTGTTTCTACTTTTAAAAAACGCTCACAAGCAATATGCCAACCCATATTATTAATAGGACTACTACAATAGTTTAAGCGATCAGTAATAGGTGTAATTTGATATAAATTTCGGCGTTCCGCTAATTTTTCGAAGGCACGATGTATAAATCCCACTGTCTGTTCAGTTGACACAACACGTTCTCCATCAATTTCCATGATATTTTGAAATACACCGTGTGTTGCGGGGTGAGTGGGACCAAAATTTAAAGTTGTGGTCTTTTTTTCAATTGAACCTTCTGGTAATACTATATTATGCTGTGCTTCCATATTTTATGCGTTGCCTTGTTCTAAATTTTTTGTTTTGATTATCCTCTTCCAAACATTTCATCGTCTTTATCAATTCTTGTTTGATCCTCTAATGGGAATTCTTTTCTCATTGGGAAATAATCCATTTCGTCCACATTTAATATGCGTTTTAAATTTGGATGTCCTACAAAATTGATTCCGAAAAAGTCAAATGTCTCACGTTCCATCCAATTCGCTGCTTCAAATATTTTTGTAGCCGTAAACACATCAGGCTGTTGAATAGGAACTCCAACTGAATATCTACAACGAATGTTTTCAACAAAATTATGCAAGTGATAAACCACCACTAATTCAGCCCCCGTATTATCTGGATAATTTACACCACACAAATCAGTTAAAAAAGTAAAGCCTAATTCATCGTATAAAAATTGCATCACTTTTAAATTAAGTGCTGCTGGTGATTCAAATGAAAGCATTCCAGCATCAGTAGAAAAAGAAGTTACTTGATCCGCAAATTTTGCTTCCAATTGCGATTGAATTATTTCGTTGTTTAAAGCCATATTATTTGAATAATTAAATTGATAATTGACTATTGTATTCCATAGCTATTAAGTAAATCTTTATATTGGTCACTGTTACGACGACGAATACTTTCTTGTCCAACAAGGTCTTGTATTTTCATAAACCCATCGATGATGGCTTCTGGTCGTGGAGGACATCCTGGAACATAAACATCCACTGGAATTACTTGGTCTATTCCTTGTAACACACTATATGTATCAAAAATTCCACCACTTGAAGCACAAGCTCCAACTGCTATAACCCAGCGTGGCTCAGCCATTTGTAAATAAACCTGTCTTAAAACTGGTGCCATTTTTTTTGCGATGGTACCCATCACCATTAATAAATCACACTGACGTGGAGAAAAACCAACACGCTCAGAACCGAAACGAGATAAATCATAATGCGAAGCCATCGTGGCCATAAATTCAATACCACAACATGAAGTTGCAAACGGTAATGGCCATAATGAATTTTTTCTTGCCAATCCAACTACAGAACTTAATTGTGTAGCAAAAAAGCCATCTCCACCAATTCCATCTGGAGCTGGTGCCATTGAAATTGCATCTGCAATTTCAGCTTCTTTTGGATGTATGTTAAATCTAACTGGACGCATAAAAAACGCTTTTAATTTTTATAATTTAATCTTCCCACTTAAGGGCTCCTTTCTTGATGATGTAAATAAAGCCAACCAAGAAAAATGCAACAAATAAAACCACTTCGCCTAACCCGCTCCAACCTAAACTTTTGAAGTTAACTGCATAAGGATAAAAGAAAATAACTTCCACATCAAATAAAACAAATAAAATAGCAATCAAAAAATACTTGATAGCCATTGGAGACCTTGCATCACCATGTGTCAATATACCACTGGTAAAAGTGGCTAATTTGTCGTCTGTTTTACGTTTTGGACCCAGTAAACTAGATACAAGAATCATAAATGCCACAAAGCCACCAGCAAACATTAGTTGTAAGGCAATTGGCAGGTAATTAGCAGCATTATTTGTTTCAGTTACGGATAATAATTGCATCAAATTCATACAATTGATTTAGGTGCCGCAAAAATACACAAAGGATAGCACCTAGCACTAAAAAACTCCCCATAAAGAGGAGTTTTTTTAAAAATTTTTAATCTGTAGAATAGTTTCCCAAAAAAGGGGTAAAAACCTTAATTTTTCTTAGGAATTGCTGGATTTGTTTTAGTAGAATCCGATGCTGGCTTTTCTGGTGCTAATTTTGCTCCTTTTCCATCACTCATTTTTTTAAGAATTTCAATATTTTTAGCAAATTGAGCCTTAGCCTGGGTTGTAGTAGGGTCATTAGGTACTAATTCCAATACCTTATCACACATTAAAACCGCGTTTTCATAAGCTTTAGTTTCATTATAATAACCAATCAAAGTGTAGTAGTTATTAATCAAGGCTTGCTTATTTTTTTCAGTATCTTTTACTAAAAAGGTGTTTTGAAGGTTTATGGCTTCGAATAAAATACCCAAATTGTTAGCAGTATCTAATAATCTTGCAGCTTTTACATTGTACAAGTAGCCATTTTGACGGTCTGGGAATGCAGTTATATATTCTTTTGCAGTTGCAGCTGCAGTAACTCCGTCCTTTGCATTTACAGCAATGCTAGCCGTTTTATAATAGTATGTTTCGTCTTTTACGCCTCTAACAGCAGCGTATTTAGCATACCATTTAGCAGCATCTGAATACATATTAGCTTTTTCGAACATTTCATACCCTAACTTATATAATTTTTGAGCATTTGCTTTATTATTTGGTTCTGATGCAATTGCTTTTTCTAAAAGAGCGGCTACCGCTGCTTCATTTCCAGAAAACTTAGACATCACTTTTACTGCTAATACATAGTCATTAGGTAAAATTTTGTCAGAAGGGTTGTTATTAATGAACTGCTCAATGTATTTTTTGGCTGAAACAGAGTCGCCTTTACGGTCATAGTTATATGCCAATAAAACGGCAATTCTTGGGTAGGTTTCAACGCCGATAGCGGCTTCAAGACTCTTTGCTTTTGCTAAGGAAGCATCATATTGTCCTACTTGGAATAAATAGTCAGCATATAAGTAATCAAAAGCAGGGTCCTTGTCAGCATATTGTATGAATAGATCTAAATTTTTTCTAGCTTTTGTCGTATCAATAGAAGCGTAAAAAGTGTAAAGTGAAACATATACTGGAGAAATGGTAGGATCAATCGCAACGGCTTTATCATAATTTTCTTCAAAAACTTCCTTGTTGCTTTGACTTTGATAGACTTTACCAATTCTATAATAAGCATAAGCATTTTTCGCATCACGGTCAATTGCTTTAGTAAATGCACTTACTGCCTCACCTCCATTTTCTCCACCTAATTTCAAATAATTAATACCTAAGTTTAAAAACAAATTTGGGCTGATGGTTGCTTCTTCATAGCTAGAAACAACTTCTTTAAGTTTATCAATTGCAAAACGATGATCTCCAATATTCATTGGAAGTTCTGCATAGACACGACCAATTGCATTGATGATATCTGCATTATTTTTTCCTTTGTTCCTGCCTTTTTCAACCTTTGAGGTTGTGATAGCTAACTCTAAATTATTTTTTACCAAAGCGGCATCTGCTCCTTCTAATGACTGAATATGCGCCATTCCAACTAATAACCAAGCATCATTACCTTTTGCTTGTAACGCTTGTTGGTAAAGGGTTTTTGTTTTTTGTATATAGTCAGCAGTTGGAACACCATTGTAGTTTTGAGCAAGTAAAGCTTGACCATACCAAAAAGTTGTTTCAGGGTCATTTGGATTTTTATCCAATGCACTTTTGAAAAAATCAAGCGCCGACTTGTTTTTTTCATAATTCAACAACTTCATACCTTCAGCTAATGGAGATGGGGCAACTTGTGCTTTTAATCCACTTGCAACGAAGGCAACACTCATCATTAATAAAACCAATTTTTTCATCATTTCTGTTTTTTACTTTTTTAAAACAAATTCATTCCTATTCAACTACTTAGTTATTTAAGGACTCTAAAAATATTAATTTTTTTGCAAGAATTAGCTTTTAATTTTTGCAAAAATTACTAAAATCTGTTAGTATTGAGTTAAGTTTTATTTTATGAAACTGTTACGTTTTTGAAAGCTCATCTTACCTGGCACTAAAAATGACCTTCTAAATATTAACTGCCCTCTCTCAAGACTCATAAAATTTAATAAACCTGAACCTAATCCAGGGGCATTTTCTTTCAGTATATAATATAGTGGAAGGGACATGGAATATTCCCCCTTGCCAATGGTGGACTGCGAAGGTTGAGCGTATAGGCCCTTTTCAGCGCATAAGGTACATTCCAATAAAGCAGTTTTTACCTGTTTTCTTGCTGCAATTTGATCTAGGTTATACTTATCTCCAATCCAATTCAAGGCTACAAAGCCAATCGCATCAGGATGTGTTTTAATATATTCAATGACTGCATTACTTCCATCGGTAGACAGTACATTTTTCCCAAATGGCTTTTCCTTTGTTAAACTGTCTTTCAAAAATCGCACTACCCCTGTTAAGTGGCTACCATCCATCACTACTTGTTTAGGATTTTCACCCACTAAAATTTCACGTAGTTCTTTTAAGGAATAAAGTGAATCCATTGAATTTTTATGGATTAAAATAGCCACCGCGTCATAAGCTAGTATGCCAAAAGTTGGTGTGAAAGACAGCTGGTTTTTATACGCCCCCTCCTCCTGCATAGTTAATCCCCTTGTTATAAAAATCATTCTAGTGCTATCTGATTGAAAGTCCTTTAAACATTCAATTTCGGACTTATACTCAATTAATATGTTTGCATCTGGATAACTTGATTTAAATACTTTTATTTGCTCGTCTAAAACAGGTTTAAAAATTTCTTCAGCTGAAACATGTATCGTGCCAGATGAAGTTGTGTCATTGGAAACATTTTGTTTGCCTTGACAAGCACTTAGTAAACATATTACAACAAAAATAAAAAAGCCTTTTCTCATGTTACGATGATTAAAAAATGATTTGAAAATTGGGGCGAATTAATAATCTTTTTGAAAACCTCTATACAATCTAAATCCCCCATATAAAAGGCACATACAACCAAAAATGATGCGCCATTCATTGTCCAAATTAATCACCTGGTCTAAGTGAATATATTTAGCAAAAAACATAACAAACCCACATCCTAAAATCAAGGCTGCCATCGTAAAATCATAAATACTTCTAAAAATTCGATATGTTTTCTCGGATCGCTCTCTGCCAGGGTTCATTTCAGACATAGTAGATATATATTTTAGTGGCAAATTAAACAATTATATAGGATGAATTTAAAAATTTATCTTTACGGTCAAATTCGATAGCATGAGCAAACCTTCTTTACCCCAGGGCACACGTGATTTTAATGCAGTAACTGTACAAAAACGTCAATATATATTCCAAACAATTCGTTCAGTTTTTGAATTATATGGCTTTCAACCACTGGAAACACCGTCCATGGAGAACCTTGACACGCTCATGGGTAAATATGGAGAGGAAGGGGATAAGCTCATTTTTAAGATACTAAATAACGGGCTTGATAATCCGCAAAAACGAACTCAAATTGAAGAAGGTTTTGAAAAAGTTTTAGCAGGTAAAAATACAAATGCCATTACAGAACGTGCATTACGTTATGATTTAACCATTCCATTTGCAAGGTATGTTGCCATGAATCATGGCCAACTTACCTTCCCTTTTAAACGTTATCAAATTCAACCAGTATGGCGAGCTGACAGACCACAAAAAGGAAGATACCGCGAATTTTATCAATGTGATGCCGATATTGTTGGAAGTGAAAGTTTATTAAATGAAGTTGATTTAATTGCGATTTATGTGACAGCTTTTGAAAAATTACAGTTACCCGTTGAAATTAAAATTAACAATAGACAAATTTTATTGGGATTGGCGCAACATTGTGGTGGGGAAGAAAAATTAATTGATTTGACAGTAGCCATTGATAAGCTAGATAAAATTGGATGGGAAAAAGTAAAAGAAGAATTAAACACAAAAGGCTTTACTGCATCACAACAAAATTTAGTGGAACAGTACTTACATATTAGTGGATCGAATGATGAAAAATTATCACAACTCGCTACTTTACTTGGTGAAAATGAAAATGGAAAAAAGGGAATCGAGGAATTAAACTATGTATTATCCTATCACAAGTCAACAGGAATGGACAAACATTTGGTTGCTGACTTTACTTTAGCAAGAGGATTAAATTATTATACAGGACTTATATTTGAAGTAAAGGCATTAGATGCGCAAATGGGCAGCATTGGCGGTGGTGGACGTTACAATGACTTGACAAGTTTGTTTGGCGTACCGAATATACCTGGCGTTGGCATTAGCTTTGGAGTGGATAGAATTTATGATGTATTAGAAGAAAAAAATCTTTTCCCTGCAAGTATTGATCAAACAACACAAGTTTTATTTTTTAATTTAGGGGAAGCCGAAGCAAAAGTTGCCTATCAACAAATGATGTTATTACGCGCCAAAAAAATTGCTTGTGAAATTTACCCTGAGAAGAGCAAATTTGACAAGCAATTTAAATATGCTGAGAAAAAAGGAATTCCAAATATTGTAATCATTGGAACTGATGAAGTAAGTAATGAAACCTGTAGCGTTAAAAATTTAGCAACGGGTAACCAAACGAATGTTGCATTTAAAGACTTACCGAACTACTCCTTTTAATTATTAGTAAATATATTTTTCAGTTAAAATTTCAGATTGAAATTCTTCCTTATTTCCTACCAAGGATGCAGCTCCTTCTTTTGTACCAACTAACTCCATTCCTTGAACAGCAATAGATACTGATTCAACTTCATTCGTACTTTTACGTTTAAAAATGACTAAAGCATCATAAGCAGCTAAGTAAAAAGTATCAACACCTTTCTTATCTAACATAAAACTACCCATTGCAGTTGAAACTTTTAAAGTAGTATCCTCTACCTCAACCATAGCCTCAGCAAGTGGACTACCTGCCGCAAAAACATATTTTCCTAAATAATCCTTCAATGGACTTGTTTGTGCATTCACCGCTGTCATAATTCCTAACATTACAACTAACATTAAACTTAATTTTTTCATATTATTTTTTTGAGATGCTAAATTTAATGCATTTTTTGACCCCACAAAAAGAATAAATTGTTATCAAAATGTATAAAGTATCTTTGCATTATGGAGAAGACTAGACCAAATATAAGGCACGTGGAAGTGTCTGAAATTGAACGCTTTATAGCTAATATCGGCGAAAGACCTTTCAGGGTAAAACAAATTGTGGATTGGCTATGGCAAAAACACGCCCATAGCTTTGATGAGATGACCGATTTAAGCAAGGATTTGCGAAAACAATTAGTGGAACATTTTACCTTTCCCGCTTTGCAAATTGACACCACCCAACAAAGCGAAGATGGTACCTTAAAAACTCGTTTCCGCACTTTTGATGATCATATGATTGAAGGGGTATTAATCCCAACTAGTGAACGAAAAACAGCTTGTGTATCCTCTCAAATTGGATGTAGCTTAAGTTGCAAGTTTTGTGCAACAGGTACAATGGATCGTAAACGTAATTTAAACTTTGATGAAATATATGATCAAGTAGTTTATATCAATCAACAAAGTGAGGCAGCTCATGAAAAGCACTTAAGTAATATTGTATTCATGGGTATGGGTGAGCCTTTGATGAATTACCACAATGTTTTAAAAGCTATTGAAAAAATAACATCGCCTGATGGACTTGGAATGAGTCCTAAACGTATCACTGTATCGACAGCAGGTTTGGTAAAACAAATTAGACAATTAGGGGATGATGGTGTTAAGTTTAAATTAGCCATTTCCTTACATGCACCTAATGATAAAAAGCGAAATGAGGTAATGCCAATCAATGAAAGTAATAATATCAAATCATTAGTTGAAGCATTAAATTATTTTTATAAAAAAACGGGTACTGAAATTTCATTTGAATATATTTTATTTAAAGATTTTAATGATTCAGAAAAAGACGCCGAGGAATTAACTAAAATTTATCGTCAGGTTCCCGCTGATTTAATTAATGTAATTGAATACAATACAGTTGACAATTTTGGATTTGACAAACCTGATGAAGATGGATTTGAGCGATTTGTTGAAATTTTACAAAAAAATCGTGTTAATGTAAGAGTAAGACGTAGCAGAGGAAAGGACATTGATGCTGCTTGCGGTCAATTGGCTAATAAAGGATAAGCAAATTGCTTCCTAAAATAAAAGGTACATGAAGAATAAAAGATCAGACAACTTTGACAAATTTGCAAACAAGAAAAAAGGCAGTGCTGTTAAAGAAGAATATAGGCAAGAAAAGAAAAAAGCAAAAGCCGATTCGAGAGCTGCGGGCGAAGCTGCACGTCAACGAAAAAAAGACATTGCAAAAGGTATTATTGTAGCACCTGTAGGCAACAATAAAAAAGGCGGCTATGCTAAAAAAGATATTGTAACAGGTCCTCCAAAATATTCAATCCCTTTAAGAGCAAAATCGGCGCCTAAAAATATGGAGGATGATAGACCCGCAAAATATGGTGAAATCAAAAGAGGTGCTGGTATTGGTTCGCCACGTTTAGCTGCTTCAAAAAGAACGCCTGCATCTATGGATAAAGCCGACGCAAAACGAACTGCTGGAATTGGTAAAGTGAATGCCAGTGAGGATATACCGCATGAACAAATGCCTTTAAATAAGTTTATTGCGCATGCCGGAACATGTGGTAGACGTGAAGCTGCAGAACTTGTAAAAAGTGGACATGTTACAGTAAATGGAGATACCGTTTTAGAGCCTGGATATAAAGTACAATACAAAGACGTTATCCGATTAAAAGGTAAAGTATTAAAACTACAAGTTACCCCTGTTTATATTTTATTAAATAAACCTAAGGATTACATATGTACTGCGAATGATCCGGAAGGACGCAAAACAGTATTAGATATTATTAAAAACGCTACTACGCAAAGAATGTTTCCTGTAGGACGTTTGGACCGCAATACCACCGGGGTATTAGTTTTAACCAATGACGGTGACTTAGCACAAAAATTAACGCACCCTTCCTACGAGATTAAAAAAATATACGAGGTGACCTTGGATAAGCCTGTCACAAAAGCTGACATGGAAGCGATTGCTGCAGGTGTCACATTAGAGGATGGATTTATTGCAGCGGATGCAGTAAGTTATGTTGGTAAAGAAAGGGATGTCATTGGTATTGAAATTCACAGTGGACGTAACAGAATTGTAAGAAGAATATTTGAACATTTAGGATACGACGTTAGACATTTAGATAGGGTCATGTTTGCAAATCTTACAAAGAAAAATGTGGATCGTGGCAAGTGGCGTTTTTTAAGTGAAAAAGAAGTTCGTTTACTTAAATTTTTAAATAAATCATTTACGCGTAGCGCCTCTAAATAATCTCCATCAATTACGCGCACTAAAATTTATTTCATTAACTATTTTTAGGATGTTAGATATACTTTTTGAAGACGATGATATGATTGTACTTAATAAGCCAGCAGGTTTATTAAGCATCCCTGATAGATTTGGAAAAGAGTCATCTTTAAAATCTTTATTACAAGAAAAGTTTGGAAATATTTTTACGGTACACCGTTTGGATCAACAAACAAGTGGCTTGATCATTTTTGCAAAAAATGCAGAAGCACATAAACAGCTGAGTGAACTATTTGAAGGGCGAACCATTATTAAAAAATACTTTGGATTAGTTAATGGACGTCCTCCGCAGGAGGGCGTAATTGAGGAGTGCATGATGGAGCACCCTATTCGCAAGGGTTATATGATGATACATGCAAAAGGAAAAGAATCAAAGACCTCCTATGAAGTGGTGAAATATTTTAAGCAATATGCTTGGGTGAGTTTTCAAATTCATACTGGACGTACACATCAAATTAGGGTTCATGCAAAACATATTGGACATCCCATTGTATCAGACGAGTTGTATGGGGATGCAGAAAAATTAAAGCTATCCAATATTAAAAAAAAGAATTTTAAATTGGCGAAAACCGAAGAAGAGGAACGACCTTTAATGTCAAGACAAGCCTTGCATGCTGCAAGTGTTCAATTTGAATATAAAGGAAAGGAGCTCCTTTTGGAAGCCCCTTTGCCTAAAGATTTATCTGCTACTTTAAAGCAGTTGGATAAGTGGAATGCAGTTTCATAAAAAATACTGCTTACCTAATATTTATAATTTAGATTTATAAACTACCCCATCCTTCATAACGAAGTTTACTTTACCCATTACTTCAACATTTGTAATAGGGTCACCATCCACTGCGATAATATCAGCTAACTTATTTTTCTCAATGCTACCTAAAATAGCTTGTGTGCCCATAAGGTCAGCAGCATTCCAAGTTGCAGCTTGAATGGCTTCAATCATTGGCATACCCGCTTCGGTCATATACACAAACTCCTTCCAATTTTTACCATGTTTGAAAACACCTGCATCAGTTCCAAATGCAATCTTAACCCCAGCCTTATATGCTTTAGCAAAAGTGTTTTGTATTTTAGGTCCGATTTCTAAAGCTTTTTTAGCAACTACTGGAGGATAATAACCAGGCATTTTTGCTGAATCGGAAGCCGATTTTCCAGCAATAATAGTTGGTACTAAATAAGTGCCATATTGTTTCATTAAAGGAAAAATAGACTCATCCATCAAAGTACCGTGTTCAATTGAATTTACACCGCCAATAATTGCTCGTCTCATTGCTTCCACTCCATGACAATGTGCAGCCACTTTAAAGCCATAGTCCTTAGCAGCTGAAGTAATTGCTTTTACTTCCTCAATGGTAAACTGCGGATTCTCACCACTTGCTGCCATGCTTAAAACACCTCCACTTGCTGTAATTTTAATCACATCACTTCCTTCTTTATATCTTTGTCTTACAGCTTTATAGGCATCTTCAACTCCATTCACAACACCTTCTTTAGGTCCTGGATCACCCATTAAGTCTTCTCTATAACCATTTGTTGGATCAGCGTGTCCACCAGTTGTAGCAATTGCTTTCCCTGCAGTATAAAGTCTTGGGCCAATAACGGTACCTTTTTGAATTGCTTTTCTTAATGAAATATTTGCACCAGATCCACCTAAATCACGAACCGATGTAAAACCTGACATCAATGTAGTTTGTGCTATGGGTATAGACGAAAATGCATAATCGGAAGTGTTCATTGTAAACTCATCAAGGTAATGACTTGGGCTAGGGTCACCTTCAATATGAACATGCATATCCATTAAACCGGGCATCACCGTGCTTGATTTTAAATCAATGGTTTTATCATTCGCACCTGCCTTGGCATATCCATCAAGGATGTCAATTATTTTGTTGCCTTCAATGACAATTGTTTTTTCTTTTAATACCTGCAATTGTTTAACATCAATTAGTTGACCACAATGCAAATATGTTTTTTGAGCAAAAGTTGAAATCAAACTTAATCCCAAAATCATCGTTAATAAAAAGCGTTGCATATTTTTTATTTATTAGTTAAGAATTTAAATATACAAAAAATCCCCCTCCGCTTTAATGGAGTGTATTTTATTTGTTTGGTTGTGGGGTATATCGTAAGTATGGTTTTACAATATTTAACCCTTTAGGAAACTTTACTAATGCGTCCTCTGTTTTAACAGCTGGTACCACAATTACATCTTCACCCTCCACCCAATTAGCAGGTGTTGCCACGCTGTAATTAGCTGTCAATTGTAAAGAATCAATGACCCTTAATACCTCTACAAAATTTCTTCCCGTTGAAGCTGGATAGGTAATTGTTAATTTAATTTTTTTATCGGGTCCAATTATAAATAAAGAACGAACCGTAAAAGTTTCAGATGCATTTGGATGAATCATATCATAAGCATTCGCAACAGCAAGATCTTCATCGGCAATAATTGGAAAACCAACATGAACATGCTGTGTTTCATCA
The DNA here is from genome assembly GCA_903929425.1 of uncultured Bacteroidota bacterium. Lineage (GTDB taxonomy): Bacteria > Bacteroidota > Bacteroidia > Chitinophagales > Chitinophagaceae > Sediminibacterium. The sequence continues at coordinate 27,928 of CAIYUO010000062.1, forward strand.
ATATCCTTAATCCAACTTTTATGACTTTCAACACCATCAACACTTAACGCCAGTACTTTTACATTTCGTTTTGCAAATTCTTCTTGTAATGCAGCAGTGCGTCCTAACTCAGTAGTACAAACGGGCGTAAAGTCAGCAGGATGTGAAAATAAAATACCCCAGCTATCTCCTAAATATTCATGAAAGCTAATGTCTCCTATACTTGTTTTTGCTTTAAAGTCTGGTGCAATATCCCCTAATCTTAAACTCATAACTAATAATTTATACTTTGATTAAATGCTCATTTATAGAACGAGAATACAAAGATACATATTTCCTACTAATTTAGTAGACTTTTATTTATCTTTTTTTAAAGAATCTTTATAAGAGCATTTTTTGGACTTAAAATTGAAATGTAAGGCAGCATGAAACTATTTCCCTTCATCTGCATATAAATCTAATAACCCATCAGGTAATTCAACCTGCACAATTTTTTTTGTGTGGCTTACCCCTTTTAAGCTTTCCTCATGTAAAGGGATATAAGCTTCCTGTCCATTATATAATATGGTCACCATTAATTGGTGAGGTTGTTCGATTACTTCTTGTATTACACCAATATTTTTTCCTGCTTCTTGCACCATATAACCAAGTAATGCTAATGGTGAATTTTTTTCAACTAGTTTTTGAAAGTCTGCTTGCGGTAACCAAACTTTTTTACTTGTTAAAAAATTGGCTGCCTCTCTAGTTTTTACGCCTTCGATTTGCAAGTGGGTAATGGTGTCGGTTTTAGCACTAGCCGACTCAATAAAATAAGGAATAAAACTTCCTGCTTTTTGTTCTACAAATAATGCTTCCACTCCTTTAAAGTGAATGGGTTGACCCAATGCATGTTCTAATATCACTGCACCAGCAACACCATGTGGTGCTACTAATTTTCCAATATGGATATACTCACTCATGCGCAAATTTAAAGCATTTAATAAGAAATAGGCTCCATAAAAAACCCCAGCTTCCAAAAGGAAACCGGGGCTTTTAAAGCTATGTTTAAACTTTTTTTTCAGTTATCAGTTGCAATTACTGCAACTCGTGCATCGCTTGCTTTCGCAACCTCTTATTCAGCAGCTGGAGTTGCCTCAGCAGCCGCTTCAGCAGCTGGTGCTTCTGGAGCAGCAGTTTCTTCCACTGCATCAGTTGCGTTCGCAACTACTTCTTCCGCTACTGGCTCAGCAACTTTCTTTACAACAGGTACGTACACTTTTTTAGCAGCTTGTGCTTTTTTGTGCGCATCGTTTTTAGAAGCTACTTGTGATTCATGCTCAGCATACCAAGTTTGGAACTTAGCCATTGCTGTTGCATCATCAAATAAGCCTAATTTAACACCACGTAATAAGTGTTTCAAATAAAGTACACCTTTGAACGATAAAATCCTGTGAACGGTGTCTGTAGGTTGAGCACCTTTGTTTAACCACTCTAACGCTTTTTGACGATCTAATTCGATTGTTGCAGGAACTGTTAAAGGATTGTAAGTACCAATTTTTTGGATGAATTTACCATCTCTTGGTGCGCGTCCGTCGGCCACTACTATGAAGTAGAATGGTCTTTTTTTACTACCATGACGCTGTAGTCTGATCTTTACTGCCATTTTAAATAGAAATTTATAGGCGTTAACAAATAAGGTTGAGGCGCGAAGATAATAGAAAGGGATGAATTCACCCAAAAAATCCAAGCTTATATGTAAATTATTTATCTAAATGAACAAAAAATGCAATGAAAATCAATGAATTACGTTAATTATATCCCACCTACTTTCTCATACCCGGCATTTTACTCATCATGGCTGAACCCATTGGACCATTCATCATTTTCATCATTTGCTTCATTTGATCAAACTGTTTCATGAAAGCATTGATTTCAGCAATCTCTTTTCCGGATCCACTCGCAATTCTTTGCTTACGACTTGGGGTCAATAAATCAGGATTTCTTCTTTCCATTAAAGTCATCGATTGAATAATTGCTTCCACTCCTTTAAAGGCATCGTCTTTAATATCTACATCTTTCAAACTCTTCCCCATACCAGGTATCATACCCATCAAATCTTTCAAATTACCCATTTTTTTGATTTGCTGAATTTGGGTTAAAAAATCTTCAAAATCAAATTGATTCTTGCGAATTTTTTTCTCTAATTTTTTGGCAGCTTCTTCATCATATTGTGCTTGGGCTTTTTCAACTAATGAAGTAATATCACCCATTCCCAAAATTCTTTGGGCCATACGTTCAGGATAAAAAACATCCAAGGTGTCCATTTTCTCGCCACTGCTCATAAACTTAATGGGCTTGTTCACAGTGTACTTAATACTTAACGCCGCACCACCTCGAGTATCTCCATCCAACTTTGTTAAAACAACACCCGTAAAATTCAATCGATCGTTGAAAGCCTTTGCTGTATTGACTGCATCTTGTCCTGTCATTGAATCCACCACAAATAAAATTTCCTGTGGATGAATGGCAGATTTAATATTTGCAACCTCAGTCATCATTACTTCGTCAACTGCTAAACGACCAGCGGTATCTATAATGATAACATTTTTATTATTTTGTTTTGCATAAGCAATTGCATTTTGCGCAATGGAAACGGCATCTTTATTTTCTCTTTCAACAAAAACATCCACCCCAATTTGTTCTGCTAAAACAGTTAATTGATCCATCGCAGCAGGACGATAAATATCAGCGGCAACTAATAAAGGAGACTTTTTTTGAGCTTTTAAATAATTCGCTAATTTGCCCGAAAAAGTAGTCTTACCAGATCCTTGTAAACCTGCTACTAAAATGATAGTTGGATTTCCTGTTAAACTTAAAGGAGTTGCTTCCGATCCCATTAAGGCAGTTAATTCATCCTGCACAATTTTTACCATTAATTGACCCGGGCTTATAGCATTAATTACTTTCTCGCCAATTGCTTTTTCCTTTATACTATCTGTAAACTCCTTTGCTATCTTAAAATTTACATCGGCATCTAGTAACGCTTTTCTGATGTCTTTTAAGGTATTAGCAACATTCAATTCATTGATACGCGCCTGACCTTTCAGGTGCTTAAATGCTGATTCTAATTTTTCACTTAGGCTATTAAACATATTTCATCATTAAGGGGTGTAAAGATAAGTCAGGGTATTGATAAAAATTTTTGAAGTTCGTAACTTATTTAAGTTAATGATTATCAATTACTTATAGGTTATTAGATTCAATTCTAAATACATATTATCAGTTTGTTAACTAATAAATATTGAAAAATACTTGGAAGCTAGTCTTTAATTATTATTATTGCACCTAACGAGCTAATTAAAAAGAGGTTATCGATTATTATATGAGTAAGAAACAATTATTTACTTTAGAGTTTCCAGTGAGATGTTCACCAGGTATATTATTTGAATTCCTTTCAACAGCATCAGGATTACAAGAGTGGTTTGCTGATAGAGTAGATGAATGGGAAAATGTATTCAGCTTTTCATGGAATGGAGGCGAACCTGATAAGGCTGAAATCCTAGACCAAGAAGAAGATAAATTTATTCGCTTCAGATGGTTGCATAGTGAAAAAAATGAGTATTTCGAGTTCAAAGTTGAAAAGACTGAGATTTCAAATCAAACAATCCTAATTATTAAGGATTTTGCAGAAAAAAATGAAATCAAGGATCAAAGTCAATTATGGGAGTATCAAATAAAAGACCTTTTTCATCGTATAGGAAGTTAGTGCTAAAAATTTGTTCAAAAAATTAGACATACTAATATTAAAGGCTTTTATAGGGCCTTTCTTGGCAGCACTTACCATTTCTACCTTTGTGCTGACGATGCAATTTTTTTGGCTTTACATTGATGACCTAGTTGGTAAAGGTCTTGACACAATTACAATTTTAGAGCTTATTGGTTTAGTATCAGCTACCACTTTCACCACTGCATTGCCTTTGGCATTGTTGTTTTCATCCATCATGACTTTTGGGAATTTAGGAGAAAGTTTTGAATTAATTGCCATTAAAGCAGCTGGCATTCCTTTGATTAGATTCATGCGCCCACTATTTATATTCACCATTTTTTTATCGGGCATTGCATTTTTATTTGCAAACAATATTATTCCTGTGACGCAAATGAAATTAACTTCTTTGAAGTACGAAATCATTGTTTCAAAACCTGCATTAGATATTAAGGAAGGTGTTTTTTATGATAAAATTGAAGGGTATGTCATAAAGTTAGGAAAAAAAGAATCAAACGATAGTATCATTCGCAATATTGTAATTTTTGAGAAAAAATTTAATCTCCAGGACAATATGCTTGTTGCAGAATCAGGAGTGATGAGGGTTTCCAAGGACAAAAAGTTTTTAGAATTTATCATGTATAATGGATGGAGATACCAAGAAAGAGGTTTAAAAAATACCACTAATACCGAATTCACTAGGCTCTATTTTAAAGAATATAAAAAAGTTTTTAACCTTAGTAGTTTCCAAATGAATAAGGGGAGTGATAATATTTATGATCCTAAAATGTTAAGTGTTCGTCAACTAGGTTTTGCGATTGACTCCTTAAAAAACTATGATAGTTTTTATACCAAAAAAATGATTCGTGAAGTAGTTCCCTATTTAAGATTTATGACTTACAAGGACAGTGCTAAAGTTTTTGCTGCTTTTAAAAACACCAAAAAAATTCAAAATTTCAGTGAAATTGTACCTGATTCTACTTCCAAAAATATCATTGAAGCATTAGGTTATCAATTTTCCTCGGTTCTCAATAATATTGGTGCTATCAGAGACAATTATAAAGCAAATGAGCGAGCAGGTGCTACACATGCTATTGAATGGCACCGAAAATTCACTTTATCCTTTGCTTGTATTGTACTTTTTTTAATTGGAGCACCCCTGGGTTCGATTATTAGAAAAGGAGGTTTAGGAACTCCATTAGTACTTGCCATTGTATTTTTTGTAGTGTTTTTTCTGCTTAATAATTTTGGCGAAAAATTTGCAAAATCAGGCGAATGGAGTGTATATAAAGGTATGTGGTTGTCCTCCGCTATATTAATTCCTGTAGGTGCTTTTTTAACCTATAAGGCTATGCGTGATTCCCAGTTATTTAACCAAGAATTTTACTATCGACTATTACAGCCAATTAAAGTAACTTTACGGAAGTACTTTAAAAAATAACACCATGAATAATGCACAACAAAACAGACGCCAATTTTTAAGTAAAACTGGTAAAGCTGGTATTGCTTTTGCGACAATGCCTTTGTTTTCAAAAGTATATGCAGCCGATACTATTTTGCAAGCATCAGAATACGCTCAACAACCTTTGCCTTATGCCTATAATGCATTAGAGCCATACATTGATGCAATGACTATGGAAATACATTATACCAAACACGCGGCAACTTATGCAAAAAACTTAGGGGATGCATGTGTTGCAGAAAAAGTAGATACTTCAAACACTTCTCTAATAAATTTATTGAGTTCGATTTCGAAATACAGTCCCAAAATGCGCAATAATGCTGGCGGACATTATAATCATGAATTGTTTTGGCAATTAATGAAACCAGCACCATCAACAGCTCCTTCAGGTACTTTAGTGGAAGCTATTAATAAAACTTTTGGTTCATTTGCTGAATTCCAAAAAGCCTTTGGCGAAGCAGCAAAAACTCGTTTTGGAAGTGGCTGGGCATGGTTATTAGTAAAAAAAGATGGCAGCCTTGCCATTAGCTCAACACCTAATCAGGATAACCCATTAATGGATATTGCTGAGGTACAAGGAACGCCTTTATTAGGTTTAGATGTTTGGGAGCACGCTTATTATTTAAAGTATCAAAACAAACGTCCCGACTATATTAATGCATGGTGGAATTTAGTAAACTGGGAATATGTTCAAAAAAGATTTTCTGAAGCAAAATAATTTTTTCTTTAATCGCTTTTTTATTGATTACATATTCAATTCCTTTAAGTGCCTAATACGAAACAAAATTTAAAAATACAATATGCCTTAACGGGGTTGACTGTCGTTGTATTTGTTTTAAAAATTATCACTTTTTTTTTAACGCATTCTCTATCTGTATTATCTGACACGCTTGAAAGCGTGGTGAATATAATTGCTACTATTGTTGGCACCTATAGTATGTTTATTGCAGCAAAACCAAAGGACAAGGATCATCCATATGGACATGGTAAAGCCGAGTTTGTATCATCGGCATTTCAAGGAACCTTAATTATTGTAGTAGGCTGTTTAATTATCTACGAATCAATTGATAGTTACATGCATCCTGGAACCTTACATAATTTAGGCAATGGCTTTTGGTTGTTGGTCATAATTGCCCTAATAAATATTACTACTGCATTGTATGTCATGCGGATGGGTAAAAAAAATAAATCAATTTCATTAGTAACAAGTGGTAAACTTTTTTTAATTGATTTTTTCACGACTATTACGGTAGCTACAGGAATTTTAATATTAATGGTGACCAACATTCAAAAAGTCGACTCTATTATTGCAATATTATTAGGCGGTTGGGTGTTATATGACGGTTACAAAATTTTACGCGCGTCCTTAGCAGGCATTATGGATGAAGCCGATTTAGCCCTGCTTGAAAATGTAATTCATGAGTTGAATGCAAATCGAAATGACAATTGGATTGACTTGCATAATTTAAGAGTAATTAAATATGGCCCTTTATTACATATTGACTGCCATCTAACAATGCCCTGGTATTTAAATGTGCACGAAGCACACGTGGTGATGGATCAATTCACTGATTTAATTAAAAGTAAATTCGGGGATAGTGTTGAATTTTTTATTCATATTGACGGTTGTATGCATTTTAGTTGTGCTATTTGTGGCATTCAAAATTGCGAAAAGAGGCAACATTCCTTTCAGCAAAAATTAGATTGGAATATGGAAAATGTGCTGTCCAATCATAAACACCAATTAAATTAATTTTAAGATTAAATACAATAAAATGACCAACTGGAAACAATTTCAAGATGAAAACAAGGATCGTTTTTTAAATGAACTATTGGACTTATTACGCATACCAAGTGTGAGTGCTAAAACTGAAAACAAGGACGACATGTTGACTTGTGCAAAGGCAGTTGAAAAATCCTTACAAGAGGCGGGTGCAAAAACAACAAAAATATATGAAACTGAGGGGCACCCAATTGTTTATGGGGAATTAATTGTAGATCCTTCCTTTCCTACCGTATTAGTTTACGGGCACTATGACGTTCAACCTGCTGAACCTTTAGAACTATGGAACAGTGGTCCTTTTGAGCCAACTATTATTGATGGGAAAATATTTGCACGTGGATCATGTGATGACAAAGGACAATTTTATATGCATGTGAAAGCTTTGGAAATCATGACAAAAACAAATACCCTTTGCACCAACATGAAATTTATTATTGAAGGTGAGGAAGAGATAGGAAGTCCTAATTTGGCTACCTTTGTAAAAGCGAATCATGATGTATTAAAGGCAGATGTGATTTTGATAAGTGATACCGCCATGATTAGTATGGAAAGTCCATCCATTGATATTGGTGTTAGAGGGTTAAGTTATATTGAAGTAGAAGTAACAGGACCTAATCGTGATTTACATAGCGGGGTATACGGAGGAGCAGTTGCTAACCCAATTACCATTTTATCTAAAATGATTGCATCCTGTCATGATGAAAATAACCACATTACCATTCCTGGATTTTATGATGATGTAGTGGAATCAACTGACGCCGAGAGAACCAAAATGGCAGAAGCACCATTCGATTTAAAGGAGTGGTCTGATGATTTAGGTATCAAAGAAGTTTGGGGTGAAAAAGGATACAGCACCAATGAAAGAACAGGTATTCGTCCAACACTAGAAGTAAACGGAATTTGGGGAGGCTATACAGGTGAAGGAGCAAAAACTGTTTTGCCATCTAAAGCATTTGCAAAAATTTCATGCAGGTTAGTTCCAAATCAATCTTCTGAAAAAATTACGGCAATGGTATTGGCGCATTTCAAAAAAATTGCACCACCAAATGTAACAGTTGATGCATTTGAACACCATGGAGGAGAACCTTATATGACACCTATAGATTCACATGAATATAAAAGTGCAGCTAAGGCTATCGCAACAACTTTTGGTAAAGAGCCCATCCCTGTAAGAGGCGGTGGAAGTATCCCTATTTGTTCATTATTTGAAAAAGAATTAGGATTAAAAATCGTGTTTATGGGCTTTGGTTTAGACAGTGATAATTTACATAGTCCAAATGAAAAATATGATATTGTAAATTTCTACAAGGGGATTGAAACCATCCCTTATTTCCATAAATACTTTGCTGACAAAAATGCCTAAAGCATGCCAACTGAAAAAGAAAAGAAAGAAAAAGTAAGATTGGATAAATACCTGTGGTCGATTCGTGTTTTTAAAACGCGCAGTCAGGCAACGGAGGCAATTGATAAAGGACGTGTTAAACTGAAAGGTGAAAATGTCAAAGCTTCTCGTGCAGTTGTCATTGGTGATATTTATGAAGCAAGAACAGAACATAAAAATTGGACCCTTCGTGTGACGCAGATTTTAGATACTCGCAAAGCATATGCTGAAGCGATATTGTATTATGAAGACCTTACACCTGTTGAAGAACTTGAAAGAGTGAGACAGATTGCAGCCACTTTCCAAACCGGAAAAAGATTAAGTAAAATAGGACGCCCCACTAAAAAGAATCGACGTGATTTGGGGGAATTTTTGGATTAACTTTGCATTATGACCATTGAAATATTAACGGTACTTCCTGAATTACTAACTAGCCCATTTGAGCATAGCATAATGAAGCGTGCACAAGAAAGAGGACACCTAACTATTAAGCTACACCAATTAAGAAAATGGGCAATTAATAAGCATGGCCAGGTGGACGACTATCAATATGGAGGTGGTGCAGGCATGGTCATCATGTGTGAGCCATTAGCCAATGCTATAGATGAACTTCAACAAGAAGGTAAGTTTGATGAAATTATATTTGTTACTCCAGATGGTAAAAGATTTGAACAAAAAGACGCGAATAGTCTTTCGTTGAAAAATAGGATTTTAATTATTTGTGGTCATTACAAAGGCATTGATCAAAGAATTAGAGAATTATATGTTACGCAAGAAATTTCAATAGGTGATTACGTTTTAAGTGGAGGTGAATTAGCAGCTGCTGTAATTATTGATGCCGTTGGACGATTAATTCCTGGGGTATTAAATGATGAAACTTCAGCCTTGACCGATTCCTTTCAGGATAATTTATTAGCTCCACCCGTATATTCCAGACCAGCTAACTTTAGAGATTTGGAAGTACCTGCAGTTTTACTCACTGGAGATCCAAAAAAAGTAGAAATATGGCGTCAAGAACAAGCTTTAGAGCGCACTAAACAACGTCGCCCTGATATTCTTACTAAAGATTAAGCCGTTTATACCATTTTTTGAAATTTATTTATAACTATTTACACATTAAATCGTTACATAAAGGATATTTGCACCCTAATGAAATATCCAAATCTGAGTCTTCCCTTTTTACTTAAATCTTATAGAAAATTAAACTTTCTTTCAGCATTGTTGCTTTTTGGATTTTACACGCAAGCTCAAAATATTTCTGAATTTCAAAAAGGTTTTCAATTAAATATTCAACCCACCTCAAGTACAATAGTTTTAGATGGAATATTAGATGAGTCTGTTTGGAAAACCGCAACCCTAGCCCAAGATTTTACAAAAAAATATCCCAATAATATAGGAGCTCCAAAGCAACAAACGGAAGTACTAATGACTTTTGATGATAAAAATATTTACTTCGCTTTTAAAGTATATGCTAAAGAGGAACAAATAATTAAAAGTTTAAAAAGAGATGTGGGTTATGAAGGATCCGACGGCGTTGCAGTTATTTTAGATCCTTTGGGTCAAAAAACAAATGGATTTATTTTTGTATTGACTTCTAAAAATGTTCAATCTGAAGATCAACTCTCTACTAATACCGAAGATAAACTTTCTTATAGTTGGGATACAAAATGGAATTCCGCTACCAAAATGTATACAGGGTATTGGATTGGAGAAATTGCTATTCCCTTAAAATCTTTGAGGTATAATGACAAACAAAATTTTTGGGGAATTAACTTTTTAAGGGCTGATTTGCAAAGTAATGAATACAGTTGCTGGACCAAAGTACCTCCCATTTTTAAATCATATGATTTAGGCTATATGGGAATTTTAAATTGGCCATCTGCTCCGCCCAAATCTAGTGTAAATAAAATATTACTCCCCTATATCACAGGCAATTCGACAACTGATGATGAAAATAAAAAAACACTAAAAAGCAATGGTAACATTGGCTTTGATGCCAAAATGGCTTTGAGCTCAGCTTTAAATTTAGATGTTACCGTCAACCCTGATTTCTCACAAGTTGAGGTAGATCAATTAGTAACTAATTTGACACGTTTCAGCATTTTCTTACCAGAAAAAAGGACCTTTTTTTTAGAGAACGGCGACTTGTTTTCCAACTTAGGAAATTATTTTGTAAGTCCATTTTATTCTAGAACAATTGGCTTAGATAAAAATGGAAATACCATTCCTATATTATTAGGTGCAAGAATTTCTGGTAACATTAATTCATCGACTAGGATTGGAATGATGGACATTCAAACAGGAGCTAAAGGAAGTTATTCACCTGAAAATTTTTCTGCATTCACTATTCAAAAAAGATTTTGGCAAAGATCTTTACTGAAGACTTATTTTTTAGATAGAGAAAATTTTATTTCTGCCGCAGATGTTAAAAAAAATCCAATGGACCAATATGGCAGAAATGCTGGTATGACTTTAACATTTGCCAATACCGAGGGTACTAAAGAAGCAGAAATTAGTTATCATCAATCCATAAAACCAAACATTAATAATAAGGATGCATTTTTTGAGGCTAACTTTTCAAGAACTATCAACAATTGGCGTCTTTTTGGACAAATGGGTAATGTCGGTAAAAATTATTATACCGATATGGGCTATGTACAAAGAATCGATAATTATGATGCGTTAAGAGATACCACCATAAGAGTTGGATATAAAGATGTTTACGCGAGCATAAGCAAGAAAATATTTTTAAAAACCGGGAAAATTGGTAGAATGGAATTTTCCTTTGAAGAATTCCTTGTACTCAATGCAGATAATACTTTTAGTGAAAACCAAAACGCTTTTAAAATTAATACAGAATATAGAAATAGTTCGGGTTTGAAATTAACATTTTCAAATTCAAACCTTAATTTATTATACCCAACTAAACCAGGTAATGGCATTCCGCTCCCTTCAGGAACTTATAAATACAATCAATTCAATTTGATGTACTATTCTGACATGCGTAAATTATTTAGTTGGAATTCCATGTTGACCTTAGGCGAATACTACAATGGAAGTATTACCGGTATTGGTGCAAGCATTATATGGAGAAATCAACCTCATTTAACGCTTTCATTGAATGCAGAAGTTGATAAAATTCAATTGCCAAAAGTGTATGGCAATAATAATTTGATTTTAATTGCTCCTAAATTAGAATACAATTTTAATACTAAATTATTCTGGACCACTTTTATCCAATTTAATACCCAACAAAATAATTTCAACATCAATAGCCGTTTACAATACAGGTATAAACCAATGAGTGATTTTTTCTTGGTATATACCGACAATTATTTTACGGATCCAGTGATTAAAAATAAAAATAGGGCACTGATCTTTAAGTTCAATTACTGGTTTAATTTATAATAAAGGTTTGATTTATGGAAACTTCTTACATGCTTTCAGGGCAGTATGTTGATATTTTAGGTAAGCAAATATTTCCGGCTACTTTAACCATTAACAATGGCATCATTGACAATATAGTTCCTTGTGAAAATGCTCCAATGAATTATATCATGCCTGGTTTTATTGACAGCCATGTGCATATTGAAAGCAGCATGCTCATTCCAAGTTCATTTGCACGATTAGCCGTTGTTCATGGAACGATTGGAACCATTAGCGATCCCCATGAAATTGCTAATGTATGTGGAGTTGACGGAGTGCATTATATGATTGATAATGGCAAAAAAGTACCTTTTCACTTTTTTTTTGGAGCTCCAAGCTGTGTTCCAGCAACTATTTTTGAAACTGCCGGTGCTTCCATTGACAGTTCGCAAGTTGCTGAATTGCTTACCAATAATGACATTTATTATTTGAGTGAAATGATGAACTTCCCAGGTGTTTTATTTAAAGACGAGGAGGTCATGAAAAAAATTAGTGCAGCACACAAAGCAGGCAAGCCAGTTGATGGACATGCACCCGGCTTAATGGGAGATGCGGCTAAACAATATATTCAGGCAGGTATAAGTACCGACCACGAGTGCTTTACCATCGAGGAAGCAGTGGATAAGTTAAGCCTCGGCATGAAAATTTTAATTAGAGAAGGTAGTGCAGCTAAAAATTTTGAAGCTTTATATGAATTACTGGACGATCATCCGCATATGACTATGTTGTGTAGTGACGATAAACACCCTGATAGTTTATTAGACGGTCATATTAATACTTTATGTGCAAGAGCTGTAGCAAAAGGTATAGATGTATTCAATGTTTTAAGAGCTGCTTGCATTAACCCAGTCATTCACTATAAATTACCTACAGGTCAAGCCCTAGTGGGTGATCCGGCAAATATGATTGTAGTGGAGGACTTAGTTTCCTTTAAAGTAAAACAAACTTATATCAATGGTGTGTTGGTTGCTGAAAATGGACAATCTCTAATTCCTATTGTAAAAGAAAAGACAATCAATCAATTTGATGCAGCATTGATTAGTGAAACTGACATTCAATTAAACTCAGCACAGTACCCCCATAATCAGGAAGGAGCCATACCGGTGATTGAAGCCATTGACGGACAATTAATCACACACTGCCAGTGGATGCAACCTACTATCCAAAACAATCAGCTCATATCAAATACCAATAATGATGTTTTAAAAATTGTCGTATATAACAGATATTTTAACGCATCACCAAAAATTGCCTTTATTAAAAATTTTGGATTTCAACAAGGCGCTATCGCTTCTACAGTTGCACATGACAGTCACAATGTTATTGCAGTTGGTGTTGATGATGAAAGTATGGTGAAAGCAATCAATTTAGTGATTACAGAAAAAGGCGGAATAAGCTGTGTTAATCGTAAAGAAACTAAAGTGCTTGGATTGCCCGTTGCAGGATTAATGAGTGTAGAAGACCCCTATATTGTTGCTGACGCATACACTCAAATTGACTTAATGGCAAAATCATTAGGCAGTAAATTAAGTGCCCCATTTATGACACTTAGCTTCATGGCTTTGTTAGTTATTCCACACCTAAAATTGAGTGATAAAGGTTTATTTGATGGGGATGAATTTAAATTATTTTAAATTTTATCTGAAGAAGATTAGATTTGATAAAATATTGTTCAAATGGTTCATCATTTAAGTGAAAATCATAGTTTAATTAGCAATTGGGTTGCAGAATGTCGTGATGTAAATGTGCAAAATGATAGAATGCGTTTTAGACGGAATTTAGAAAGAATAGGAGAAGTTATTGCTTATGAAATGAGCAAAACCATGGCACATAAAGTACAACCAACAACGACCCCCTTAGGCATACATCAATCTAAGGTATTGGCTGAACAACCAGTTTTAGCTACAATTTTAAGAGCAGGTTTGCCATTGCACCAAGGAATGCTAAATTATTTTGATAAGGCTGACAATGCATTTATTTCAGCTTATAGAAAGCATCATGATGATGGCAGTTTTGAGATCAGTATTGAATATTTAAGTTGCCCTGATTTAAATAATCGAGTGGTGATAATGTCTGATCCAATGTTAGCTACAGGTGCTTCACTAGTTGAAACCATAAAAGCAATTACAAAGAATCAAGCGCCTAAAGAAATTCATATTGTAGTTGCTATTGCAAGCAGAAAGGGCATAGAAACTGTAGAAGCAGCATTGGGAAAGGATATCCCCATTTGGTGTGCCGATATTGATGAGACCTTAAATGACCATAGCTATATTATCCCTGGACTCGGTGATGCAGGTGATTTAGCCTATGGAACCAAAATGCAATCCTAATTAAGGACTTCGTATCTTTACCGTAAAATCAAATAATTGCTAAAAGAGTTAATTGTTTCCATACGTGCCTTTTTTTTAGCGCACAAGTTCATTATGCAAAATCGCATGTGGAAATGGATGATTATACCCGGCATTATATATTCGTTTTTATTTATCATAGGGATCAAATATTTCAGTCAAACATCTAGTTTATTTATTGAGTGGATTATTTTGCAAACCGGACTCAAATCCTGGGTTGATAACATTGGAAGTGATATCATTGGATTTTTTATTACCATGGGCAGTTTCTGGTTATGGTTTACTTTATTGCTTTTATATTTTGCTTTATTTAAATTTATTTATTTAATTGTATTTGCTCCTATTTTATCCTATTTACATTTAAGAATAGCAGCCATTCAAAAAAGCGAACCTTTTGAGTTTAGTTGGTCAGCTTATATTGAATTAGTGATTCGTGCAATTAAATTAAGCCTTACTAACATGTTATGGCAAATCGTTTATTTAATTCCGATTATTTTGATATGTACGATACCCATTATTGGTTGGTTTACCCCAATACTTACCATATTACTAGAGTGTTACTTTTTTGGATATGCAATGCTTGATTATGGATTAGCAACTGAAAACAAATCAAGAATGACTGCGGCAAGTTATGTAATCAATCATAGAGGTTTACCCATAGGGAATGGAATTGTTTTTTATTTATTACACTTGGTTCCTATTATAGGCTGGATAACTGCACCATTTTATGCGTTAATTGCTGCACATTTAAATACACAAGAAATAAAAGATAAAGCATAATGAGCATTGGAAAAGTATATCTATTACCCATGTTGTTACATGAGCAAGGATGGGAAGCAATACCTGCAGATGTAAAAAAATGGATAGCTCAATGTGATGCATTTTTTGTTGAAAATGAAAAAACAACTAGACGTTATTTCAAGCAGATTTGGAAAGAAATGGTTATTGATGATTATATATGGCACCCTATTCATAAAGTAGAACAAGTGCAAATTGATACATTTTTACTTTTGTTAAACGAGGGAAAAAATATTGGAATCATTTCAGAAGCAGGTTGTGCCGGTATTGCAGACCCTGGACAACTATTAATAGCTGCCGCTCAAAATATCGGCGCGGTTGTAAAGCCATACACATCACCTTCATCGTTAATTTTGGCATTAATGGCAAGTGGCATGAATGGTCAAAATTTTCAGTTTCATGGATACCTACCCATTGACGTAAATGATCGAAAGAAAAAAATAATTTCGCTCGAAAATGATGCCCATATAAAAGGCACTACCCAACTATTTATTGAAACACCTTATAGAAATAATCAATTATTGGAGGCTTTAATTCAAACTTGTCATCCACAAACAAGACTTTGCATTGGCGTTGATATCACTTCCCCCGATGAATTTATCAAAACGGCAACAATTAATTATTGGAAAAACCACAAACCTGAACTGCACAAAAAATTAGCAGTTTTCTTAATAGGTACAAAGTAATTGCCGTCAAATTTTAAACAAGTGCATTGACTAATTTAAGTCCATGTTAAATTCTTTTGTTTATTGGCGTGCCACACACCCATTAGTTTTTATTTCAGTTCACTTACTATTCGGATTAGGCATTGCATCTATTTTACCTAAGTTCAAAAATGAAGAAGCATTTTACTTAGCGATTATAATACTAATCTTTTCCATTTTATACTTACTAATGGTAACACGTAAAAGCATAAAAGACGGATCATTGCCAATTTTAAATTCACTGTTATTAATGAGTTGGGGGATTTGCATAAAGTGGGCATTCCAAACAAAAAATAATTTTCACATCCCCTACCCTGAAACTGCTATCATTCATGCCAGACAATGGATTATTGAAAAGGTTGGTGAAAATATTAAAAATCAAGAAGCAAAAGGATTTTCACTTGCTATTTTGATTGGCAATAAATCAGATATGGATAAAATATTAGTAAATGCTTACTTACAATTAGGCATTATTCATATAATAGCAATAAGTGGCATGCATTTAGAAATACTATTTAAAAACCTATCCAGGATAACAAAATTATTACCTCGACAAAAAATATTTTTATGGATGGAACTGCTGATACTGCTTTTGACGGTTTGGACTTATACATTCATAGCTTTTGGTAGCCCCTCCATAATTCGGGCATCCCTGTTTTTTAGTATATATATCATAGGGAAATTTATGGAGACTCCTAGCTTTATGTTAAACACTATTGCAGCAGGTGTGCTGATGTTATTATTGTTTGATCATGATAAAATTTCAAATATTGGCTTACAATTATCATATGCAGCAGTAATCGGGATACATATATTTTATAAGCCTTTTTATAATTTATTAACGATTGACAACCCAATAATTCAATTTTTATGGAGCAATTGTTGTGTCAGTCTATCTGCTCAAATCGCAACATTGCCAATTCTTGCATTTCATTTTCATCAAATTGCGGGTTGGGTATTGGTAAGTAATTTTATAATGGTTCCCCTCAGTAATTTCATTTTATATGGATTAGGTATATTATTATTATTACCAACTAAATTTTCAATTGCTGCCTTTTGGGGTAGCTTAATTGAAAAATATATTCATTTTTTTAATGTATTTGTAACAAATTGGTTCAAGCAAACAAATGCTGGTAATGTGATAATTGAAATGAACCATTTTGATATTATTATTTATTATGCAGTACTGCTATTTTTATATTTATGGCTTTATCTCAAGCAAACTATCTATTTAATATGGGTTTTAGCCTTTATATGCTTGTATGTGGTAATGAAGTTATTCAGCTAGTCTCATTTTTTGTGGAAAATGTACTTGTCAAAAAAATATGGAAGGCGTTAACTTTGCCTATGGAAAAGAAAATACAATCAGCCCTCATATCAGTATTCTATAAAGACGGCTTAGCACCCTTAGCAAAAACATTACATCAGTTAAATATTACCATTTACTCAACTGGTGGAACACAAAAATTTTTAGAAGACTTAGGCATTCCTTGTATTGCAGTTGAATCGGTTACAGGATATCCGTCAATTTTAGGAGGTCGTGTTAAAACATTACACCCGTCCGTTTTTGGAGGCATATTAGGACGTCGGTATGAAGCACAGGATTTAGCTGAAATGGCACAATTTAAAATTCCTGAATTAGACTTAGTGATTGTTGATTTATATCCTTTTGAGGAAACTTTAAGATCCACAGATGAAGAAAAATTAATCATTGAAAAAATTGATATTGGTGGTCCTTCCATGATTCGTGCTGCAGCAAAAAACTTTCGCGATTTAGTGGTTTTATCTGCAAAAGACGATTATCAAAAGCTAAATGATTTACTAATCGCTCAAAATGGAACAACCAGTTTAGAGCAGCGTAAAGCATTTGCAGCAAAGGCTTTTGAAGTAGTTATGCATTATGATATTGCCATTAGTAATTATTTTAATCCAGCGCAAGGTAAAATTTTACGTTATGGCGAAAATCCACATCAAGTAGCCACCTTTTATGGTAATTTAGATAATTGGTTTACTCAATTAAACGGCAAAGAACTTTCATATAATAATCTAGTTGACGTTGATGCTGCGATTGCACTCATTGGCGACTTGTCAAAAACTAGTTTTGCCATTATCAAACACACCAATGTTTGTGGAGTCGCTCAACGAAATTCAGTATTTGAAAGTTGGACTGCTGCTTTAGCGGGTGATCCTGAAAGTGCTTTTGGAGGCGTATTGGTAACCAATGGAACTGTTGACAAAGCAACTGCAGAAGCGATTCAAGAAATTTTCTTTGAAGTATTAATAGCTCCAGCATTTGACGCTGAGGCGCTTACTATATTATCGTCAAAAAAGAATCGCATACTATTACAAAGTAAAAATGATATTGCCTTCAACCCCACACAAAAAAAATCAATATTGAATGGGTCTTTGGAGCAAGGTTTGGATACAGGCAATTATAGCAACTGGGATGAAGTTGGGGGAAGAGTATGCAGCGACAGTGAAAAGGAAGACCTTATTTTTGGGAATATTATTTGTAAGCATTTAAAAAGCAATGCCATTGCCTTAATCAAAAATAAACAATTGGTTGGCAAGGGTTGTGGTCAAACTTCCAGAGTTGACGCCCTAAGACACGCTATTGAAAAAGCAAAGCAATTTAATTTTGAATTAAAAGGAGCAGCATTGGCTTCTGATGCATTTTTCCCATTTGATGATTGTGTAAGAATAGCCCATGAAGAAGGTATTGAAGCATATATTCAACCAGGTGGATCCGTAAGAGACAAAGACAGCATCGCTTATTGTGTTGAAAATGGACTCGCCATGGTGATGACACAGTTAAGACACTTCAAACATTAATTGAACCTAAATGTCTCATCAAAAAAAAGCATACCTAGCGCTATCTGTTACAAGTATTGTATGGGGTACTACTTGGGTTGCTAGCAAGATGGGCGTAAAACACATGCCTGCTTTTGAATTGGCAAGTATAAGACAATTTTTAGGGGGTAGTATTTATGTGTTATTTTTTTTAATGAAGGGCGAGAAATTACCAACGGGAAAACAATTTTTGTGGCTAATTCCAATGGCTTTCTTAATGTTTGTAAGTGCTAATGGAATTGCAACCTATGGTCTTCAATTTATAACAAGCGGACTTGCAGCATTAATTGCTGCTTTGTATCCTTTATCGGTTGTTTTAATTGAACGATTTTATTTTAAGGCCATCAAAATCACATTACCCACCATAATTGGATTATTACTAGGGTTGTTAGGGATTGGCTTTATTTTTTATAAGGACAGTTTACAAGCGCATGGTACTAATTATTTATTGGGTGTGGGGCTTTCTATGTTTGCGATGATATGTTGGAGCGTAGGATCAATATTAATTGCAAGAAATAAAATAAACATGAATGCCTATAATTCAATTGGTTGGCAAATGTTAATTAGTGCATGTTGTATGGGCTTGTACACAATATATAGTGGTAATTATATTAGCCTATTTGAAATTCCTGCTGTTGCCTGGGGAGCCATTATTTACATGGTTATTGGAGGTTCCATATTTGCATTTATTTCCTTTATTTATAGTATGAAACATTTGCATCCAGCCATTGCATCTTTATATGCATATATCAATCCAATAGTTGCCATCTGGGTAGGTTCACTATTACTAGGCGAAAAAATGACATGGAATAGTATTTTGGGTACAATATGCACCTTAATAGGTGTTTACCTTGTAAACAGAAGTTTGAAAAATCAAAAAGATCCGGTAAGCGCTGTAGCTGATGCTGATGGAATGTAATTAAACTAGTTAGCCTTATTTTTATTTTGCGCTGTCCAAAGTTGATTAAACGTTTTAGTTGAAAAGCTTAAATCAGCTCTCTGTGCAGTCCAAGCTTTAAACATTTTATTAATCACCCAGTTTTTAATAGTTGCATTACCTTGATTCATTAAGCGTCGACTTAGAGAACTTTGCTTCCAAATTTTCCACGCAAATTTTTCACTAAAATCACTTTCACCTGAAACCACTGACGCTCTTCTATTTTCTAGTAAAAGTTCATGTAAATTAATTCGAACTGGACAAACATCCGTACAATTACCACATAAACTGGACGCATAACTTAAATGTTTGTAATCATGCATTCCTCTTAAATGAGGAGTAATCACGCTCCCAATTGGACCACTATAAGTTGTATCATAGGAATGTCCACCAATATTTTTATAAATGGGGCAAGCATTTAAACAGGAGCCGCATCTGATACAATAAAGCGCCTCTCTTGCTTTTGCATTTGCCAACAATTCGGTTCGACCATTATCAAGCAAAATAACATACATTTCTTCAGGACCATCTACCTCACCAGCTTGTCTTGGACCTGAAATGATACTGTTGTAAACAGTTACTTGTTGTCCGGTCCCATAGCTTGAAAGTAAAGGCCAAAATAATCCCAAGTCATGAATAGAAGGAATAACTTTTTCAATACCTACAATCACGATATGTGTTTTTGGAATGGAAACAGAAAGTCTTGCATTTCCTTCGTTTTCAGTTAATGCAATCCCACCAATATCTGAAATGATAAAATTAGCTCCCGAAATTCCTATTTCAGCACCGGTATATTTTTGTCTTAAATTTCTCCTCGCTACTAAAGTTAGTTCCTCTGGTGTTAAATTAATATCGGTACCTAATTTGTCAGCAAATAATTGAGCCACATCTTCCTTGCTTTTATGCATTGCTGGTGTTACAATATGATAAGGTGCTTCACCATCAAGTTGTTGTATGTATTCTCCTAAATCGGTTTCGACACTTTCCACCCCAATAGATTCTAAATATTTGTTTAAATGAATCTCCTCCGTCACCATGCTCTTACTTTTGACAATTGATTTACATTTTTTTTCTTCACAAATTTCACCAATATAATTCAATGCCTGTTCGCTATCCTCTGCCCAAATAACCTTAGCCCCTTTTTTGGTTATTTCTTCTTCAAACTGAGTTAAGTAAAAATCTAAATGTTCTATAGCTTCCCACTTTTTATTTTTTGCTAATTCTCTTACCCTTTCTAAATCATCAAACTGTGATAATCCGACTGGTACAACCGAATTATATTTTCCAATATTGAAATTAATTTTACGTCTGTGTTCCAGGTCAAAAGCCTTGTCTGAACTTTTCGATAAAAATGAATCAGCATAGATACTTCGCATAAAATTATTTTTTTAATAGGTGTTTTGCTGATGCATCTAATGCATTATAAAATTCCTCACCATATTTTCTAGTAATCGATTCTTTTAAAAACACATATGCTGGCACTTTTAATTTAACACCTAAGGAACATGCAGCAGCGCATAAATCTTCTCTTGGTTCGTAATTCAAGTATTCTACGTTTGGATCAGATTTACTTTTTGTAATTTTTATAGGGAACAAATGACAACTAATTGGTTTTTTCCATGGTATTTTACCATCATTATAAGCTTGTTCAAAAGCACACTTAATAATTCCCTTTTCGTCTTTAAAACCATAAGCACATATTTCGCCATTAATGGTAGGTGTTACCCATCCAAATTCTCGATCGTATAAAAATTGTCCAACTTGTTTTACTTCCTTAATGCCTTCCTTTGTCATATAAGGCTCAACTACATAATAATAGTCCTTTATGAAGTCCTTTTCATTATTTTCCAAGGGAGCACCGGCATCGCCGTCCTCGCAGCAGCCACCTTTACACTTTGCTAAATCACATACAAATTGCTCCTCCACTACCTCATCACTCACTAATACTGAATCAATAATAATCATACTTAAAATTATGTTGTAAAGATAAGAAAAAAATGCGGCGCATTTTTTGATGTGTGGTAAAGTATATGCATCTTTTGATTTTGTTAAGGATAAAACATAAGATTACCTATTGCCACTTAAACGTATTTACCAAATGGGTAAGATCCTTTAAAAGAAAAGCATTTATAGGTGCTAAAGAATCTTCATTTGGAGTAGTATCAAAATATAAAGCCCCTCTAAAAAAATGGTGTACAGAATCCGTTAAAAAAAACTGATAATTAGTTGCCACATCGCCGCCTATATGAAAAAAAACACCCTTTACCCCATTTTGGGTTGTAAAAACAGAGTCCTCAATCATATTGGCTTTCATATTGTGGTTATTTGCAAAAGTATAGGCATCCTTTATAAGCTCATTTATTTGATTCGGTTTTATGTTATTATAACTAACATAAATGGTGGCGTTATTATGGGGGAAATTAATGTTAAGCCACCCCTTAGTTTGCGCATAGTCACCAAAATAATTAATTTTTCGATCAATTTGAGCATATACCGGGTACTCGAAAGTATAGGCTGCATTATGGTCATTAAATAATTGATACTTTTTTGCTGGAAAATTGATTTTTTCATACCCTTTTTGTTTAGGCAAATAAGGGCTATTACAGGATATCAAAATTAAACAAAATGAAGAAAATAAAATAAGTCCAATTTTAAACATTTTCAGTTGTAATTACAGGTTGGGGATTAATAATTAACTGAATTTTTTGAATTCTATTTTTTTGAATTTCCATCACCGTGAAACTAAACTGTTTATATTTTACCACTTGTTGTACCATTGGAAATTCGCCTGCCAGTTCCAAAAATAATCCGGCAACAGTATCACTTTCACCCTTCACTGAATCAAAATAATTTGTTGAAGTTTCAATGTAGTTGCATAAATCATTGATGGTTGTTTTGCCTTCAACTATATAATGAAACTCATCAATTTTTTTGATCATTGATTCCTCCTCATCAAATTCGTCTTTAATATCTCCTACAATTTCTTCTAAAATATCTTCCAATGTAATGATACCACTTGTACCTCCGAACTCATCAACTACAATAGCAAAGTGAATTCTTTTTGATTGGAAATCTTTCAACAAATCTTCGATCATTTTTTGTTCATGAACGAAAAATGCAGGTCTGATTAATAGTTCCCATTTATAATTTGCTGGCTCATCAATATGAGGTAAAACGTCTTTTGTATGAATCATGCCCACAATGCTATCCAAGTCCTCTTTAAATACTGGAAACCTACTATAGTTATATTCTTTAATGTGGTCTAATAACTCATTAAACTCAATGGCTTCTTCAACACCATAAACATCTAACCTAGTTTTCATGATTTGCTTAACCGAAATATTACCAAATTTGACAATGCCTTTTAATATTTTCTTTTCATTTTCTTGCTGATTAGGCGAAGTTGTCAAATCAATGGCATGGTCTAATTCCTCCATGCTATAAGTAGCCCCAAAATTTTTCTTGGCTAGTTTACTTTCAATAACATTAGTATACTTGACCATGATTGAACTTGGCCATGAAAAAATAAAATAAACCACCTGTATGATACCGCCAAAGTCTTGCGCAAATCGAATATTATTTTGGGTAGCCATTACTTTTGGTAATATCTCGCCAAAAAATAATAATAGTAAAGTAACTGCAACAACTTTAACAATAAATTCAAAGCCGGGAATGTTAATTTGATCAAAAACAAATAAATCGTTTATTAAAATATTGGCAATTAAAATAATGCAAATATTAATAAAGCTATTTGCAATAAGCATCGATGTGAGTAATTTTTTCGGATCCTCCAATAAGTTCACAATGCGCTTTAATGTTTTATTTTGCTTTGTTTTTAAATTTTGTATATCCTTAAAGGATAATGAAAAAAAGGCAACTTCGGAACCAGCAATTGAAAACGAAAAAAATAAAAGTAAACACATTAGCAAAATCAAGAAGGCATCTTGCTGAATGGGTGCAAAGCTATTTGTAGTTAAAAGAAGTATGTTACTCGAATGATATTCCAATTTGGGATTATTTGCAGTGGAAAGTTACCACTAATATGAGACAATTTACGATTGAAAATAGTTTTGTTCCGCTAAAAAATTATTAATTGTTTTAGGAAAAGCTAATTTTTTCAAAGATTTGATGGCAGTCCAATTCCCATTTTCAAAAACTTTAGCGATACTATTTAATTCAATAATGTGAAATCGAACTAATAACTGTTGGTGAGTAAGCATTTGAGTATATACTTTTGCGGGCTGTTTTAAATTAACTAATTGCATATCAAGCATTAATTGATGGGATAGTATTTGATCGTAAAATTGAGTATCCATTTTTACAAGCTTATCGTTTTCAACTAAATAAAATTGAAATAACCCAGCCCAGATATCACCCATTTCTCTTTTTTGAATCAATACTTTATTCCCTAATTTGAAACAAAAAAAATCAAAATATCTGTTTTTTCGTTGAATCACTTTTTCCTTAATGGGCAATTGACCTACTTTATTTAATGTATAAGCATTACAAGATGAACGCATGATACATTCAGCACATAATGGAGCCATTGGTTTACAAACAGTTGCTCCAAAGTCCATGAGTGCCTGATTATAAATACCCGCCTTTTTTTTAGCTAAATTATCAATAGCAATTTTATTAAATTGGATTTGTCCTTTCTTTGTATCAATTGGTGTATGAATACCAAAATACCTTGAAAAAACCCGATACACATTTCCATCAACTACAGCATGTGGTTGATTATATGCAAAGGAAGCAATCGCAGCAGCTGTATAAGGACCCACGCCTTTTAAGGCAATTAAACCTTCATAAGTATTTGGAAAAACACCATTAAGCTCATGCACAATATACTTGGCAGTGAATAGCAAATTTCTGCATCGATTATAATAACCCAATCCCTCCCAAAGTTTAAATACATCATTTTCGTTGGCCTTTGCTAAATATTGAATAGTGGGATAGGTTTTAATAAATTTTTCATAATATGCCCATCCTTGTTCAACCCTGGTTTGTTGTAAAATAATCTCACTCAACCATATTTTATAGGGCTCTTTTTCACCCTTCCATGGCATTGGGCGGTGATTAAAGTTTTTATCCCATTTTAGTAGTAAATCACAAAAAATAGTATTCATGCTGGGCAAAAATCATCAAAAATGCCCAAATTAAGCCTGAATTATAAAATTATATGCTTACTTAAATAAATAATTTTATTTATATATGA
>CAIYUO010000063.1 GCA_903929425.1 uncultured Bacteroidota bacterium
CCTTAATAGGGTAGCCACTTAAAGCTAAATCACCAACAACGTCTAATAATTTATGTCTCGCAGGTTCATTGGGAAAACGTAATTCTAAATTATTCAAATAACCTTCACTTTTAACTTCAATTTTCTCGCGCTTAAAAACTTTTGCCAATCGTCCCATCTCTTCACTCGTAACGGGCTTATCGACTACGACTATCGCATTATTGATGTCGCCACCTTTAATTAAATCATGCTCAAGCAATGCTTCTAATTCATGTAAAAAACAAAATGTTCTGCAGGGTGAAATTTCAGATTTAAAATCCTTAATAGTTGTAAGGGCTGCGTGTTGCGTTCCTAATACTGGACTGTTAAAATCAATTAAGGTGGTGATTTGATAATCCAATGCAGGCAATGCAACCATTTCAACTCTTTTGGCTTCATCATAATGAAAAATATTTTCATCAATACTATACCATGCTTTAGCTGCATCTTGTTCAAGCACCCCTGCTTCCTCAATGATTTTTATAAAAGGAGCAGAGCTTCCATCCATGATGGGAATTTCGGGTCCATTGATTTCAATTAAAACATTGTCTACCCCACTACCTACTAAGGCGGCTAAGATATGTTCAACGGTACTTACTTTTGCATCACCCGCCTGCAAAGTTGTTCCTCGACTAGTATCGGTTACTAAATCACAGTCGGCTTTAATAATGGGTTTATTGGGAAGGTCAACACGTTGGAATTGCATCCCAAATCCGGGATTCGCAGGTACCAATTTCATTTCTACCATGACGCCAGTATGTAATCCAGTCCCACTTATATTTGTACTCTTGGATAGAGTATGTTGTTTATCGGGATTAAAATGCTGATCCATACATTTGTATTATTTGTGCTTTAGTTTCTTAAAGCGATGATTTTCAACAAAAATAAGTCCATTTACCCTTTTTGGGTTAGTTGAGCTACTAATATTTCGAGTTCTTTGACCCTTTTCTCCAAATTTGGCAGGTTTTTCATGTGAACCTGGGCTCTTAAAGCACTTCCATTGTCTGTCGCAGGATATCCGGTTACCGTGCTATTGGCTTGAATAATTGATTTAGTGATACCACTTCTTCCTGCAACTTTAACGCCATCGGCTATACTTAAATGTCCCGCTGTGCCTGTTTGGCCTCCAATCATAACGCCTTTCCCAACTTTAGTGCTTCCACTTAATCCAGTTTGAGCTGCAATAACTGTATTTTCTCCAACCTCAACATTATGTGCAACTTGAATGAGGTTATCCAACTTAACTCCTTTTCTAATGATAGTGGAGCCAATCGTTGCACGGTCAATGGTTGTATTGGCACCAATTTCAACATGATCTTCAATGATGACATTTCCTAATTGAGGAACCTTTTGATAACGACCATCTGTGGACGGTGCAAAACCAAATCCATCACTTCCAATCACGGTTCCTGCATGTATTGTAATATGATTGCCTAAAACACAATCAGCATATATAATTACGCCAGGGTATAATATAACATCATTTCCAATAATGGTATTATCACCAATAACAACATGCGGGAAAATTTTTACATTATTGCCG
Source organism: uncultured Bacteroidota bacterium (assembly GCA_903929425.1). Classification (GTDB taxonomy): domain Bacteria; phylum Bacteroidota; class Bacteroidia; order Chitinophagales; family Chitinophagaceae; genus Sediminibacterium. The sequence continues at coordinate 1,562 of CAIYUO010000063.1, forward strand.
ATGTTAACATTATTACCAATATGCGCAAATGCAGCAACAAAATGGTTTTCACCTAATTTAGCTGATTCGGAAATATAAGAGGGCGTTTGAATACCTGTTAAGTTTTGTGTTTTTAGTGCTTGATATTTAGTAAGTAAACTTGCAAATGCAGCGTAAGCATCTGCTACTCTAATTAATGTTGCCTTAATAGGGGATTTTAAGGTGAAGGTTTCGTTTACAATAATAATGCTTGCCTGTGTTGTATAAATGAATTCCTCATATTTCGGATTTGCTAAAAATGAAATTTGACCTGTAGTGGCTTCTTCAATTTTGCCAAATTCAAATACGACAACCTCTTGGTCGCCGTCGACTTTTCCTTGAATCATTAATGCAATTTGTTGGGCACTAAATTGTATCATTCGTAAATTTTTGAATGGGGGGTTATTCGTTCAATGAACAAATGTAAAATTTTTTAACTGGGGCAGAAAGACTTTCCACGATTAAAGCATTTTGAATTGCTGAAATATTGGCAATTTCACCTGATTTTAGCAAAATTTTAATGGTTTCATTGTCATTCTTGTATAATGTATTTGATACGGTTCCTTTAAAACACAAAAAACTAAGGTCTTGATCATTAAATGCATACTTACTCTTTGTCTTCTGTAAAGCATTCATCCATTGTGCATCAACAATAGGTTCAGATTGAATTTGACACTTAAAACATTTTCTATTTAAGAGGCCTTTACATAAAAGGGATAAGACCGGGTCGGTATGATGTTGCCATTTTTTGATGGCATGTAAAATATCGGTATCGTCTAAATTACAATATTCATTCAATACTAGATCCTCAATTTTAATATTGGGGTTGGTTAAAAAAGTATCAATTAAGGCACCTGTTTTAACTTCCTCATTTTTTTGTTCAAATAAAAGTTGAGCACGTTCAATAATTTTAACCAACATATTTTCACTAGCTACAACTGTTTTATGTCTATAAACCTGCCAATACATTAAACGACGTGATAATAAAAATTTCTCAACACTATTAATTCCTTTTTCTTCAACTACTAATTCATTTTCATGAACTGTTAACATTTTAAGAATTCTTTCATATCCAACAACGCCTTCAGTTACGCCAGTAAAAAAACTGTCTCTAGATAAATAATCAAGCCTATCAACATCCAATTGACCACTAATTAATTGGTGTAAAAACTTTTTTGGATATTGGTTGGTGAATATTTCAATGGCTAAGGATAAATTGCCTTTAAGGGTAGGATTTTCATCTTCATTTAGTTTTTGCATAATCACTAATGAAAGTGATTCATGGCTTATACCTTTTAACAGCACTTTTTCTAATGCATGTGAATAAGGGCCATGTCCAATATCATGTAAAAGGATGGCCGCTTTTGCTGCAACTGCTTCCTCGGTGGTAATTTCAATTCCTTTGTCCTTTAATTCGTTAATAGCAATGCACATTAAATGGTAAGCGCCCAATGAATGATGTAAACGTGTATGCACTGCTCCTGGATAAACCAATTGTGCTAGTGCCATTTGTTGAATTCTTCTTAGTCTTTGATAATAAGGGTGACTAATTATTTCAAAAATCAGCGGATCGTTGATGGTGATAAACCCATGAACCGGGTCATTAATTATTTTTCGATGTGTAAAAGCCATATAAAATGAGTGGTGGTAAAGGTACGAAATGTGAATAACTACTAAGGCTTATTTTCCAGCTTAGTTTGGTAAAAAACTATATTTGTATGTCCACTTACTACCCTATAAATCAATGCATAATTATGAAATTGACTCAAACTACATTAAATAAGTTAGAAGATATTTTAGGCGAATCAGCGTTCGTAGTTAGATACGAAAGAGGTAATTTTCAAAGCGGTTGGTGTTTATTAGAATCTAAAAGAATTGTAGTGTTGAATAAATTCTTGAATTTAGAGGCTCGAATAAATACATTATTAGAATTAATTCCTCAATTAGCGATTGATTTTGATAAACTCACACATGATTCACAAAAATTATACGAAGAGGTTAAAAAGCTATCTTTAACGGAAGCGTAGCTAAATTATTTATTGTATTTGGATTTGAAAAAAGTACTGATTGCAATAAATTATTAAATAAAGTACATTGTTAAACATCACCATTTTAGGATCAGGAACAAGTACTGGCGTTCCCTTAATTGGGTGCGATTGTGATGTATGCACTTCAACAGATGCTAGAGACAGTCGTTTGAGAACAAGCATTAAAATTGATTCAGACAATACGAGTGTAGTCATTGATACGACTCCTGATTTTAGATATCAAATGCTTAGAACTAAAACAACACATTTGGATGCAGTTGTTTTTACGCATCCTCATCGTGACCATTATGCTGGCCTGGATGACATCCGTCCATTTAATTTTCATTCCAATAGACCCATGCAGATATATGCAAATGAAATCACACAGGTTGCTATTAAGCGAGATTTTTATTATGCCTTTGAACAAAATAAGGACGCAGGTTTGCCAGAAATGATGTTACATACCATTACGGAAGATAAACCCTTTAAAATAGGAGATTTAAAATTTGAACCTATCCAAGTGATGCATCGTGAGCTTCCTGTACTAGGGTATCGAATAGGGGATTTTGTATACATTACTGATGTTAACTATATTAGTGAAAAGGAGAAAGAAAAAATTAAAGGAGCAAAAGTGTTAATTTTAAGTGCTTTGAGGCCACAACCACATCCAACTCATTTTACACTTAATGAATCCATCGCATTAGCTACTGAACTTGCCATACCACAGGTATACTTCACGCATTTTAGCCATCAAATTGGATTACACAAAGACACAGAATCCCAACTACCTTCCTTTATTAAAATGGCATATGATGGGTTACAATTTTCAGTAGGATAATTTTTTAGATTTTTTTAAATCGTATTAATACTTAAAACCGGCTTTTCTTTTTGGGTTTATTTTGATAAAAAATGATTGACCCCAATTGGAAAAAATATTTTTATTTTTCAACAAAAGAATTGAAGGGACTTTTAGTTCTTGGCTTCGTTTTATTAGGATCTGTTTTAGTAAGTAAATTATTTTCGAGTAAACAGCTAAAAAATGGATTAAGCCAAGGAATAAGCAAACCAACATTATTTACTTTCGACCCCAATACGATTGATAGTCAAAGCGCTATTTTATTGGGTATTCCTGAAAAACAAGTCAGGTCATTAATGCATTATAGGGACAAGGGAGGGAGGTTTAAAAATAAAGATGACTTTGCAAGGTTATATGGGCTTTCCAGTGAAACTTATCAATTATTGAGGCCTTATATTGTAATGATGGAGCTTCGTCCCAAGGAGTATAATGCTAATTATAATGGATATCGTCAGTATCATCATAAATACAATTCTAATCAATTATATGATCATAAAATGGATAAGGGTAAGATGAACTTAAATTCCATCAATGAACAGGAGTGGGTAAACATTACAGCCTTACCCTTAGGTTTGATCAAACGTATCATAGCGTATAAAAAATATCTAGGTGTTTTTACAAATATGCACCAGCTTAATAAGGTATATGGGATGAATGATACCACTTATCAAATGCTTAAAGAATATTTATATGTACAAAATATGCAAAATGAATTAGTCAATGCAAATGCTTTGAATTTCAATGATTGGAAAAAATTAAACCTTTTTACGGACAGACAAATTTGGACAATTCTAAGGATGAAAAAGGAGAATAATGGGAAAATTAGTTGGTCAGCGCTTGTTGAATCCTTTGATTTGACCGAAATGGAGGCTAAGATGCTAAAAAGCAAAATTCGGCTATCTGATTGATAATGAAGTACTAATTGCTTCGCCTTTATCAAATAGGCATAATTGGCCTCTAAATAAAATGTTAACGAAAAGTTGTTTTTTCAAAAAAAATTATTAGTTTGGAGGTAGGAATTATTCCTAGTTTATGATTGCTTGCTTGAAAGCCTTCCGAAAGGAAGGCTTTTTTTATTTTTAGAGTGTAAATATTATGCTAAATAATATTGCGAAGTAATTTAGCTTAATATTTACTTTGCCTTCCGAAAGGAAGGCTTTTTTTATTTTAGTGAGTAAATATTATTTACCCCCTGCTTTAAAAATTTGATTCACAGCACCACCTAACATTGGGAATTTTTCTTTTACAAAAGCAGCAATAGTTTCAATAGATTGCTTTGCTTGCTCTGGTGTAACTCCCGTTTCTTTTACTAAACGATCAATTAATTCTTGCATTGGTATATTTTTATGGGTTATTTAATTTAACAATTATGCGACTTTCAAAGCGTTCAATTTACTTTTATCAAACATTTGTTTTGCGTAATCCAAGGTTACATGAAATTCTTTAGTATCGGTACCAGGTAACTCAAACATGGCTTGTGTAAATAAGCTTTCACAAATGCTTCTTAATCCTCTTGCACCTAATTTGTATTCCATTGCTTTTGCAGTAACAAAATCGTACACTGCTGGGTCTATACTTAACTTAATATTTTCAATCGCAAACAGTTCGGTATATTGTTTTATTAAAGCGTTTTTAGGTTCCGTCAAAATGCTCCTTAAAGTTTCGGCATCAAGCGGTTCTAAATGTGTAACAATAGGTAAGCGTCCCAACATTTCAGGTATCAATCCAAATGTTTTTATATCCTGTGCATTTACAAAACGGAGTAAATTTTTTCGTTGTAATTCCTGCTCATCTTTGTTGACACTAAATCCAATGGCATTTGTATTTATGCGACGTGCAATAATTTTATCAATACCATCAAAGGCTCCTCCACAAATAAATAAAATATTTTTAGTATCAACTTTAATCATTTTTTGATCTGGATGCTTGCGGCCTCCCTGAGGTGGTACCAATACTTCGGTGCCTTCTAACATTTTCAATAAACCCTGTTGTACGCCTTCACCACTAACATCTCTGGTGATAGAAGCATTGTCGCTTTTACGGGCGATTTTATCGATTTCATCAATATATACTATACCTCTTTGTGCGGCTTCCACATCATAGTCACAGTTTTGTAATAAACGTGTCAACATGCTTTCAACGTCTTCCCCAACATAACCCGCTTCGGTAAATACAGTGGCATCGACAATGGCGAAAGGCACATTTAATAATTTAGCAATGGTTTTAGCTAATAAGGTTTTTCCAGTTCCAGTTTCGCCTATCATAATCACATTACTCTTTTCAATTTCAACCTCATTTTTTGAATTGATTGGAAGGTTAATGCGTTTAAAGTGATTATAAACAGCAACACATAATATTTTTTTAGCTTCATCTTGTCCAATTATATATTGATCCAAGAATGCCTTAATAGCGGTAGGCTTTTGTACTTTTAAAGTACCTGCTTTACCATCTATTTTTTTTTGATGAAATTCTTTTTCAATGATTTCATGAGCATGTTCAATACAGCCTTCACATATGTGTCCATCCTGCCCAGCAATTAATATTTTCACTTCCTCTCTTTTGCGGCCGCAAAAAGAACATTGAATCGATGTGATAGCCTTGCTCATTTTCATTTTGTAGTATATTTATAAGCTTTTTGCAATTTTATCAACAATGCCGTAAGCAACTGCTTCTTCCGCATTCATCCAATAGTCTCTATCAAAATCAGCCATAATTTGTTCCATGCTTTTACCGCAGTTCTTAGCTAATATTTTTGCACCCAGCTCCTTTGTTTTTCTTATTTGTTCAGCTTGAATTTCAATGTCAGCACTTGTTGCTTGGTAATACCCGCCTAAGCTAGGTTGGTGTATCATTACTTCGCCATGTGGGAAAATAGTACGTTTCCCTTTTTCGCCCATGCTTAATAAAATGGAGCCCATGCTTGCTGCAAGGCCCATGCAAATTGTGTGTACTGGACTTTTAATCAAGTTCATAGTATCAAACATAACCATGCCACTTGTAACTACACCACCTGGACTGTTAATGTAAAAATTAATTTCAGCACCTGGCTTATCGGCATCTAATAACAATAATTTTGTTACAATATCTTTTGCTGATTTATCGTCTACTTGGCCCCATAAATAAATAGATCTTTTTTCAAAAAAAATCTGCTCCATTTTTTTATTTAAAAACCCTGGGCCATTATCCTCTTTTTTATCTGCTTTTGGTTCGTCCTCATCTTCCATTAAAAAGCTTTTATTCAGTATCATAAATTCAATTTGAAAAATTAGTTAATTATTGCGTATTTACTTATTTAGTTTTCTTGGGTTGGTTAATAGCACTTCGTCTACCAAGCCATATGCTTTTCCTTCAGCAGCAGTCATCCAAAAATCTCTATCACAATCCTTGGCAACCACATCCACATCCTTGTGCGTATGGATCGCAATCACTTCGTATAACTCGTGTTTTAATTTTTTAATTTCTCTTGCTGTGATTTCAATATCAGAAGCTTGTCCACCAACACCGCCACTTGGTTGGTGTAACATAATGCGACTGTGTTTTAAAGCTGTTCTTTTTCCTTCCACACCAGCACATAATAAAATAGCACCCATGCTTGCCGCCATACCTGTACAAATAGTTGCTACATCGGGTCCAATAAATTGCATCGTGTCATATATACCTAAGCCTGCATATACGCTACCACCTGGGCTATTGATATACATTTGAATATCCTTAGTACGATCAGTACTTTCTAGGAATAATAACTGAGCTGTTACAATATTGGCAACGTAGTCATTGATGCCTTCGCCTAGAAATATAATTCTATCCATCATTAAGCGACTAAAAACGTCCATACTTGCCACGTTCATGGGTCTTTCTTCAATGATATAGGGTGTAAGGTTAGTTACACTATTTTGATATTGGTGTAGGGTATTGCTGCCAATGCCTCGGTGCTTTACAGCGTATTTTTCAAATTCTTTTCCTAAGTTCATATATATGTTTTTCTAATGAAAGTAAAGGTAAAACCTATTCCATTAAGCTAACGCAAAAACGGTGCCAAACTTGGTGGAAAATGGATAAAAAAAGACCCACCTTAGTGTAGGAGGGTCTTGAATATCAAATAAATGCGTCTTTATTGACGATTAATGCTATTAGTGGTGGTGATTATGCAATTTTTCGGCAAACTTCTCAGCTGCGATTTTTTCTTCTTTTGAAGTGATTTCTGCTTCAATCGCTTTGAACAATTTGTCAGTGCTAATACGGTGGTAACTATCTTCAACAAACTTTCTGTCTTGCATCATTCTAGCAGCGTAATCTTCTAACCATTGGTCATTGTCACCTAAAGCACCTAATTGACCGCCCATATAACTCATTAATTGTTGTTTAGCGAAGTCTTTTAAATCTTCAGCAACCACTTCAACTTTATGGTCCGCAATTAACTGCGTGCTAATTAAAGTCCATTTTAATTGGTCTTGGAATACGGGGTATTCTTTTTCTGCTTCTTCAGCTGTTCTTTGCTTTTCACCTCCAGTTTGTAACCAACGTTTTAAAAAGTCAGTAGGGAATTCCATTTTAGTATTATCAATCAATGCATGGTAAATTTGATCATGTACTTGATTACGAGATTGACCTTCATAATAACCTTCGATATCTTTTCTCACCGCATCTCTAAATTCAGCTTCGTTGGTAATGGTTTGGTTAGGGTAGGTAACAGTGAATAAAGTTTCATCTAATGGTGCTTTTTCTACAATACCTACTTTAGTGATGGTTACTTTAAAATGTTTATCGGCTTGTTCCTTTGTTAAACCCAAATCAGCTAAAATTATGTCTAATTCTTTTTCCTCAAACGCTTTACCCAATTCAATGGTAACAGCGTCGCCTGTTTTTTTACCAATGAATGTTGTTCTAGTTTTTGGAGCAAAATATTTAATTAATAAAGAATTGTCTTTTGACAATCCACCTTCAATTTCATTACCGTCTTTATCTGATTCAGTGAAAGTAACATTCAATACGTTCTCTTCCGATTCTGCAACTTCAGGCTCAGTCATATTACCATTACGAATTTGTAATCTTTCTACTTCCGCATTGATCATTTCATCGGTAACATCAATTTTGTAACGAGTTGCCTTGATTCCTTTTGCATCAATTGTGAATGCTGGTTTCAAACCTACTTCAAATGCAAAATCATAGCTACTTGGATTGTTCACATCCATCGCAGGAAATTCAGCAGTTACTGGAAGTGGTTGTGCGAAGATTTCAATTTTTTCTTTTGCGATATATTGATTCATCTCATTTTCCACTGTTTTAATAACCTCGTCTTGGAAAACGGATTGTCCATACATTTTTTTAATTAATCCTGCAGGCACCATTCCTTTTCTGAATCCAGGAATATTGGCTGTCTTAGAATACTTTTTCAAGCTTGTTTCAAAGCCTTTTATATAATCTTCTTTTGCGATGGTCACCGTTAATTTGTCATTTAAGGGTGCAATGTTGGATCTTTTTATGATTGCCATATTATAGCTATTTTCTACTTTATTGTACTGTTTAAGGGGGGGCAAAGGTAAGGTTTTAGGATTAAAAAAAGGCCCAAATCAGGGCCTTTTGAAGATAATTCTGTGCGGATGGAGGGGGTCGAACCCACACGCCTCGCGGCGCTAGATCCTAAGTCTAGTGCGTCTGCCAATTTCGCCACATCCGCTTAGGGGTTGCAAACTTAATTGATTTTTTTTAAGGATGGGGAATCAAACTCACTATTTTTTCAAGGTATAACCTATCAATTTCGTCATAATGAGCCAAATGCTCACTATCAACGTCTAACACACCTACTATGACTCCATTATTAAATACGGGGACTACAATTTCTGATTTTGATGCACTGCTGCAGGCAATATGTCCGGGAAACTTTTCTACATCTTCAACAATTAATGTTTTTGATTGCTCCCATGCGCCACCACATACACCTCTGCTTTTTTTAATACGGGTACATGCCACAGGACCTTGAAAAGGGCCTAATACAAGTTCATCATCTATCACCCAATAAAAACCAACCCACCACCAATTAAACTGCTGTTTTAAAGCAGCACTGATGTTTGCTAAATTAGCCACCAAATTATTTTCTCCATGAAGCAAGCCTTCAATTTGAGGAATTAAGGACTCGTATTGTTCTTGCTTTGTTCCTGTTTGAATATTTAAATCTTCCGCCATTATGCTTGTTTATTAAAAATTGATTTTAATTCTTTCTTTTCGATTTTTGATACAAATAGCACAAAACCAGCTAGTAATAAACTAGCAAATAAATAGTTGAAGGCTTTGTTATTTGATATTAATAGTAATAAAAAGTTAAGTCCATAAATAAGTAGTGCTATAACAAAATAGGCAATTAACTTTTTGGTGGCATAGGGTATTCGGTATACTTTTTGTCCCCATTTATAACTCACCACCATCATTGTTCCATAGCAAAAGAAGGTTGCCCATGCACTTGCCATGTATCCAAAATAAGGAATAAAAAAGTAATTAATTAATATCGTTATTGCAGCACCTAACAAAGTAATCCAAGCACCTGCCATTGTTTTATTACTCAATTTGTACCAGATACTCAGATTATAATAAACGCCTAAAAACATATTTGCAATGAGCAAAATTGGCACCACTTTTAAACCCACATACATGGAAGGTTTTCGAATAAATTCTTTCCAAATATCTAAATACAATACCACCGCTAAAAACATTATACATAATGTGATCACAAAAAACTTCATAACTCTTGCATAGGTTTTTGGTGCATTATCGGATTGTGCTTGTTTGAAGAAAAAAGGCTCTGCACCCATTCTAAAAGCTTGAATAGAAATGGTAATTAATATGGCCAATTTATAACAGGCGCTATAAACGCCCACTAAAGCTTTATTAGCATCCGGACTTCCACCTGGTGCCCACCAGCCAAGCATAATACGGTCCAAAGTTTCATTGATCATCCCCCCGAAACCTACTAAAATTAGGGGCAGGGCGTATGCTAACATTTGACCCCATAATTTGAAATCAATCGAGAAACGTAATGATCTTATTTCTTTTTGAAGTAATAACATTACAAATACGTTTTGTATAATGTTGGCGATTAAAATATAACCCACTTCATAACCTTCCACATACCAATTGGCGATAAAACTTTCAGGATTCGCTTTAGCATAAGAAGGTAAAACACTAATCAAGGCATAGGTTGCTGCAATGTTAATTAGAATGCCGCCAATTTTTATAAACGCATAACGCTTAGGCTTTTCTTCTAATCTTAGTCTCGAAAATGGAATGGTTGTAAGTGCATCTAGTCCAACCACCCATGCCATTAATGAAATATATTGTGGGTGTAAATTTATTTGTAAAAGGTTTGCTATGTTGTCGCCAAAAAACAACAAACTTGTAATGACAATACCACTAACTAATATCATTGATAAACTACTAGTATGGTATATTTTTTGTTCATTTTCCTTGCTTCCGAATCGGAAGTATGCTGTTTCCATTCCGTGGGTTACAATAACATTTAAAAAAGGAATGAATGCGTAAACAATTGAATTTTCCCCGTAAGCAGTTTCAGTAAGGGTCAAGGTTAAATAAGGAGTCAATAAATAGCCAATAAACCTAGCTGCAATCGAGCTAAGTCCATACCACATAGTTTGTCCGGCTAATTTTTTAATACTACTCAAGGGATTGAAATTACAGCTAAATTAGTGAAAATAGTTTTGTTTATCTTCATAGTGTAAAACCGATAATATGAGAGTGGTTATTCAAAGAGTTCAACAAGCGAGTGTAACTGTCGACGGACAAGTTATAAGTCAGATTCAGCAAGGTTTAATGGTGCTAGTGGGTATCGTAAATGAGGACAGCCAGGCTGATATTGAATGGATTTCAAGCAAAATTATCAATATGCGCATTTTTGAAGACGAGGAGGGTGTGATGAACAAAAGTGTTATTGATAAAGGAGGAGCCATTTTATTAGTTAGTCAATTTACTTTACATGCTTCCACTAAAAAAGGGAACAGGCCCTCTTATATTGCAGCAGCAAAACCTGAAATTGCGATACCACTTTATGAAATGGTAATTAAACAATTAACAAATGACTTAGGTGCACCTATTCAAACCGGCCAGTTTGGTGCAGATATGAAAGTGGCACTTGTTAACGATGGACCTGTTACTATTATGTTAGATTCAAAAAACAAAGAGTAGCTCAAAAAATATATTAGAAGTTTTAATTAAAAATTTATGTCAAATAATACAACCATACAACAAGCGCAGGAACAAGTGGATCAGTGGATTAAAACCATTGGCGTTAAGTATTTTAGTGAACTCACTAATTTAGGTATACTCATGGAAGAAGTGGGGGAGCTTTCTAGAATTATGGTAAGAAAATATGGCGATCAGTCCTTTAAAAATAAGGAAGAGGAACTTTTATTAGCCGATGAAATGGCCGATGTTTTATTTGTACTCATTTGCCTTGCCAATCAAACTGGTGTTGATTTAACAGCCGCTTTAGAAAAAAATATTCAAAAGAAAACCAGTAGGGACGCTACGCGCCATCAAAACAACGAAAAATTACATCGATAATTGATTCCTCCGTATCTTTGCAAACTATGAGTAAGACCCCAACAGACAATACATTACCGGCGATCATTTCGCATGCTAAGGAATATGGTTTTGTGTTTCCAAGTAGTGAAATATATGATGGACTAAGTGCCGTTTATGATTATGGTCCATATGGTTCCCAGCTAAAGAAAAATATTCGTGATTATTGGTGGAATTCCATGACGCAAATGAATGAAAATATAGTGGGCATCGATGCTGCTATATTTATGCATCCTACTACCTGGAAAGCAAGTGGACACGTGGATAGTTTCAGCGATCCATTAATTGACAATAAGGATAGTAAAAAAAGATACCGTGTTGATCACTTAATTGAAGGTCATGCTGAAAAATTAATTGAAGAAGCCGCAAAAGCAGGTGATGCAGGAGGGGAGTTGCGCGCGCGTGCTGATAAATTAATTGCAGACATGGATACTTTATTAGCAAATGATGATTTTGCTGGACTAAAAATATTAATTGAAACACATAAAATACATTGTAGTGTAAGTGGTACAGGCAACTGGACTGATATACGTCAGTTTAATTTAATGTTCTCAACTGAATTAGGTTCTGTTGCTGAAGATGCAAACACTATTTATTTAAGACCCGAAACTGCACAAGGTATTTTTGTAAACTTTTTGAATGTGCAAAAAACAGCAAGGATGAAAATTCCTTTTGGTATTGCACAAACAGGAAAGGCCTTCAGAAATGAGATTGTGGCACGTCAATTTATATTTAGAATGCGTGAATTTGAGCAAATGGAAATGCAATTTTTTATCAAGCCAGGAACCCAAAAAGAATGGTATGAGCATTGGAAGAATGAGCGAATGAACTGGCATTTAAGTTTGGGCATACCTGCTCATAAATATCGCTTTCATGACCACGTAAAACTAGCACACTATGCAGACGCTGCTTTAGACATAGAGTATGAATTCCCTTTTGGTTTTAAAGAAGTTGAGGGCATACACTCACGTACTGATTTTGATTTAAGTCGTCACCAAGAGTATAGCAAGAAAAAAATGCAATATTTCGATACCGAAATTAACCAGCATTATATTCCATATGTAATTGAAACTTCAATAGGATTAGATAGAATGTTCTTATTAATTCTTTCCAATTCATATGAGGAGGAAACCATTCAAAAAGAGGATGGTACAACTGATTCAAGAGTGGTATTGCATTTACCTGCTAGAATAGCACCTAATAAATTAGCCATTTTACCATTAACTAAAAAAGACGGCTTACCAGAATTAGCTAAGGAATTAATGGATGAATGTAAAAAGTCATTCCATTGCTTTTACGAAGAAAAAGATGCCATTGGAAAAAGATATCGTCGCCAGGATGCCATCGGAACTCCTTTCTGTGTTACTATAGATCATCAAACCAAAGAGGATGGAACGGTTACCATTCGTCACCGCGATTCGATGACCCAGGAGCGTATTGCAATGAGCCAGGTAAAGGCAATGGTTTTAGAAGCTGTCAGCTAATTATTTAATTATAGATATATATATAAAAGAAGGCCTCGAATAATCGAGGCCTTCTTTTGGGGAATAGTTTTCTATTATCAGATGCTAATACTTTTCTACATTCATCAGATGCTAATAGTTTTCTCCTTTCATCAGATGCTGCGCGTCTTCTTCTTAACCGAAGGATTCGAAGTGCACTTGTTTTTTATCCAATCCTAGTTCAGTCATATTTTTTCGCGCATCATCAATCATTGCTTTCCAGCCACATAACCAAACATGTGCAGTTTCCTTATTGTTTTTTAATAATTCTTGATAAACAGGGTGAACATATCCTTTGTGAGATCCAGCTGGCACCTCGTTTTCTCTTGAATAACATGGGTGGAAATGGAAGCCTGGTTCTTTAGCTTCCAATGCTTTCAATTCATCGATATATAAGCCGTCTTCAAATTTGCGACATCCAAAAATTAAATGAATATTATTATGTGCAATTTTGTGTTCATGAATATAATGAATCATTGATCTGAAAGGAGCAATTCCTGTACCTGTACAAATAAAGTAAACATCGTTGTCAAAATTCTTAGGAAGTGTAAATACACCTTGAGGTCCTCTAAGCGTAATTTTTGAACCAACACTTACTTCATTAAACAAGTAAGTAGTTCCCAGGCCGCCTTCTAAATGAACAATGACTAATTCGAAAGTATTTGTTCCGTTAGGAGCAGATCCTATGGAATAGCTTCTCCAACGCTTGTTTTTTTGTTCGTGAATGGGTAAGTCGAGGGTCACAAATTGTCCAGGTATGAAATCGAATTTTTCAAGACTTGGAATTTCAAAGTAAAATTTTTTAGTATTTGGTGTCTCATTTTCAATTTTAGTAATTACACCTTCAACCCATTCTAATGCCATTTTTTAAGTTTTTAATTAGTAATTAAAACCCTTTGAACATATACTTTATTGTTAGCATAAATTTTCACAAAGTAAACACCTGTATTTAAGCTTTCAAAGGTTATATGTTGTGGGGCTCTTTGGTTAATTAAGTTTTCCTGTTGGAATACTTTGCCCCCCGCAGAATTTATTATTTCTAATGAAATTCTTTGGGATTGGATATTGCTAAATTGAACATAAAATGAATTACCATGAATTAAATTCTCTACGAAATCGTTAGAACTTATTTTAAGGTTAATTTCTTTTGCATTAGCCTCAGCGATATCAGTTACCAAAATTAACTTATTATCTGAAATATTTTCACAATCTCCCGCAATCGATTTCGTCGATACTTTGTAAAAGGCATTTCGAGTAGGTTTATAGGATTGCCTTATAGCACCTTGTATTAGTGAATCGTTCATATACCATTGATATGTACTTCCGTTTGAACTTATTAGACTATCTCCATTTTGGGTAATAATAGGTTTCCCACTGACGGAGGTATTAAATAGAGAAACGGCACTTAAACAATCACTAGTGCTAACTTGCATATTGTAAAAAAAGTAAAAATAATTTTGATAGTTTCCAGAGGAAGTACCCACACTATTTCCAGTGTAGCTAATTAATTTATTTGGTCCCAATGGATAGGTAGGATCAGTTGCAGTATTGTTTCTGAACAAGGTTGCACTATCGCATTTTGAAATAATGATATAGTCGCCAGCTTTGGGAATTTTTAAATTCAAGGCATAAATTCTGCCTGTATCTCCAGCCGCATTTGTAGATGGTCCTGAAGTTGGATTTGGGTTACTTGCTGGAATATTAAGCGAAACGGTTTGAATAGGATAATAAGTAAATGTACCATCGGTATTTACGGTGCCTAATGTACCTAATATAAAATCCACTTTCCCCGGATATCCTGAATATAACTTTGTTGTTTCCAATGTCATTGCAGTAGTCGTATTAATTTTCATATAATTACCACTGAATATATTATATCCGCCGCCGCCTGATAAACCTGTATTACTATATGGAGGAAGGAATGCTTGGTAGCCCTGCGATAAATAAAATTTACTAGCATTACTACTTAAGCTAGCGCTGCTTCCAATGGCAATTGGATTATATAAAGCACTTGTGTCATACCAAAAATAGTTATTACCCATTACTGGATTACTTACTGCTAAGCTAAGCGTTCCATTACAAATTACTGCCGAACCAGTGGGTGCAGTAATTTCAGCAGCACTTACGATAGTTGAACTAATTGAATTATTATTTGATTGTTGATCGGTTGCAATATTGGCAGATGCAGTTATGGAATAGGTTGAATTTGCGTCAATGGCTATTGGTTTTTGGAAAGTATAAGTCATATTTTCCAAACCGTTTAATCGACCGGTAAAGGTTTCATTAATACTTAAGATGGTAGTAGTTCCTTTTTTTACAATTAAACTCAATGGAATATTAGACTGGTTTGCAGAACCATTATTTAAAATTTTAATCGTTACATATTGTATGTTTCTTTTGCAAACACCTGCTGTAGGATTAATGATATCGCTTACTTGTAAATCATTGGAAGGATTAATTATTTTCAACGTGTAGTCTTGTGTTTCACCAATGCCATATGCTCCACAAGCATTTACATTAGCAGCACTTGCTGTTTCCATAACTACAATTCGCAGTTTCATTATTTTGCCTGTGCTAACAGTATTTGGAATACTAATACTTGCTGAATAGTTGCCATTATTTAACGCATTGCTTGTTAAGACTGTTTCAGTACTTTCAAATTGTCCATTGTTATTCAAGTCAATAAACACTTTTACAAACCTTGTATTATTAGTGGCATCAGCACTACCTAATTTCATAAATAGGGGTATCGTACCGCTGGGTTCTCCATTAATAAATAAGTTGGTATTATCAATAAATTGGTTTGTTGTGTTATTTGTAAACTGAATATTGTTGATACTGATACTATCAATTTTAGTTCCCGCATTGGATGATGCACTAGAAGCACAAAATGCTGATCCGCCTGCACCACTTATGATTAATGAGTAGGGTTGTTGACCACGTTCTAATGTTTTTTTATGGTTAACTGAAACAGTGTATGCAGTACCAACCAGTGTAGTATCAATTTCTACTTTTTCAACATTGTCTAAATTATTAATTCCTCGAACGGCTGCATTGTCTGGAAATGCTCTGTTTAAAGTCCAGGGGTAATAAGTAGTAGTGCCTTTTTTTATGACTAAATCTAAATCGTTTATTAAGCGATGTGTGGTGTCATTTAAGGTAGAAGATGTACTTGCCTTAACATCTGTCCAAACGAGGGTTGCTTTTAAAGCTTTACTTCCCGAAGCAACTACTGAAAAAGTAGCTGTCTCTCCATTTTGTAAAGTATTTTCATATACTAAATCAACACTACTGTTACTATTTTTAGTTGTCAATGCGTTATTTAAAACATTTGCTGCTTCTACATTATTTAAAACACCCCATCCAAATTTATAGTCGGGGCCCATTGAGCTGCCTGCTTCATTAGCGGTATGAATAGCTAGGGCTTTAAGTGTTGCTCCTTTTACAAATTTATTGGGGCTTACTTTTTGACTGAGTTCTTGTAATAATAATAATGATCCAGCAGCACCAGGTGCAGCCATTGAGGTACCATTCAAGTATGCATAACTTGAATCATTAGTGCTGGTTGTTGAATATACTGAATATCCATCGGTAACCACGTCTGGCTTGATTCTGCCATCATCAGTTGGACCCCATGAACTAAAACTAGTCATAACAGGGTCGGTATTTTTTAAGTATCCGGCGCTAATAGGGGAGATTGCACCTACCGTTAATATATTTTTTGCATTTGCGTCGGTGGGTAAGGTTTCATAACTATTATTACTACTTAAACTATCAGGTCTGTTGCCAGCATTGTATAATTTACCATTTTCATCCCTGCGCCAATAAGGTTGTCCAACAGCAGGACCAACACTGCCTCTGCTGTTACCGGCCGATTTTACAATTAAATAGTAAGGAGCATTATAAGCAATGGAATCAAAGATTTGTGCTGTTGAATTATATTGTCCAAATCGGTAATCTTCCTTTTCATTAAATTTTCCATTATACTCCCATCTTGAAGAGTCAGTATTGTAATCCCAGCCACAAACCGTTCCATAAGAATGGTTAGAAATTAATAAACCATTGGCAGCAGCAGCAGCCATCTCCGACGCATCACTATTCCAATCATATGCATAAGCGCCTTTTATGCCATAAGCCATTCCTTTAGAAAGTGCATTTATTCCTTTACTCATTATGATTCCAGTTACATGTGATGCATGATCAACTGTTTTGCTTGCATTGTCTTTTAACACTAGTCGTCCTGCAAACTCAACATGTGTTAACCTTGGTGAAGACTCATCCCAAACACCTATTCTATTGGTAATACTATCACTTGAGCCATTTAAATTAAATCCACTACTTCCACCTGGCCATAATTGATTTGTATTTACAGTAATTGCTTGAACTGGATCGGCAAAAGTTGTTAAGTATATTGGCAATCCAAATTGATCAATGCCCACTAAGTTGGAATGACGATTATTTCTTGATTGATATTCAAGAGGCCATCCTCGTTCTGAAGATTTTATGATGGCCTTACTAAAACTTGCTCTTGATTCAGTCTCAAATGATTTTGCAACATTATTTAAAATGTTTTTTCTAGTCACATCTTGTGCATTCAGCTTTATAAAAAAAAACATTCCTGCTATGAGAAAGAAAATGGATTTGTTCATGATTGAATATTAAAATAAATACTTAATTGGCCATATTAAAAATACAATGAATTCTCGGTATATTATTTCGTAATTTTAATTAAATCAAATGCATGGAAAACTTTCTAAAATATATGTTAAAAGCCTCATTGCTATTTTCTATGATGGCTTGTGCTAGTTTGCCTAAACAACAGTTTCAATACAATTTAATGGGCCAAGTTTTTGAACAAAAATATAATACAATGCCTCAAGCTGGGATTGCCTCCAAAAAGGGAATTCCTTTAGCCACAATGATTTACATTTTTACACCTACAAAGGTTCAACAATTAGAAAATTTAAATGGGGCGTATTGTAGCCAAATTAATAGTTCATTTATTACAAGTTTTGTTTCAGATAGTCTTGGATATTATAGGTCTAAATTAAACATTGGAAAATATAGTGTTTTTGTTAAATATGAAGACAAGTACTATATTCCGTATTTCTCAGGTGCAGAGTGGGCGGCTATATTTGAGGTTAAAGAAAATGAAAAAACCGAATTAAATATTCTTGTAAACAGCCTCACAAATAATCAATAAACTATCTTTTAGTATTGGTATCTTTGCACTTCGGGTATGAATGAGCAATCTTTGTTTGAGCGTTTTGAAAAGTCCCCCCTCCTAAATAATTTGGTGGACAGGATTGCTATGTCTAGTGGAAAAGAAAAACCACTTCAAGTTTTTCTCCAAAATTTAAATGGGTCATCTGCTGCCTTTGTTTTGCAGTCTATTTTTAGCCATTCAAAAACAAATCATTTTAATCACTTAGTCGTATTAAACGATGCGGAAGAAGCAGCCTATTTTTTTAATTCTATTGAAAGTGTAACAGAAGCATTAGACTTATTTTATTTCCCTTCTTCTTTTAAATCGCCCCATAATTTTAGCGTTTTAAATCCTTCCCATGTAATGTTAAGGACCGAGGCGTTGACAAAGATTTCAATGGGAGGGAACAAAAAAATTATTGTTACTTATCCCGAAGCGTTTTTTGAAAAAGTGGTATTGGCAAAAACATTGCAGCAAAACATCATTCAAATAAAAACCAACGATCATTTGGATTTGAATGGTCTCATGCAACAAATGGTTGATTATGGATTTGAGCGAACTGATTTTGTTTATGAGCCTGGTCAATTTGCATTAAGAGGTGGGATCTTAGATATCTATTCCTTTGGTAATGAAAAACCTTATCGTATTGAATTATTTGGTGAAGAAGTAGATAGTATAAGATTGTTTGATCCTGCCTCACAATTAAGTGAACGTAAATTATTACAAGTAAATATTATCCCCAATGTTACTACACAGTTTGAGGACACAGAAAAAATTCCCTTACTAGATTTTTTATCGAAGGATACCATTGTTTGGTTAAAGGACTGGGATATAACAAAGCAAAAAGGATTGGATCAACAAGAAGCCTTAGAAACTTTTATCATGCATCATGCTGCCATGAACAAGGCAGATGAAAACGATTCCCATAAAAAGGAAAGTCATATTGATGATTTTGAAACGGTGGCTAAAACCGAAGCAACATTATTAGCACATACCCTTATAGAGTGGGGATTTCACGCACATTTGAGTAGCGATAAAATTACTTTTAACACACAGTCACAACCTATTTTTAATAGACAGTTTCAGTATTTGATAGCTAATTTACAGGATTTAGAAAAACAAGGGTATACCTTATTTTTGTTTGCAGAACAAGCGAAGCAGTTGGAAAGATTACATGCCATTTTTACAGATCTTAAAACGGAGATCCAGTTTATTCCAATTGTCAAAAGTATACATGAAGGTTTTATTGATCATGATCATAAATTAGTTTGCTATACAGATCATCAAATATTTCAACGTTATCATAAGTATAAAGTAAAACAGGCGTATAGCAAAAGCAAAGCTATTACGTTGAGAACTTTGCGAGATTTACAACCGGGTGATTATGTAACCCATATAGATCATGGTGTTGGAGTGTATAGTGGCTTACAAAAAATTGAAGTCAATGGTCATACTCAGGAAGCAGTACGTATTATTTATAAGGACAGTGATATTTTATATGTGAATATTAATTCATTGCATAAAATTTCTAAATATACGGGCAAGGAAGGCGCGCCTCCTAAAGTGAATAAATTAGGATCAGACGCTTGGGTAAAATTAAAAGATAAGACAAAAGCTAAAGTAAAAACCATTGCATTTGATTTGATAAAACTATACGCTCATCGTAAAGCACAGGTTGGCTTTGCTTTTACGCCAGACAATTACATGATACATGAATTGGAAGCCTCCTTTATGTATGAGGATACCATTGATCAAGCAAAAGCCATTGCAGATGTAAAAAAAGATATGGAACTTCCTGCTCCAATGGATAGATTGGTTTGTGGAGACGTAGGTTTTGGTAAAACAGAAGTAGCCATTCGTGCCGCATTTAAAGCAGCTTTAGATGGGAAGCAGGTTGCGGTATTGGTACCCACTACTATTTTAGCTTTTCAACATTATAAAACATTTAAAGAGCGATTAAAAGACTTTCCTGTAACGATCGATTATTTGAATAGGTTTAAATCTGCTGCGGAGAAAAAAGAAACTATTGAAAAAGTGAAGGAAGGAAAGATTGATATTTTAGTAGGCACGCATGGTATATTAGGGAAGGAGGTTGGCTTTAAGGATTTAGGGCTTATGATTATTGATGAGGAACAAAAGTTTGGTGTTGGTCATAAAGAAAAATTAAAAACTTTAAGAACCACCGTTGATTGTTTAACCTTAACGGCTACACCCATACCAAGAACCTTGCATTTTAGTTTGATGGGCGCACGTGATTTAAGTATCATTAATACTGCTCCTGCCAATAGGCAGCCTATTCATACGGAAGTGCAAGTATTTCATGAAGATGTGATTCGGGAAAGTATTTATTATGAAACCGAAAGAGGAGGTCAGGTTTTCTTTATTCACAATAGGGTACAGGGCTTGGCAGAGATGTGTGCGATGATTCAAAAATTGTGTCCCGATTTAAGCATTGGTTTTGCACATGGTCAATTGGAAGGGCATCAATTGGAAGAAAAGATTTTAGACTTTATTGAACGTAGGTATGATGTATTGGTTTGCACTAATATTGTTGAAAGTGGGGTAGATATTCCCAATGTGAATACCATTATTATAAACAGTGCTCACCATTTTGGATTAAGTGATTTACACCAATTAAGAGGAAGGGTAGGACGAAGTAATAAAAAAGCATTTTGTTATTTATTGGCACCTCCCTTAGGTACTTTGCCAGACGATTCTCGTAAACGTCTTCAAACACTTGAGCAATTTAGTGAATTAGGAAGCGGTTTTCAAATTGCCATGAGAGATTTAGATATTAGGGGGGCAGGTAATTTATTAGGGGGAGAACAAAGTGGATTCATGGCAGATATTGGTTTTGAAATGTACCAGAAAATTTTAGCAGAAGCAGTGAGAGAATTAAAACGTTCCGATTTCCAGGAATTGTTTAAAGAAGAAATTAGCAAACAGGATGACTTTGTAGCTGATTGTACCATTGATACCGATTTGGAGATTATGATACCCGATAGTTATGTAGAAAATATTGGAGAAAGACTTTCCCTATATACAAGACTAGATCAATCTGAGGATGATGCAGCATTGGAGCAAATGAAAATTGAATTAAAAGACAGATTTGGACCTTTACCAGATCCTGTTAAGGATTTGTTTATAACGATACAGTGTCGAAGATTGGCCATTGCATTGGGTTTCGAAAAAATGACTTTGAAAGAGGAAACCATGCGTTGCTTTTTTATCAATAGACCCGATTCGCCTTATTTTGAAAGTGATACCTTTAAAAATTTATTAGATTTTACCAACACCTCCATGAACAATGCCCATTTTAAACAAGTTGGTAAAACATTTATACTTGTGATTAGAGATATTAAAGGGATGGAATCTTGTTATCGAGTGCTTGATAAAATATACAAGGGTGTTATTGGGAAATAAAAAAAGCCACTGAAAAATCAGCGGCTTTTTTTATAGTTGTTGC
>CAIYUO010000064.1 GCA_903929425.1 uncultured Bacteroidota bacterium
ATAAAAATTATGAAAATATTTAAGAGTTAAACCCCAATGTGTCAATGCCGTGTCATAGGATTTTCTGATGTGATTGTGTGTAAATTTCATATTATTTTTATTTGTGGTGGTGTCATGCGATGGATTGCATCAGAGATTTATGGGTTTCTCCTAATAGGCTAAATATTATCAATAAAAATATCTAATATTAAATAATGGAATACATAAATCCGGTATTATTTACTCAAGCACGTTTAAAAACTAAGCTATCAAACAAACTTTTAATTTCAAAATTATCTGATGAAGATTTAAATAAAATGATGGTTAAGCATGAAGAAAAAGATAAGAGATATCAAAAGATTATCAATGAAGCAACTGAAAGAAATACTGAAATTTTAAATCAGATATACTATGAACGTTTAAGGCGCAGCTTTAAACCTACTTTCAAAAACTCTGAAATTTTTGAATGAACAAGATAGAAGAAAGAAAAGAATAAGTTAAATTATTTTATAAGTAAAATAATTTAATTATATGATTATGAGACAATAGCACCAGTTACTACATCAATGGAAAATTTATCAAGATAGATTGCGAAAACAAGCACATCTATTGGCACGAGACTGTTATTAGTACATTTAAAAGTTAATTCACGTGGAGTATCTTTATCAACCTCACGAGAACGAGCTAAGTCTATGTAATACACACGGTTGGACTCCCAGAATTCCTGATTGACTAAACCCACATTTAATCCAATGTCAGATGATGCAATTGTTTCAGCAAGAATCACTTGATGTAAAAAGTTTTCATAAGTATAGTTAAGAACTTCACTAATAACCTTTTTACCACCGAGAGATACTGAAATCCCAGTTAAAGATATTGGCGCACCTGTAGAAGGGGCAGTATCCCATGGACTTTCATATTGAGCAAACCCGAGAGCATTAGCCCCTAGAGAACCACCAGTACCAGATTTTGACACAAATGGAACAATAACGAGTCCAATAGGATTTGTAATAGATGATGTGATAGTTTTATCAACTATGTTTAAACTTGAAATATTTGTCACACTTGCAAAATATATTTTTTCATAAATAATTTGTTTAGCACGGTTAGCATTGACATATTCAGATTCACTTGTTAAATCAAGTTTTACATTTGAATAATATAATTGGCATGCAGACATTGGACTATTAATTTGAGCAGTATTTGCAACAGAAACCCCACCCGCACTAAAAGTAGCAGGTGGTTTTGCAATGTATAAACCAGCAGTTAAAAGAGTGGCACCATTATCACTAAAACCACCAGCCGCAAGAGCCCCAGTTAAAAGATTTACAGTGAAAGGACAAGTATTAGAAAAAGATGTCGTGAAACTTTTATAAGTAGTGGTAGTTGTATTTGGAGTATTAATAGTTACTTGAACAGCGCCAACATTGACGTACATTCTTAAACGCATATCAGCTTTTTTTACTAAACCAATTTTTGCAATTGCATCAATAATATATTTTAAATTAATGATACCATAATCAAACCAATACATATAATTACCACTCACAGTATAAAATGGTTTGAGTTCAGCTTTAAGATTATCTGATGACATTATTCTTGATGTACCAAATAAATTATTGAATGAACTATTTGTAGTGGTATCAACAACTCTATTAATTCTTTGAAGTAATGCATCATTACCTTTTCCATTATTTTGAGGAATAGTTTGTAAAAATGAAGCAGTTGTTTGAAAAGGGGTATTATTAAAAATTCCATAACCGCCAGTTGTACTTGCATCAGCAGGAGCAGCAGCACCAAAACGCATTGAACGATGATTATCTAAATCAGGAGCCATTCCAAAGTTTGTATTATTACTTTTTAAATCAGATGGAGTCATTGAAGAAAGCATTTTAAAGTTTGCATACACATTTAAGAAACTTTGATGGTCATGAATAGTTTTACCATTTAGAACAAGTTCCATAGAATGAATCAAGTTTTGAAAGTTATTTTTTAAAGTACATAAAGAATAACCAGCCGTTGGAGCAGTATAAAAAGTAGTTCCAGCGGCATTTGTACAAACAGCACACATTACAAGCGGTAAAACAATATACATATCACTTACATCAGTATATCCATCACTTTGATAAATAGATGAGAGGTCAAATTCAACATTTGCATTTGTAGTTTGATAGACACCACCTTGTGAATCATTTTTATAATTCCATTGTTTATCAGTAAAGGCTGAATAATCCTTAATACTTTGTGGGGCAGATGAGCGAGCCAATTCATAATTATCACTATGCATTCCAGACATTTTCTATATATATTTAGTTTAGAAAATAATTAAATAAAATAACCTTAATATTTCTTTTTGTAGAATTAAAAAATCTATACTATTTATAATATGAATCAAAATGAACGTAGAGAATTTCTCAGAAATAAAGATTTAGAAATGAGCAAGCAAGTATATAAAATCATTAAAGAATCTCAACCAATACCTCCAAAGGATATACAACCATTATTATTAAAGCCAGTTTATCCAAATATAGAATTAACTGGAACTCCAGAATATAGAGCGAACAAACAAATGACTGACTTATTATTAGCACAACAATTAGAAAATACAGTTGCAGATGCTATGAACGCACTAACAGGGACACAAACAGTACCGACAGTAAATAAAGTTCCTCAAACAATGATGGATGAATATATAAAAGCAAATGAAATAGATATTAATGCAGACCAAAAAACGTTATATAACCCGATTCAGATTCCAGTTGTAAGAAAACCAGTACCTAAACCATTACCTTTTGGAAAGTTAATAACACAAGCAGAATATGAAAACGAAAAAGGAAGACTAATAAATCTATACGAAGTAGA
>CAIYUO010000065.1 GCA_903929425.1 uncultured Bacteroidota bacterium
AATTAAATTTAGTTCGATTTTTTAATATTGGGTGGAATTTTAATAGTTCAAATATATTTAATATAATTCATATTTATTAAAATAATAAATTATATTTTCATTAATAAATACATAGCAATTATTGGTTGTTAATAAATTAAAAATCAATCGCTTAGAAGTTTATTAGTCAAACAAAGTTCTTAACTTATTTCCTTGTTTGTTACCAAAAGATCGAGCATAATTAAGTTCAAATTTTTGCTGCTTAACATTTGATCCAGTAACTGGTGTACTATTAATGTCATAACTAAAGCCTAAGGAGTAATTTTCCATCAAAAATGAAATATTGGGGACGATGGCATCATTTCGTCTATAATTGCACCCAAAATAGATTCTCTTTATTTCCTCTTGTTCTTTGGTAATTAAATAGCTAATGGAAGCACCTGCTTCATATTTTCTTCCATAACTCAATTGATTGATTGAAGCATAAAATAAAAAGGTGAAATCATCTAAAAATTCATTTTCAAAATTGAAAAAGGCAAATTTTCTCAACCCCATTGATTCATTTAATGCTTCACTTGTAACCTGCGGCTTATCAAAAAAGAATAAGGTCCCCCCCATTCTTAAATAGGATGAATTGGAGTGTCTTTTATAAACAACGCCACTAGAAATTGAAAAATTAGATGGGAAACTTCTCAAATTCTCCGAGGATCCAGCACCCGTAGGTACACCATTGGGATAAAATTGTTCTTCAAATAATAAATTAGATTTATTAATAAATGCTTGGGAATATATACCACCTAATCCCAGTGCAATGTCTGTGTTTTTGCTTTTATTCAAAAAAATATGATAAGACATGTTTAAACTAAATGAGTTACTTTGTAAAATTCCACTCATTAATCTATCTGAAATTATTTGCGTTCCGATTCCAAAATAATTTGGTTGGACCTGGTCTTCTTTTTGAAATTTACGATCCCAACCAATGATGGCAGTATTATATAAATTAGTGCCATCTAAAAATTCACTTTTTAATCCACTTTGAACTCTTTGTTTATAAATACCATCCCCCACTAAACTAGGGCTTAATAATTGACTGTATTTATAAGGTTGAGAAATAGCTACAATTTGCCCATTTACTCCATATGAATAAAGTATTAAAATAAATATTATATAGTATTTAAAGCTCATTTTATTTTAATAGAATA
This sequence comes from uncultured Bacteroidota bacterium, assembly GCA_903929425.1. Taxonomy (GTDB): domain Bacteria; phylum Bacteroidota; class Bacteroidia; order Chitinophagales; family Chitinophagaceae; genus Sediminibacterium. Next base: position 1,182 of record CAIYUO010000065.1, read on the forward strand.
AAGGATCCTTTTGTGGTTATTGTTTTTTTATCCCATGTATAATATTGCGCTATCCAATAGTAAGCATCTGGATCTTGAAGTACTCCATTCACCCTGCCATCCCATTTATCACTTAAATCTTGAGTCTCATATATCAACTTACCTGCTCTATTAAATATTTTGAAATAATTAATGTGATCTACATTCGTAGTTAGCATTTTTATATAATCATTTTTGTTATCACCATTTGGCGTAAATGCATTAGGCACCACAAAAATATTTTCAACAGTTAAAATGGTAAAATAATCAGGCTGATAGCTAACTAAATAATTTTTACTTAATTCCAATGTACCTTGATTAATTAAATAAGTTCCTGGAATTTCGCCAGTATCTCTGATTAATTTACCCGTTACACTGTCTCCATTTATAAGCGGGAATGATAATAAATATCTTAAAGGGCGATCAGGTTCCGATGCCCTTTTCTGCATTGTGTCAGCCTTAATTAATATAGGCAGTGGCGTTATTTTTATATCTCCTGGGAAACTTACAATTTTATAATTACTTGAAACTGCTGTCCCTCCTGCCAAATATTTTGCTAGCACCACATCATTATAAACACCTATTGAATCTTTTTTATCATTACCCGTTCCAACTCCTTTTGGAAAATATAATTTTACACTATTTACATTTTCGTTATACTTTAATCCAATTATTTTAAACTTACTTGTCAAAGTGCCATCCGCAATTGGTGCATCTCCATAAATTCGATAAGTAGTATCAGGTTGTAATGAAATTGGCGCTTCCGTAATAATTAAATTATTAGGTTTATAGGTAATGGTATAATTGGTTCCTAAGTCAAGTGTCCCTTTTGTAATTTCATAAGCACCCACATTTTGACCTGTGGCCCTTGACAAGTTTCCTGTAAATTGATCCCCATAAATGATGGAATCATTTTTATAAGTAAATGCTGGATCATCGTCGCCATAAATTTTTGTTTGCTCGTCAGCATTCACTTTAATGTTTAATGGTACAATTTTAGCAGGATAATCACTTTGAATGTTTAATAAATAATTATAAGATACCAGCCCAGCTATTGACAATCCAGTAAAAGAAACTTTATTAGCGTCAACTACATTCTTACTATTATAGGTTGCTGTTGGAACGCCCACTATATTAATAACATCTCCTACATAAGGTTTGCCGTCTAAAGTATTACCAATACCAGGATCTTCAGCTAAAAGAAAAGATGGTGTTCCTAAAACAGTTGCTTTTGTATTACCATCATAAACTTTTGAATCTGGTACACTCAACCCTTGCATATTAAGCTTCTTATTTGTAATTTTTGCAATAGATGGTTCTTGTATTTTTAAAGTATAATTCCCGGATTGACTTCCAGCTAAATTCAAATTACTATAAGTGACCATCGAAGCCATTGGAACATCCTTAAAATCATAAACACCAATTGGTGTGCCTGTGATATTTACTACATCTCCTATATATGGTTTACCATCTTCAACAGTTCCAGCACCTGGTGCCTGTGCAGTTTGTAAGGTCGCTTTTCCTAAAACAGCCACATTGGTTGTTCCATCATAAATTTTAGTAGCTGCAACACTTAACCCCAACATGGTTAATTGTTTTCGAATAATATTATTGGAAGATAAATTGGTGGCTTTCGTTAATGAATAATTGGAAGAGTCAGTTCCTGATAAGGTTGAAGTGGATGATATGGAACCTGATGTAATTACGTCTTTGACTGCAAAGTTTGCTGAAGGTTGTATTGTAATATTATCACCTGAATAAGGTTTTCCATCAGTAGATGAACCGGTACCAGCTGCTATACTTGTTTGCAATGCTGAAGTATATCCAACATCCAACAAAGTTGCATCGTAAATTTTTTCTTTTGTTATTGCATTAACCTCATTAATGGGCTTAACAGTAATTGAAGCATCTTGATTTGCATGAGGTGTTAATGAATAGCTAGTTGCTTGTGCACCTTGTATACTAATATTTGTGAAAGCAACTGTATTCGCTGTAAGCACATTTTTTGAATTATAAGTACCAACAGGTGTTCCTGTTAATGTAACATTATCACCAGTATATGGCTTACCATCAGTAGCTGTTCCTGTACCTGCAGCTATACTTGTTTGCAATACCCCTGATGGAGAAAAAGTTCCAGATACCACTGCATTGGTGGTGGCATCATATACTTTTGAACTTGGGACCGTTAAACCAGAAAAAGTCAACGCTTTTTGCGTGATAGTAGCATTCGCTGGTGTTTGAATCGTAAGTGAATAATTACCCGCTTGTGCCCCTGTTAAACTAACTCCAGAATAGGTTACGGTTGTTGCCGAAGGAACAAATTTAGAATTAAACGTACCAATAGCAGGACCAGTTAATGAAACAACATCTCCAATGTAAGGTTTGCCATCACCCGATGTAGCAACCGCTCCTGCTTCGGGTGTTTGTAATAACCCTGGACTATTGGTAACTGTTGCAGTTGTTGTTCCGTCATAAACTTTTGGAGAAACAACATCTAACCCATACATGGTTAAATTTTTCTTTGTTATGGCTTGTGGAGTTAAACTTGATGCTCTTGTTAAAGTATAGTTAGGCGCATCTGTTCCTGTTAATAATGATGTAGAAGTAATAGTACCCGATGCGGTGACGTCTTTAATTAAAAAATCAGCCGAGGATCTTATACCGACATTATCAATCGTATAAGCGATTCCATCAATCGTTGTTCCCGTTCCAGGAGCCTCAGTTGTTCTCAGTGTAGAAGAATAGCCAACATTTACCAAAGTCCCATCATAAGTTTTCGAATAAGTTTGTGCGTTAATTTCTGCAATTGGTTTTGGAGTTATCGTTGCTGCTTGTGATGTATGCGCTGTTAATGAATAATTGCCTGATTGTGCCCCGGTCAATGTAACTCCGGTAAAACTCACTGTATTTGCGGTAGCAACAAAACGAGTATTATAGTTTGCAGTGGGTGTACCTGTTAAACTAATTACGTCACCAGTATACCATTTACCGTCAGTGGTTGTACCTGTACCAGCTGTTATACTTGTTTGCAAAGTTCCTGAACTACCTGTTGGCGAAACGACTGCAGTAGTAGTTGCATCATACACTTTTGTAAGTGGGACCGATAAACCAGAAAAAGTTAATGTCTTTTTAATGATGGTTGCATTCGCAGGAGTTTGAATTGTCAAGGAATAGTTTCCTGCTTGTGCCCCTGTTAAACTAATGCCAGAAAATGTAACTGAGTTTGCTGTTGCAACATCCTTGGTGTTATAGGTACCGGAGGCTGTTCCAGATAAAGTGACAACATCTACATCATACGGTTTACCATCTAAAGTTGTGCCCGTTCCAGCAGGGACGGGTGTTTGTAATAGCCCAGGACTGTTTGTAACTGTTGAAGCTAATGTGCCATCATAAATTTTTGGAGAAACAACATTTAAACCAAACATGGTTAAATTTTTCTTTATGATTGCCTGTGGTGTTAAACCAGTTGCAACTGTTAAAGAATAATTTGATGCATCAACTCCTGTTAATACCGACGTGGATGAAATTGCACCAGATACAGTTACATCTTTAGCAACAAAATTAGCAGAAGGTACAATTGTCAAGGCGTCTCCTGTATAAGCAGTTCCATCAGTATAAGTGCCCGTTCCTATATTTTCTGTTGGTCTTAATATTGAAGTATAACCAACATTAACCCTTGTGCCATCATATGTTTTAGAGAAAGTTTGAGCGCTAATTTCTATAATTGGTTTTGGAGTAATAGAAGCCGTTAACCCAGTTGGTTCTGTAAATGTATAATTAGGCGAAGAAACACCAGATAAAATTGAACTCGTTGTAACGGTTAAATTTGTCCCTACATTTTTACTTGGGAATGATCCAATGCCTGTTAAAACTAAATTTGAATTATTATCAGGTGCAACAATGTTCCCAATGGAAGTGTAAGTATAGGTAGCCGATGCAGTACCATCATATACTTTTGTGATAGCTTGTGCTCCGACAGCAGTAATGATTCTTTTATCAATAGTCAATACCCCATTTACATAACCAATATTATAGTTTAAATTATTCGCCGTAAAACCGGATGCAGTAATTGAATAAGTTCCTGCGTTTATTGCCCCTTGAGCGGTGCCCGTTAAAGTAAGCGTGCCTGATAAAACATTGGTTGGTATTTCGTTATTTACAAATCCTGTAAAAGTAATTTGATTATTATTACTTGCATTGCTTGCATAGGCAATTGCATCATATGTTTTTGAATAAGTGTTTGCAGTAACCGTTAAAGTAGCTGCCAATATGTTAACTGTTTCACTCACTCTTGCAGCACTAGTACAACCTGTTGTATTGTTAAATGTTTCAGCAAATTGAATTTTGGTTCCTTGATTAGTAATACTTGGTGTAGTTGAAGTAAATACTCCACCTGACGAAGCTGCATACCACTTAAGCACATCCGTTCCAAATGGAGGAGGCGTTACATCTGGCGCAGCTATTAAATTATGCGCTAACCCATCATAAACATAACTTGCTGGTGTAACAGTTGGATTAACAGGTATAGCAAATACCATAAAACTACTTGGTGCACTATAAGGTGATGCACATCCATTCACATCAGACACATAATAAGTAACACTTGATGTTCCTGCACTAATGCCCATTGCATTGTTAGCAGTTACAGTACTAGTAGCAGATCCTGTAATATTCGTTGGGAATTGCCAATTGTAAGTATAAGGAGTTGTACCTGAAGTTCCCCCTGTTGCCGTTAAAGGAGCACTCGAACCTATACAAATTGAATAAGTTCCTGAGATAGTACCAACAGTTGGCGTTGCGAAAACGCGAACAGTTGTTGATATGCTAGCTGCATTGCTACATGTGGTAATATTGTTTCTTATGGATACTACATAATTTCCTGTTACTACCACTGCTGATGGTGTAGCTGAAAAAGTTCCAGCACTTACATTGGTTATGGTTCCACTTGGATAAGTTGTCCACGTATAAGTATAATCAGAAGGTGAATATGTACTAGGTTGAACCGTTAATGTTGCACTCGCTCCTAAACAAATTTTATTATCGTTTGGCGTTAAGCCTGAATTTTCAGCAACTGCAATTGTTGCAGTAGGTAAAGGATGAACCCTTACAACAACATTAAAAGGATTCCCAACCTGTGTCCCAGCTTTAGGCGTGACTACATAAGTAACGTCGATATAATTTAAACTTGTATTAGTAAGTGTAGCGTTAAAATTTGACTGACCTGTTGCAGTAGCAGTACCTGAAATATTTGTAACAGTTGGCGCACCCCAATCATAAACTGTACCACTTGGAATGATGTCTTGATTTTGTCCATCCACAAAAGTTTTTGATACTAAAGCTCCAGAACATCCCGTAAGTGTTACATCATTAACGATTGGGTTTGGATAAATTGCCAATGTATAAGTGAATGAATTACCCGGGCAACCTGCATAGGTAGGTGTTATGGTATATACAGTGTTTAATGGTAGCTGCGTGGTATTGGTTAAGGTTCCGTTTAAAGTGTTTTGTGTTAATGTTTGCGATGCAGCTCCACCAATAATTCCAGGATCCATTTGTGGCATTGGCCATGAATAGGTGGTACCAGTTGGAACAACCGGACCACTCATACTAAAACTAAATTGATTTGCACTACCCCATTGTGTTGGTCCCAAATTATTAATCACTGGAATTGGATTAACTCTTATCGTAACATCAAATGGTGTTCCATCACATCCATTCGAATTTGGTGTAACATGATAAACAACATTTATATATGAACTTGTAGTATTGGTTAATGTTCCTCCAATACTATTTAGTGAGGTTCCTGAAAGGGTTCCTGTGATTCCACTAGGAGCCGACCAACTATAGGTGGTTCCAGAAGGAATTCTATTTGAACCAGCATTTGGAATATAGTTAAATGAACTTCCAGAACAAATTGGACTCAACGTAATGTTTGCAATACTTGCAGTGGCTGTTACATTTACAGTTAAAGTAAAAGTAGATCCAGCACATCCATCACTTAGTGTTGTAACTGTATAAAATATTTGTTTAACTAAACTTGTAGAATTAGATAAGGTACCGGTAAAACTGGTTAAACTCGCTGTGCTTGACCCACTTGTATATCCTGTAATTCCTGTAACCGGTGTAGGCATACCCCAACTATAAGTAATATTTGCAGGAACAATGTCCCCTCCATTACCACCATTGGTTGGTGTGTAAGAAAAAGGTGATCCATTACAAACGGGTGGAAGATTATATGCATTAATAAAAGGCTTAGGAGTAACTAATAAGTTTACGTTAAATGGCACGCCAGGACAAGATCCCGTTATAGGTGTCACTGAATAAGTAGCACTTAATGCAGCATTGGTTAAGTTCGTAACCGTTGCACTAAAATTATTTGAGTTCGTCCCACTTGTTAGAGTAAGTGGAGCTAAGCCTGATACAGGAGTTGGGGCCGACCAAGTATATTTAGTATTAGGTGGAACAAAATCAGATCCAGCAGTTGTAAAAGTTTTTGAAAAAGTTGAACTACTACAAATTGTTGATGAAATACTTTGTATTGTTGGTGTTGGGTTAACTGTTACACCTACTTTATCTTTATTTACACAACCATTAACGTCAGTAACCGTGTAATATATATAAGCAAACCCTTCTGCAATTGCATTTACATTGCCTGATGCATTAATTGTAGCTACGGTATTATCATCTGAACTCCAAACTCCACTTGGCGTTGTATTAGTAGCAATCGTGGATGAATTTTGGCAAATGGTCGTTTGACCAATTGAAATAGTGTTTACGGGGGGAAGATCATAAACAGTTAAATCAACAATATATATAGATTCAATATTTGGATCCGTTCCATCTGTACTATAATAAACTTGAATTCTGGTATTTACAGAAAAAGAGGGTTGTATAGAAATAATTTGTCCTGCACTAGCCACAGATGGAACAGTTGTATAGTTATACCAAGCTCCATTACTTTCAGATAACCTAAAATAGTATTTGACATCAACCCTTGGAATAAATGTAAGTGTGAAAGGATTATTTTTACAAATCATTATATTTCTACCAGTCGTTGATCCGCTTGTTGCATCAAACCTAGTTATTACACTTGCTTGCGCCATTGCCTCACGAGCAAAAAGCATCATGCCTAAAACCAATACAATATGTAATATCCTTTTGTGCAAGTATATAAAATTTAAAGACCCTCAGGATAGTATCCAAAGAGCCCTTAAAATTACTACAAATAGTAAATATTCTAATGTATTAACAAAAATATATATTACTGAACTCCATTTACAACTGATTCTTTATGAATCTTTTGTATCAAACCTTGCAAAACTTTTCCGGGTCCAAACTCAGTAAAATGGGTGGCACCATCCTCAACCATTTTTTGAACCGTTTGGGTCCACTTTACAGCACCTGTTAATTGGGCAATCAGATTTTCTTGTATTTCACTAGGATTTAAAACTGCTTTAGCCACAACGTTTTGATATACAGGGCAAATAGGCGTGTTAAATTGAGTCGCCTTAATGGCAGCAGCTAATTCTAATTTTGCAGGTTCCATTAAAGGTGAATGAAAGGCGCCTCCAACTGGCAATACCAAAGCACGTTTTGCTCCTGCAGCTTTCATTTGTTCACAAGCAACTTCAATACCCTTTACCGATCCTGAAATAACCAACTGACCTGGGCAATTATAATTAGCAGCTACTACTACTTCTCCTGTTTCTTGGCTTACAATTGCACACACTTCTTCTACTTTTTCATCGGCTAATGCCAATACTGCTGCCATGGTGGATGGTTGTATTTCACAAGCTTTTTGCATCGCGGTTGCGCGAATGCTTACTAAACGCAAAGCGTCTTCAAAACTCAATGTTTTGTTAGCTACCAATGCGCTAAACTCACCTAAAGAATGCCCCGCAACCATATCGGGAATTGATGTAGACGTGGTTAAAAAAGCAATTACAGAATGTATGAATACAGCTGGTTGTGTTACATTGGTTTGTTTTAATTGATCCTCGGTTCCTTCAAACATAATATCACTAATACGAAAACCTAATATCTCGTTGGCTTTTTCAAACAAAGCTTTAGCAGATTCATTTTGCTCATATAAATTTTTACCCATTCCAGAGAATTGACTTCCTTGACCCGGAAATACAAAAGCATGATTTGACATAACAGAATATTTTTTAATATTTAAGAATAAAGTTAAGTATTTTCAATGCACAAAAAGACATAAATTTTAATGTTATGAAAGTAACTCATTCAACTTTTTTTATTCGAAAAATATCATTAGCAATTTTATTTCTTTTGTTAATGAAGTTTACTGCCATAGCGCAAACAAAAAATTCGAATCAAATACAAGATGAGTTTGAACAATATAAAAAAAATGCGAATAAAGAATTTCAACAGTATAAAGATGAGCGTGATAAAGAATTCGCTGACTTATTAAAGAAGAGATGGACTGAATTTAAAACAGAACTTAGTAAGGAGCCAGTTATCGTTCCTAAGCCCCCAAAGCAACCCGATGTATTGCCACCCGCTCCAAAACAAGAAGATATCAATAAAATACCAAGCATTAAACTACCAACGCTGATTTCACCAAAAGACAATCCTATTATTGTTGAAGTGCCAAAAAAGGAGCCATTGCTATTACCCCTAAGCACGCCTATTTCCTATTTTAATTTACCACTTACCATTTACTTTGATTCAAAAATGAAATCACACTGTGAAGAAATTAGTGAGAAAGGAGTTAGTGATTATTGGAACATTTTGAGCAGTTCAAATTATCCAAAGTTTTTAGAAGAAATGAAAGAATTAGGTAATCAAATGCAGTTAAATGACTGGGGATATTATGAACTTATTAATTCAATTGCTAATGAAATAACTGAAAATAAAAATGATCAGACCTTATTTGGTTTTTTTATGCTAAGCCACCTTAAGTTTGATGTGAAAGTTGCAAAAAGAAACAATAACCTTGTTTTATTGATCCCATTCGAGACCACTGTTTATAAAAAATCATTTATTTCAATCAATGGCAGGAATTATTACATAATGAATAATGATACGGAAGGAGCCATTTATACCTTTAAACAATCATTTTATGACTCCCATAAACCTATAGATTTAAGCGTTTCAAAGACACTGAAACTAGGAAATGAATACACAACAAAAAATATTTATTTTAAAAAATATGATAAAACAATACCTGTAAAATTTAATAAAAATCTGGTTAAATTTTACAATGAGGTACCTATGTCTGATTTAAGTATTTTTTTTAATGCAAAGCTTGATCCTATAACTGAAAATTCATTATCAAAATACCTAATCCCACTTATTGAAAATAAAAATGAATTAGAAGCTGTAAACATAATATTAGAATTTGTACAAAAATCATTTGATTACAAAACAGATATAGCACAATTTGGATATGAAAAATTTTACTTCCCTGAAGATATTTTCAACTACCCTTACTCTGACTGCGAAGACAGAGCAGTTTTATTTTCTCACTTAGTAAAAGCTTTATTGAAATTAGAAGTGGTGGGACTAGAATATAACACCCATGCAGCTTGTGCAGTAAAATTTAATGCGCCAATTAATGGCGATGCGGTGATTTATAAAGGAGAAAAATATATTATTTGCGATCCAACTTATATTGGAGCATCTGCAGGCATGGCGATGCCTCAATTTTTAAACGAAAAACCATCCATTATAGTAACCTCAAAAACTAAATAAATATTAAAATAGTTTATAGCTTACCATTATACTAAAGGCCTTGTTTTTCACATCAGTCTTTACAGTACTATAGGAATCAGTAGAAATATTAGATAAACTCATACCATATCTTACACCTAAGCCAATTTTTCCAGTTATTCCAACCGAAGCACCAATAAGCATTTGTACATCAGATGATTTGAATGCATCTTTAATATTTTCTCCTTCTACTTTAGAACTCACTAATAATCCAATTTGTGGACCAGCTTCTAATAAAAAGTTTTTAGTAACGGCATATTGCAATAAAATAGGCACCGTAACATAATCATTTTTAAAAGTAGTGCCATTAATAGTGCCACCCATACCTTGATATAAAAATTCAGGTTGTAATTTTAAAGAACTTGGTAAACTAATTCTCGCGTAACCACCAAAATTAAAAGCAGTTCTATTGGATGTTGAAATACTTACCCCACCTCCAGATGTTTGTACCGAAGAGAAATTAGTACCTAATTTAAGCCCGGCTGAAATTTGTGCTTTTAAATTGGAACCTAATAAGATTACAAAAGCAACCAATATTATTTTTTTCATAGCGATAATTTTTATAAATATATAAAAATTATAATGCATTGCAAAAAAAAGGTGAAGTTTTCACTTCACCTGAACTAACACTAACCCGACACTATGAACTATCTTAATTGAAATCTTATGCTTTTTTAATCCTTGATTTCAATGTATTTTAAAAATTCCATTTTAGTTGCCTCTTCTTGAAATTTCCCACCAAAAAAACTAGTAATGGTGTTTGAACTATCATCTTTTACCCCTCTGCTTGATACACATAAGTGTTTAGCATCCATCATGATAGCTACATCCTGAGTTTGTAAAACAGTTTGTAAAGCCTTACCCACTTGCATGGTTAATCGCTCTTGTACTTGAGGACGCTTTGAAAAATATTCTACCAATCGATTTAATTTACTCAAACCAATTACTTTACCACTGCTGATATAGGCAACATGGGCTTTACCAAAGAATGGGACAAAGTGATGCTCACAATTGGTATAGAAGTTGATATTTTTTTCAACCAACATTTCGTTGTACTGAAATTTATTTTCAAACAAAGTCATGCTAGGCATATTCGCAGGATTCAATCCTTGGAACAATTCTTTTACATACATTTTAGCTACACGAAGTGGTGTGCCACGTAAACTATCATCACGTAAATCCATTCCTAATATTTCCATGATGGCTCTGAAATGAGGCTCAATAGCAGCAATTTTTTCATCGTCTGTTTTATCAAACGCATCAGCACGCAGGGGTGTATCCACTGAACTAGCTTTATGCTGGTCGCCCATTTCTTCGATTAATAAGTTGTCGATTGCTAATTTTTCTTCGTTAAGCGGGGTAGTCAACAAAGTTTCTTTCTGTTTCATACAGTCGTATTTTTAATTCAAGATTATCAGACAATCGAGGTTTTATTAAATTATAAATTACAATCGCAATGTTTTCAGCAGTTGGATTTAAATTTTTAAAAATCTCTGTGTCTAGGTTTAAATTTTTATGATCAAATCTATTTTTAACTTCCTCCTCAACAATCATACTTAAGTCCTTAGTATTAATCACAAATCCTGTAATTGGATCAGGAATACCATTTACTTGTACAACTAAATCATAGTTATGACCATGATAATTTGCATTTGAACAGGCACCAAAAACTTCCTTGTTTTTAGCATCCGTCCAGTCAGCACAATACAACCTATGTGCGGCATTAAAATGCTCTTTTCTAAATACCGCTACTTTTTGATTCATACTTACAAATTAAGAGGATAAAGTTACGTCATTAATAACGCGCCAAAAGCAATTTTGTTTAATCTTTTGCCAAAAAAGTTAAACGTTTAATGTTTTAAGGTAATTATGCGCCAAAATATTCAACAAAAATCCTTGGAGTCTCGTATAATTTGATGCAGTGTAGCTGTATGTCGGTTGGAATATGAGGGGCTAATTGTTGCCAAATGGCAATGGCTAAGTTCTCGGTACTACACATTTTCCCTTGCATAAAGGGTACGTCCAAATTCAAGTTTTTATGGTCCAATTCATCAATCACTAAGTTTTTGATAAGGACACTAAGTTTTTTAACATCGTATAAAAAGCCAGTTTCAGCATCAGGAATACCTTTCACCGTTACAAATAATTCATAATTATGTCCATGCCAATTTTCATTCGCACAAACACCAAATACTTCCTCGTTCTTTTCCTTACTCCAATTTGGGTTCGCTAATTTATGAGCTGCATTAAAATGCTCTACTCTAGTCAAGTACACCATTGAGTTAAATTATATTAAGACACAAAGATATAAATTTGATTGTCAAGAAAGCAATTTTTACAAGGCTTTAACGACCTTTACATTATGAGAGTAATTATTACAGCTGCAACACATAGAGAATGGATGCCAAGTTTTCAAAAAATCAATCCAAAATATGTGGGAAACAGTAAAAAGTTTTCAGTAGGATTTCATGAATCTGGCATTGGCATGTTGGCGTCGAGTATATCGCTCATGAAAATGTTTACACAGGAAACCCCTACCCTTATTATTCAAGTGGGTATCGCTGGATGCTTTGACAAAAAAATTCCACTTGGAAAAGTTTTTGCTGTGAACAATGATTTTGCAGGAGATATTGGGGTCATGGAAAATAAAGTATGGAAAGATTTATTTGACATGAAATTAGACAAGCCTAATGACCCTCCTTATGAAAAAAAGAGTTTACCCAATCCATGGCTGAATCAATTTAACCTTTTGAAATTACCTGCCAAAAAAGGCGTAACAGTCAACACCATTAGCACTGATAAAAATCAAATACAATTATTAGGCGGACGGTATAAAGCCGTGCTAGAATCAATGGAAGGAGCAAGCTTACATTATATGGGTAGAGACTTAACCATTCCTTTTATTCAAATAAGAGCCGTGAGTAACTATGTTGGAGAAAGAGATAAATCAAAATGGAAAATACAGGAAGCGATTTATAATTTAAATGAAACCCTTTTACAATACTTGGACGCTTTATATAAAACAGCTTAAAATGCCATTGATAGAATTAGGGTTTTCGCCCTGCCCAAACGATACTTTTATATTTGACGCTTTAGTAAATCATAAAATTGATACCAAGGGGTATGAATTCAAAATATATTTACAGGACGTTCAAACACTTAATGAGTGGGCGTTACAGGGAAAGCTACCCTTATCAAAAATTAGTTATGGCGTTTGGCCCATGGTAAAAAATAATTATCAATTATTAAATGCCGGAGGCGCCTTGGGTAAAGGGGTTGGACCATTATTGATTTATAAAAAAAGCGCAAATTATAATAATGATAAAATTGATGCAGAAAAGCCGAATCAAAAAACCATGACGGTTGCCATACCGGGAAAAAATACGACTGCACATTTATTATTTAGTTTAGCTTTTCCTGAAGTAAAAAATAAACAATTTATAGTGTTCAATGAAATTGAAGACGCTGTATTAACAGGAAAAGTTGACGCAGGCGTGATCATTCATGAAAACCGATTTACCTACGAACAAAAAGGATTGAGTAAATGGATGGATCTTGGCACTTATTTCGAAGAAACTTTTAATGCACCCATTCCTCTAGGCGGTATTATTGCAAGAAATGATATGCCCAAAGAAGAAGTAAAAATATTAGATACACTTATCAAAGAAAGCGTTGAATTTGCTTTTAAAAATAGCTATGATAATCTTCCCGAATTTGTAAAATGTCATTCTCAAGAAATGTCAGAACAAGTCATGCGACAACATATTGATTTGTATGTGAATGACTTTACAATTGATATGGGAGTAACTGGTAAAAATGCCATTACACAATTAGAAAAAGTTTCTCAAATTGTGTAATGGATAAAATTATTTTGCAGAAACATAAAGTTTAACAATATGCTTTTTTGTATCTATTTCAATTTTTTCAGGGTTCAATTTTGAAACTTTACTATTTTTAGTAAGTTCAATATCATACGCTTTTCTATCATATTTAAATACAGCTCCTGTTACAATATCAATTCCCCAACCAAGAAGATTGCCTAAATTAAGAATGCTTACAATGTTTAATGACTTACTTAAGTTCACCACCCTTGTTTCATAACCCTCTAGTTTAAATTCAACTTGAGATTCGCCTACTTTTCTTGAAATATTTTCATTACATGGCGTTTTGCAAATTTCTACGCCATCAATTAATACTTTTGCTCCTGGAACATTTGTTGTGAATGAAATTCTGTCTTTAGTACCAGAAAAAATGGTAGCACAACTTGTCATACTTAAAATAAATACAAACAAGCTTAACTTAAAAAAAGGAAGATTGACGAAATCTTCCTTTTTAATTTAATTTTTATTTGTGACCTGTTACTTTTGTTTCATAAGTTACAAGAATATTTAAAAAATTGGTAGTCTTTAAATCAACTGTAGCAATTTTATCAATGTTGCCATTTTTTGCTGCTGCACTAACAGAAGCATCGCCACCCAATGGTAAAATACCAAATAAAACTGTTGCTTTAGAAACACCAGTTTTATCTGCTTCTTTCACTGAATTACTAGTAGCAGTAATTGGCATTGTAACAGCACAACTAGTCATTGACAAAGCAACGAAAGCGCAAATAAATAATTTTTTCATAATATGTTTTTTTTATTGCTTACTCTTTTATAATTGGATTTTCAGCAAACTCCATTTATACACAATT
>CAIYUO010000066.1 GCA_903929425.1 uncultured Bacteroidota bacterium
CCTCCACTTAATGCTTTACCTAAAATTAAAATATCAGGTCTTACACCTTCATGATCACATGCTAACATTTTACCTGTTCTAGCTAATCCAGTTTGTATTTCGTCGGCAATAAATAACACATTATATTTTGTACATAAATCTCTAACTCCTTTCAAATAACCATCGTCTGGTAAAACTACACCTGCTTCTCCTTGTATGGGCTCAACCATAAATGCAGCAACATTTGCATCTTTTAATTCATTTTCTAAAGCAGCTAAATCATTATAAGGCACCAATCCAAATCCAGGCATATAAGGCCCAAATCCTTTAAAGCTACTTGGGTCAGTTGAAGAAGAAATGGCTGCTAATGTTCTTCCCCAAAAATTACCCTCTGCAAAAATAACGCGAGCTTGATTTTCAGCAATCCCTTTTACATTATAACCCCATCTTCTTGCCAGCTTAATAGCAGTTTCTCCACCCTCCACACCCGTATTCATGGGTAATACTTTATCGTAACCAAAATACTTTGTAATATAAGCCTCGTATTCGCCTAGTAAATTATTGTGAAATGCACGAGAGGTTAAGGTAAGTTTAGTCGCCTGCTCCTGCAAAGCTTTTACAATAACTGGATGGCAATGTCCTTGATTCACCGCAGAATAGCCACTAAGGAAATCAAAATATTTTTTACCATCTACATCATATAAATAAACCCCTTCGCCTTTTTCTAATACCACTGGTATTGGATGGTAATTGTGTGCTCCATATTGATCTTCTAGTTCCAAATACTTAGCAGCATTGGCACTAACATTATGATTATTAGTCATTGTAATAAATTTAATATAATTCAAAAAGAAAATGGCTAACCAAAATTGAATCTTCAATTCGATTAGTGAAATAAATAAAGGTTAGTGCAAATACCCCAAGGGATGATTAAGTAAATCTAAGTTTAAAATAAGAATATGCACTTTTTTCATACTGCTAAGTTAAGTTTTTCTGCTTAAAATCCCATATTTGGGCTTACATTCGCAAAAATCATTTTCGTTTGAAACCTTTTGTTTCCATAGTTATTCTTAATTATAACGGTATAAAATACTTGCAACAGTTTTTGCCGTCGGTTTTAGCTACCCAATACGAAAACTTTGAAGTGGTCGTTGCTGATAATGGTTCGTCAGATGAATCCATTTCATTTTTAAAATCAAACTTTCCAACGGTTAAATTAATTACATCTTTGACCAATGAAGGATTTGCAGGAGGATATAATTGGGCTTTAAAACAAATAAAAGCTGATTATTATGTGCTGTTAAATTCTGATGTTGAAGTGACACCCAATTGGATTAGTCCAATGGTTGACATACTCGAATCTGATACAAAAATTGCAGCCTGCCAACCTAAGTTATTAGCTCAAAAGGAACCCAATACTTTTGAATATGCAGGAGCTGCTGGTGGATGGATTGATACTTTTGGTTACCCTTTTTCAAGAGGTAGAATATTTGATATTTGTGAGCAAGATTTGGCACAATATAATGACGCTATCCCTATTTTTTGGGCTTCTGGAGCATCATTGATGATTCGATCAAGTGTATTTCATGAATTGTCAGGATTTGATTCTAACTTTTTCGCGCATCAGGAAGAGATTGACCTTTGTTGGAGAATCCAATTGGCAGGGTATAAAATATTTTGTTGCCCTGCGGCTAAGGTTTTCCACGTTGGGGCAGGAACATTGCCTAGAGGCGGGAGGAAGGTTTTCCTGAATTTCAGAAATAACTTAGTGATGATTTGTAAAAATCTACCCTTTTCAGAATTGGTTTGGAAACTTCCATTTAGACTTGCCTTGGATGCCATTTCAGCTTGGAAAGGATTATTGAGTGGAGATGTTAGTTTTTTTATTGCAATAGTAAAAGCGCATTTTGCCTTATTTAATTTCATCATTAATGGGAAAGTTGAGCGCACCAAACACCTTAAAAGTTTAAATTCACTAAGTGGGGTATATGCTGGATCGGTGGTTTACCAATACTTTATAAAAAAGAAGCAGTATTTTAATAAAATTGTTCATTAACTAGTTCATTATTACCACTTAGTTGCTATTTTTGTACCCGTAATAACTTAATATGTCACAAGATTTAAATCAACCAGAAGTTTCTAAAGATATTAACTCAAATTGGGTAACCTCTTCGAAATTCTTATTCTACGTATCTATTTTTGCAATTTTATCATTGGTAGTAGGTAATTGTACCAAGTTGTTTACTAGTGGATTCAAGAAGCCTAATCCAGAAGTGCAAACAAGCTCTCAATACAAGCCAGAATATAAGTAGAAAAAAATTTTGTTAGAGTGCTTCGAATCCTTATTTTTGCACTCCTAAAAATAGTTCTTGTATAAGCGAAAGTAGCTCATTTGGTAGAGCACGACCTTGCCAAGGTCGGGGTGGCCGGTTCGAGCCCGGTCTTTCGCTC
>CAIYUO010000067.1 GCA_903929425.1 uncultured Bacteroidota bacterium
TGTAAGACCTGATATTTTAATTTTAGGTAAAGCATTAAGTGGAGGCACCTTACCTATTTCCGCAGTTCTTGCAGACGATATTGTAATGATGCAAATTAAACCAGGTGAACATGGTTCGACTTATGGCGGAAATCCATTGGCTTGTGCAGTTGCCATGAAATCATTGGAAGTATTGAAGACTGAAAAGATGGCTGAGAATGCGGAAGCCATGGGACAATTATTGAGATCCGAATTGGAAAAATTAAATTCCCCACTTATTAAATTAGTGCGCGGTCGTGGTTTATTAAACGCCATTGTTATCAATCATAAAGACCCTGAAGTTTCATGGGAACTTTGCTTACACCTTAGAGATTTAGGTTTGTTAGCTAAGCCAACGCATGGGGACAAAATTCGTTTTGCTCCTCCTTTAATTATCACGGAAGTTCAAATAAAAGAAGCTGTAGCAATTATTGGAGCAGCTTTAAATAGATTGTCATAAACTATTTTATAAAAAAAACCTCGTTTATTGCGAGGCTTTTTTTTGTTTATGAATTTGTTGATTTTGGTAATTTTATTTTTGGTAAAAATGTCATTACTAAAATACCAAAGGAAACAAATATACATGCATACAATGCAAATTGCTTTTGAGGACATTCCCCCATTTGACAGGTTGATAAAACAATATAGTTTCTAAATGACCAAGCAATTAATAAAGCAGCAAATGCCATATTAAAACGTTTTGCCCAAATAAATGGCAATGCGAAGAATATTAATGACAAAGTACCAATATAAAATATAAATTTTCCAGGCAATCCAAAATTTGTTCCATTTGAACTCCAGCCAGTGATAGTTAAATGATGTGTGTCAATGATCACCAACGGTTGTGTTGTAAAATAAAATAAAATTAGACAAAGGACAATTCCAATAGTTTGAGAATGTTTCATGAGGCAAAAATATATGAAATATTGGAAACTCAGGCTTGATTTAAATTAATGACTTGATTTATAAGACAGCATTGCTGGTATTCTCAATGCAATTAGTAATAGGGTTATGGAGACAATCCATATAACAATTGATTTATTACGCTTTTTAAATTTATTATAATACGAAATGAAAAAAAATTTTAAAACAATATTTGTTATTAAAAGGAAAAATAATAAAGTCACCATGAATGAAACAATTTCCATTATCATAAAAGTAATCATAGTATATTGTTTTTATTGATTATAAATTTTTAAAGACTTTTAAAGTCGACCACTTCAATTTTTACAATTTGTTTCGAGTTTTCATCCATATTGATGGTAATTTTAAATGTTGTATTTCCACCCACACCTAAAACAGAATTGCCTATACCCAATAAAAACTCAGCTTTTCCCGAAATATAAAAACTTGAAGTGTAATTATGCTGATTTGAACTAACTGGGTAAGCTGATGTTTGATTCCAACTGAACATTCTTACTCCAGAAAAAGATATTGAAGGAGACCCGACAATCATTCCAAATTGATCAGATTTAAATTCAACATTTAAATTAGAAAATAGAGTTGGATTATTTCCATCAATATAACCATACCTATAATATTGAAGAATTTCAGAATGAAAAATACTGTGATATAATCCTGCAGGCTTTGGACCTATACTTCCAGAGCCAATATCACCATCATATTCATCATAAGTATCTTCCCCAATTATTATTGAATTTGATTTTATTTCTTTGTTTTTAATAACTGAATCTACTCTTCCTTCTTTAATAACTTCAAATGAAACTTGTTTAGTTTTAAAGGCCTTATACACTTTCTTAAATTCATCAATAGATAATTTTCTAATATTATCATTTCCAATTATCGATTCACTTTGATAATTACTTAAATTATTAGAGTTTGTATCAATTACTTTAATGATTCCATCATCGCCTATAATTTTCCTTATTTCTGATATGCCCTGTTGTATCTGGTTTTCTCTGGATAATGGGACTATTTGTTTTGAACAACTTGATAGTACCAAGACAATTCCAAATAATTGAAATACACTCTTGTAAATGTTAGTTTGTTTCATAAATTAATTTTTTATTTAAGTCATGAAACTAAACTTCTAGAATACACTATTTTACAGTATTTGTACTTTAGAAAAAAGACTAAATGGATTGCTAGCTGCGCTAGCATCCGCAACGACAAACTCGTCTTACCCAAAGCCTTTCAAAGAATGTCATTTTCTATCTCACTTCGTTCGTTTTAAAATGGCATTCTTTGGCTTTTTTAATACTCGCCAGCTTAATAATTTATTAACAAGCTTATTCGCTTCGCTCATATGTTCATTTATCTCGTCTGTGCTTCGAAGCAAGCTTCAAGCACTGTCTCGCTAAATTAACTGCCACTTTGTGGCGCTTGTGACGCAGCCTTGAACCAAAAAAGCCTCTTCACTTTCGTGAAGAGGCTTTGTATTGAGGTCCCGAGCGGATTCGAACCGCTGTAGAAGCTTTTGCAGAGCTCTGCCTAGCCACTCGGCCACAGGACCCTTTCGGGACGCGAAAATAACACAAAGAAGTTAATTATAAAAGAATTTTCCAACTATTACGAATTAAACGACATTTGCTATACAAATAACTGAGATATGTCGTCAATTGGAGCATCAGAACTAATCATCAATGACCGTGGAGCCGTCTACCATTTAAATGTTAGACCCGAAGAAATCGCAAATACCATCATTACAGTCGGCGATCCGGAGCGAGTTGCCTCAGTAAGTAAATACTTTGATCGAGTTGATTTTAAATGTGAACACAGGGAATTTATAACGCATACTGGATACATTGGCAACAAAAGAATTTCAGTTCTTAGTACCGGTATTGGTCCAGACAATATTGATATTGCATTGAATGAAGTGGACGCTTTAGTAAATATTGATTTTGATACAAGAACCATAAAAGAACAAAAAAAATCTGTTTCTATTATAAGAATGGGCACTTGTGGTTCATTACAAGGTGAAGTAGGTGTTGACCAATTAGTGGCAGGAACACACGGCTTAGGGATTGATAATTTATTACACTTTTATAAGCTTTCAAATAATGCCGAAGAGCAGGCAATACTAGCTGCTTTTGAACAGCATACACAAATCACTGATTTTAAAATTCAACCATATATTGCAAGTGCAAGTACCGAATTAATTAAACATTTTAGAGATGGATACAGTCATGGCATTACGGTTACTTGTCCAGGTTTTTATGGGCCACAAGGTCGCATTTTAAGACTTCCGTTGAGTATGCCAAACCTAGTAGACCAAATGACTAGTTTTAAATATCAGCAACACCATATTGCCAACTTTGAAATGGAAACAAGTGCGATTTATGGATTGTGTAATTTATTAGGCCATCAATGTTTAAGTATCAATGTAATTATTGCCAATAGAGTGAAAAAAGAATATAGTAAAAACATGGGTGCTGCTGTTGACAATATGATCCAAAAAACACTGGGCATTATCGCAAGCATCTAAATATATAAATGTAATTAAAATGACCATTAATTTTTCAAAATACCAAGGAACTGGAAATGATTTTGTAATCATCGATAACCGTTCTGGAGCTATCAAATTGTCTCAACAACAAATTTCTTTTTTATGTGACCGACGTTTTGGAGTTGGATGTGATGGACTCATGTTTTTGGGCTCAGCAGAAGGATATGATTTTTCAATGACCTATTTTAATGCCGACGGAACTGAAGGAACCATGTGTGGAAATGGTGGAAGATGTCTAGTGCAGTTTGCGCATGATAATGGCATTATAAAAGAAAAATATTTATTTGTTGCTATTGATGGGCCGCATGAAGCATCCATTCATAGTAATGGTTGGGTTTATTTAAAAATGAGTGATGTGACTACAGTGGAAGAAGGTGATGGTTTTTTTGTAACGAATACTGGCTCTCCTCATTTTGTAAAATTCGTGACAAGTATTGAATCATATGAAGTATTCAATGAAGGAAAATCAATTAGATATAACGATCGTTTTTCAAAAGATGGTATCAATGTGAATTTCGTACAACAGCAAGACGAGCATTTATATGTTCGTACTTACGAGCGAGGTGTTGAAAATGAAACCTATAGTTGTGGAACTGGTGTTACAGCCGCAGCTTTAATATCTCGTTTACAAGATAAAGGATCACACGATATCCCTATCAAAACAATTGGCGGTAACTTAGCAGTTAATTTTAATAATGAAGGCGGTGGTCACTTTTCAAATATTTGGCTAAAAGGTCCTGGTACTTTTGTTTATAAAGCAAGTATTGAATTAAAATAATTTTATTATGGCACTTTTTAATGTGAGGGTATATGGGATATTAATTGATGATCAAGCCAGGTTATTAGTAAGTGACGAATTTATAAGAGGAGCTTATATTACAAAATTGCCAGGAGGCGGTTTGGAAATTGGCGAAGGGACAAGAGAAGGCTTAGCAAGAGAATTTATGGAAGAAGCTAATTTAAATATAAGTGTTGGAGAACATTTTTATACAACCGATTTTTTTCAAATTTCAGCATTTAACAATACCGATCAAATTATCTCAATATACTATTTAGTTCATTCCGATAAAACTGAAACAATCATCACAAAACAAAAAGCTTTCGACTTTTTACCCGACCAAGTTGCTGATGAAAAAGGAACTGCCGAACATTTAAGATGGGTGCCATTAAGCGAATTAAGGGAGGAGACCATGACACTCCCTATTGATAAGGTTGCTATTAAACTTTTATTAAGCAAATCAAAGTTTTAAATAAATTATAATTTGAGAGTCTACCCTTTTAAGCTAGATATCATTTTCAATTCCCATAGCAGCTAATTTCATCTTTTTAGCAGTTTCATGTCCTACATAGTTTTCAATTCTTGATTCAATAAATGTAATAGCTGGGGTTAAAATAATAGCCATCGTAAATTTATACATGTAATTAACAAGGCATACTGCAATGACAAAACTCCAAGTCCAGTTATTGCCTAATTTAAAGGCAATTACCAACACTACAAAACTATCCACCAATTGCGATACTAAGGTTGATCCAGTAGCCCTTAACCAGGACATCTTTTCCCCTGTTACTTTTTTGATTTTATGAAAAACAATCACATCTATAAATTGACTTACTAAAAAGGCACCTAAACTTCCTAAAATAATCCACATGCCTTGTCCGAAAATAGCCTCAAATGCTGCTTGCATGCTAGGCACTCCGTTGTCCACTTTTGATCCTACCCAAAAGGAAGCAGGTGCAATTCGCATAGCCAAATAAAACATCAAAAACGCATATAAAATTAAGCTTACAGCAGTAATACTAATTCTTCTTACTGCTTTAGGACCATAATATTCATTTACGATATCTGTAATGACAAATTCTAATGGCCATAACAAAACGCCACAGGTTAAATTAAAGGATAACCCTTTTTCACCAAAAATGGTGAAATTGGCAGGTGGTATACCCAGCACCCCTTCTAAAGAAAATATCTTTCCACCGATACACTCTGCAATTAAGGCATTGGCCACAAAAAAAGCAGTTATCCCTAAAAAAAGTTTAGTGGGTTTGTCTTTAAGAATCGCATTGATCATTTTGAATATTTTTAATTAAATAAAAGCTGTTAGTATTTGAACGATTAACATGAAAACAATTACAATAGTTTGCCATTTAGGAATAATAATTTCTGGTTTAAATAACTTGAACATAACCCAATATATCAAGTAACTAATATTTACAATGGGGCCCATTACAATACCTAACCCAATAATATAACTTGCTAAAATGCCTGAAAAATGAACCCATTTTACAAACATGATTAATAGCGAAATAAGGGTAAAGAAATTGCAAATAATAGCCAATCTGCCCATAAATGCTAAAATTGAATTATTGACTATTTTATTCATGATTTATTATTGAATACAAGATAAGAAAATTACGTAAAAAGCCTTTTTAATCGTAGGTTTGTTACTATAATTAATTTTATGGTAAAAAACCTTTTCAAGACGGCACTCCCTCATTTAATTGCTATTGCTATTTTTGCAATAGTTGCTATTATTTATTGTAAACCTGCTTTAGAGGGCAAGGTATTACAACAGTCCGATATAACCCAATGGAAAGGCATGGCGCAAAATGCCTTAGCTTATAAGGAAATTAATGGGCAGACACCATTATGGATTAACAATATGTTTGGTGGCATGCCTGCATACCAAATTACGGGTGTTCCTGGAAACAGCTTTTCGATAGGTCAGCTTGATCATTTATTTACTTTGAATTTACCAGAACCCATTGGCTTGTTTTTTTTAGCAAGTATTTGCTTTTATTTCCTTGCCCAAGTACTAGGGTTTAACACTATCATATCCGTAATTGGCGCTTTGGCCTATAGTTATGCAACCTACAACCCTATCATCGTTATTGTGGGTCACATTACTAAAATGCATGCCATTGCCTACCTGCCATTTTTTATTGCTTCCATTTTATTGTTATTCAGAAAAAATTATTTAGTAGGCTCCATATTAACAGCCATCTCAACTGCATTATTTGTTCAAGCGAATCACTTACAAATCACTTACTACGGCATAATCATTATTGCCTTCATGTCGATTTATTTTTTAATCATTTGGATTAAAGCAAAAGAGTATAACCACATTTTAAAAACACTAGGGCTTGGCTTAATTGCTGGCATTATGGGATTGGCTGTAAACGCTCCAATGTTAATTAGTACTTATGAATATGGAAAAGAATCCATCCGAGGAGGAAGTGCATTAACTACTAAAGACAGTAAAACCACTTCAACAGGATTGAATAAGGACTACGCTTTAAGTTATAGTATGTTTTTGTCTGAACCATTGGTCATGATGTTCCCAAATATATATGGAGGCTCAAGTGACCCAAATGCGATTGACGCTACAAAATCAAAAGCCATTGAAGTATTGCAACAAATGCAACCTCAAGTTGGACAGCAATTACAATCCTTTTTACAGTTTTATTGGGGCGGTATTGGATTCACAGCAGGCCCTCCTTATGTAGGTATCATAATTTGTTTATTTGCAATTATGGGATTAAGCGTAAAAACAAATGTTCACCGCTGGTGGATCTCTGCTGCTATTATTTTTTCCATCTTGCTTGCAGCAGGATCTTACTTTATTGCTTTTAATAGTTTTATGTTAGAGCACCTTCCGTTTTACAATAAATTTAGAGCGCCAAGTATGATTATAGTAGTGCCTACTTTACTAATTGGGATTATGTCATTATACGGAATGAAGGCATTATCAGAAGAGACAAATTGGAAAGAAGTATTTAATAAATATAAGCCAAGCTTTATTGTATTAGGAATCATTTTTGCATCTGTCGTATACATTTATATGGGTAGCGATTTTAAAAGCGAAAATGAAAAACAACTATTAACGACCATCTCTAGCCTGCCAGATCCGAATCAAAAAGCTGCCTTCCAAGCACCTGCTAATGATTTAGTAAATGCCATTGCAACGGACAGAAAATCATTAATCGAATCTGACTTGATACATGCAATCATGTACATAGTAGCAATAGCAATATTATTGTTTATTTCATTTAAGAAAATAATAAATCAATCTATCCTTTTAGTTGCTTTAGGCGTTATTGCGTTATTTGACCTATTTCAATTAAATGTTAAATATTTAAAATCAGATAGTTTTGTAGAGGCCGTTGAAAATGACAACGCTTTTACAAAAACTCCACTAGACATTGCATTGGATAATGACAAAAGTAACTACCGCGTTTTTGACCTTCGTTCTGGTGTTCAAAGTTCATTCAATGCTGGTGCCATAGTTGCTTATCATCATAATTCAGTGGGTGGATACAATCCAGCTAAATTGAGTATATACCAAGACCTAATTGAAAATCAATGGTATAATTTTCCAAATTGCTTGCCTACTTTGAACATGATGAACACTAAGTATATTATTTCAGGTGACATGTCAAGAGATACCATACCAAATCCAAATGCATTAGGAAACGCATGGTTTGTGAAAGGTATTGAATTCAAAAAAGGACCAGCTGAAGTAATGAAGCATCTTACTTATTTTAATCCAAAAGACACAGCAGTCATTGAAGAAAAGGATAAGCTTGCTGACCTGAACGATATAAAATTTGATAGCACTGCAAGCATTCAACTAATTAATAACAACAATGATATTGTTAATTATAAAAGCAAATCACAGGTAAAGCAATTAGCTATATTCAGTGAGGTATATTACAAATTAGGTTGGAAAGCCTATATCGACAACAAGGAAACTCCCATCATTAAAGCAAATTATGTTTTAAGAGGATTAATTGTGCCAAGTGGCCAACACGATATTAGATTTGAATTTAAACCAAGCTCCATTTCATCGGCGCAAATGGCAAGTTCAACTAGTTCGGTATTATTATGGATATCCATTATTGGATTAATTATTAGTCCATTTGTATTTAAAAATAAAGGCAACTAATGATTTTAAGTATTGTCATATGTAGCTATAACAGGGCTTCCTATATTGGGGATGCACTTACAAGCCTATATGAACAATCCAGCGGGTTAGCTTCTTTTGAAGCAATCATAGTTGACAATAATTCAACTGACAATACGAGTGAGGTATTTCAAAATTGGCGCGACAATCACCCTTTAGGCAACTTTACCTATACCACCGAAAAACAGCAAGGGGCATCCTACGCACGTAATACTGGTGCAAAATTGGCAAATGGTGCATGGTTGTGTTTTATGGATGATGATGCTGTTGCCACCGAGCATTATGTACAAAATATTATTCGACACATTCAAGACCAACCTTTTGTGGTAGGTTTTGGCGGCAGGATTATTCCAAAATATATTCCATCAGAACCTAAATGGATGAGTCATTATGTATCATCATTAGTAGGCAATTTTGATTATGCACCCATTGCTTGTGTTTTTGAAAATGGCAAGTACCCTTTAGAGTCAAACATGATTGTAAAAAAAGATGTTTACGAACAAATTGGAGGATTTAACACCTCCCTACCTGGTGTTGTTGGCACTTTAAGGATAGGCGGCGAAGGCAAAGAACTATTTTATAAAATCATGGGCCTTGGGCACAAGATATATTATGATCCAAGCATTTGTGTACACCATGTTGTGGAAGTGAAAAAACTAACTAGCGAATATATGTACCGCGTAGCAAGCGGTATAGGTCGTGGCGAGAAAGCTAGGACTAAAGCAATTTCTATTAACAGCTATATTAATAAAATTGTAGAATATGTTATCAAGTTAGCCGCATCCTTAATATTGGGCATAAAATATGCTTTACAAGGAAGTCCTGCAAAAAGCTGGCCTGTTATTAAATTTAGAATTGATGCCTTAAAAGGGTTACTATAAAACATCTAATTGAAATTAAAATAGAATAAAATGAATCAGTTGCGCAATTATTTTGAGAACAACGATAAAAGATTAATCAATAAATTCAATCATTATTTTGACGTCTACGAAAGACATTTTAATAAATACAAAGGTAAAAAAGCGACCATTGTTGAAATTGGTGTTTTCCAAGGAGGAAGTCTTCAAATGTGGAGAGACTATTTTGGAAGTGATGCTACTATTTGGGGGATTGATATTGACCCAGCTTGTAAAACATTAGAAGAAAAAGATACACATATATTAATTGGCTCACAGGAAGATCCAACTTTCCTAAACTCGATTTTAGAAAAAATTGGGCCTATTGATATTTTAATTGATGACGGAGGGCATACGCAAAACCAACAAATAGTTAGTTTTGAGGAATTGTTTAGTCATATAAAGGAAGATGGTGTTTATTTATGCGAGGATGTACATACTTCCTATATGAATGTTTATGGTGGTGGCCATCAGCGTAATGGCAGTTATATTGAATACACGAAAAATTTGATTGATAAAATAAATGCGCATCATTCTGAAGAAGCATCTTTAAAAGTGGATGAATTTACAAGGACTGCAAATTCAATTCACTATTACGACAGTATTGTGGTAATTGAAAAAGCTAAAATGGTTCCCCCTAGTTCAAAAATGACAGGACATAGATCCTTTGAATACATTGCAGTTAAGAAAACTTTTTTTGAAAAAGTACAATACCATGCTTTAATTAGAATAAATAAGCTTCTAAGAATTTTTAAATTGAAAGCAATTTTTGTAAATAAAATGATGGAGCTAAACTTTAAGCACTAATTGCATTTTGCTTATCGTCTTTTTCCCATTTTCTTAGTCAAAAAGTCCCACACTCCCAATATAGCATATTTATATACTATAATAAGTTGGGGGTTATAAATAAAGTCATTTTTCACAACCATTATGGTTCTTTTAATATCTTTTTTCTGGATACTTGTTGCCTCCTTATGACTGAATAATAAATACAAACCATTTCGAATGATATAGTAAACCCTTATAGGGATATGAATAATTCTAAGTGACTTTTTGAAAGTAACAAATGACCTTCCTTCTACCCTAGTTCCAATGCTATGATTTAACACAATATTGGTGAACTGTAAATTTACATATCCCCTATTTGTAATTCGATGGCTAAACTCCGTATCAACAAAATCTATAAATAAATTTTCATCAAACATGCCTGTTTGTTGAATGCAATTAATCGCTAAAACAGACCCTGAAGTAATTAAACTAATTGCTTTTTCAGGATTCGTTGACATGGGTGTAAAATCCGGTTGGCAGTTAACACCAAATTGAGCAACCTTCGGTAATTTATTTTCACTAATATAATCTACATATTTATTAAAGTCATAGTCTTTAAAGGATGAATCCTGATCCATCATTAATAAAAACTTTTCGTCTTTTTGAACTGCATATTCAATAGCTTGATTCAATCTTTTTGCAATTCCCTGATTTTGTCCAAAGTGTGTAAATATAACCTTACTACTGATTGCGGAAACGGCTATTTCTAATTCCTTACTTAATGTTTCACTGTTATCGTATACCAATAATGTATCAAGGGGATTGATGTAGGTTTTAATATTTTCAATCAAAGCCACAGCGTCAGGATGATATAAAATTACAACACCAACCATTTGTCTATATACATTTTAGTAATCACGAAAATAACTCAATTTGAACATAAATATTTATCTTGTAGTAATATATCATGACCCAATGCGATCATTTTCAATTATAATTCCATTTAAAACTGGTAAGCACTATTTATCAGCTTGCATTGAATCGGTATTAGCGCAAACCTACTCCAACTTCCAAATAATTGTTTTAACGGATCACACAAGCAATGATGACGGATCCATTGATTATATATATGCGTTAAATAATCCCCAAATTGAAGTTGTTACGGACAAGGGAACCCTTAATATTTTAGAAAACTGGTCGAGGATTCTTACTGCAAGCCATTGCGAGTATATGACCATTTTAGGATATGATGATATTTTACACCCCAATTTTTTAGCAACCATTAATCATTTAATTGACGAGCATCCTGAGGCAAGTTTATACCATACCCATTTTGACTATATTGACAGTAATGGGAAAGTACTTAGCAAGTGTAAACCATTGCCCATAAAATTAAATTCTGTTGATTATGTAAGCATGGCGTTAAAGGATCAAATTAGCATCATGGCGACAGGCTATGTATTTAAAACTGCTGACTATATAAAAATTGGTGGCATAGATACTCATTACCCTAATTTAATTTATGCTGACTTGCAATTATGGATTGATTTAATGGAGTTAAAATATTTAGCCACTTCTCCTGATACCTGTTTTAATTTTAGACTTCACGCATCCACCACTAAAACCTCAAAGGATAAAATATTATTGGATGCATTAATGGTATTTATTTCCTACTTAAAGAAATTGACAATTAAATCATCAAATTACAAGCAGGTAATAAACGAAAATGCAGGACCATTTTTAGAGCAAACCACCAAGTCCATTGCACACCGATTGTTGAGAACCCCTGTAAAATATAGACAAGGCTTAACTATTAATGAAATAGTCAACAATTTATCAATTAAAGCTAATGAGTTAGGAGTTAATTATAATCCTTATGCTATTAGTTCCTTTAAAATGGCTATTATGATTGAAAAAAGCAAACTACTGTCTTGGCTGTTTTTACAATTTAAGCGCCTATACAGCAAGCCCATTTATCAATAAATAATAGTAGTTCGAATTAAATATTTAGTAAAAAAGGAACGATTAAATTTTTGACTTTAATTTATAAAGCCATTTTCCAAACCCGGTATGCATCAGATAAAAAATGAGTTTTAACCTGGTTTGCCATATTCTTGATTTCAAGGAAAATCCATAATAAGATTCATAAACCTTTATATTGTCTTCCAGCGACTTTACATATTGTGTTGAACTTACCCCTTTATCGTCAAAACGAGCAATGGTTTCATTTAAGTAAAAGTATTTTTCATTCCCAAGTCGACAAAGTAAATCATAATCCATGGCAATTTTTATGGACAACGAAAAAGTACCAACACGATCATATACTTCTTTTTTTAAAAACCAAGTTGGGTGGGACACGGATCTCATTCCTTTATATAATTGATCGCGATCAAAGGGCACTCCAACAGTAACCCAACTTCCGTTTCTATGCATAAATATATTGCCACTTATCCATTGAATAGCTGGATGATTATTAAAACAAGTATGCACTTTATTTAACACAGTTTTGTCGAAATAACAATCCCCTGAATTTAATAAATGAACAATGGTGCCACTTGCCTTTTGCACCCCTTTATTGAAAGCATCTGAAATTCCTTTATCAGGCTCATTTAACCATTTCCTATAGGGTGGCTGTGGAGTATTTTTTAACCAATTTTCAATTTCAGTATTGGTGGAGCCATTAATAATATAATGCTCAAAAGGCAACTCGGATTGTTTGTCAACGGAATCACATGTAGCTATTAAATCGCTTAAATTGTTAAAGCATATGGTAATTACTGACAATTGTTCCATAAGTAAAATTAAAGCCAATTTTTGACATATCCACATTTAGTCGATTTGCGATATATTTGCTTATGGGCATTATTCAAAAACAAGGCATAAAGTCATCCTATTTTATTTTTTTAGGATTCCTAATAGGCGCTGTCAACTTGTTGGTTTTATTCCCTTTATTTTTTTCAAAAGAGGATCAAGGCTTAGTTAGAGCCATGATTGATATTGGTGCTACCCTTTCGGTATTTTGTACCTTGGGAACCCTTCCTGTAGTTTATAAGTTTTTCCCCTTTTACAATCACTATTTAGGAAGCAAAAAAAATGAACTCCCCTTTTTGACATTGATTGTTAACTTAATTGGTTTTGGAATATTAATTTTTATAGGATGGGCTAATAAAGATTTCATCATTCGAAAATTAGGTAAATCTCCAAGCCTAGGACAGTATTTCAACTACGTTTATCCTTATACTTTTTTTTTACTTTTGTTTTATTGGCTAGAAGCTTTTGCATGGGGTTTACATAAAGGAGTTACCACCAACTTTTTAAGAGAAACCGCTATACGAATTATCACGACTGTTTTAATTTTATTATTTGGTTTTCACCTGATTAATTTTAACCAATTCATAGCACTGTTTAGTGGAGTATACCTGATACCCATGTTGGTGTTGTTTTATTTGCTAATCAAGTCAAAACAATGGTCCTTTAATACTTTCAAAATAAGCAGTGTAACCAAAAGACTAAAAGGAAGAATGATCAGCTTTGCTTTGTTTGTTTTTGCAGGTCAGTTTTTTAATTTATTAGCAAGGACCAACGACACATTCATGATTGTGGGCTTAAAAGGATTAAGCGATGCCAGTATTTTTGCTATTGCTACCTATGTTTCTGCGATACTTGAAATACCTCAACGTAGTTTAAATGCCATTAGTATCCCAATTTTAGCGAAGTCGTGGAAGGAAAAAGATTTTGCCAACATCAAGCATATATATCACAAAAGCGTTTCAAATTTATTAGTAGTAGGCTTTTTACTGTTTGGACTCATTTGGTTAAATATTCAAAACTTAGTTGCTTTTTTAAATTGGGTAAGCCATAAGCAAGGTGGTGGATATGATGCACTTGTCAATATTAGTTTTATTTTAGGTATTGCTAAATTGATTGATTTAGGAACAGGCGTAAATGCTCAAATTATTGGCACATCCAACTTTTGGAAATTTGATTTTTTTACCAATGTTTTGTTTGTTATCGTTTCTTTGCCTTTGAATTTTTACTTAATCCAGCATTATGATTTAATTGGATTAGCAATTTCAAATTTAATAGCCCTTACCTTATATAATAGTATTCGTTTTGGTTTTTTATACAAAAAATTTAAGCTACAGCCATACACTTGGAAGCATGGTTTATTTGTTGTTTTGATGATTACGTTAATTCTAATCGTTCACTTAATTCCTGACTTAAATAATATCGTATTTAATATAGCTGCGTCCTCCATTGTTTATACCACACTCTTTTATTTAATTATAAAATGGCTAAATCCTGCTCCAGAAATTTTAGACGCATTTCACGGTATTCTAAATAAGTTCAGGGATAATTGGTTGTCGAAAAAATAGCCTTAAGAAAATATCATTAAACGCAATCCGATATTTTAATTGCCGAAGTAATTAAATGAAAAGGTGCATATTTACCTTGCATCTCTATTTTGAATCCAGCATAACTCAACATTTTTGTGATCAATTCAAAGTCAAATACGTGATGATGCACGGCTCTGATTTTTTCGTTCTGTTCTATTCTTTTTGCAAGTGCCTCTTTTGATTCTATAATATCTCTTGTTAAATCATGTAGTTCTAAAATCTCGGAAAAATGAGTGTTGTCTATCTCATTGATGTTATTGTTAAAGTCCTCTATTAAATGTTCAAATTTTGTGATAGGCCTATTGATATCAAAAGTGAAATTTTTATCTGGAAGAACCAACGCGATTCGCCCTCCCATTTTTACAACCCTATTCCACTCCAATAAAGCCTTTAACGGATTGGCAATATGTTCCAATGAATGGCATGATAAAATAAAATCATACTGCTTGTTTTCAATAAATGAAAGGTCAAAACCTTCAGCTATAAATTGTTTGCCAATTTTATTTTGACTATAATAATAATCTCCATTTGATATTTGCCCCTCCCAAATAGTTGAGTCCGAAAAATTAACGCCGTCAACTAATGCTGCATATAAATAAACAGGAAAAGCTCCTTTCAAATTAAATAAAGCACTTGGGCCGCCTATTTCAATACCTGATTGTCCTTCAAATTGCTTAGCAAGCTGAATGTATGGTCTTTTATTAGGACTTAATAAATAAGAGGCAGTTGTCTGAGCCCAAGCTGAAAAATTCATACTTGTAATTTATAATGATTTTAAAAATAAAGCTAACCCTTTCTTTTTTTGTTCGTTAAAATCATAGCTTATATTTTTTGTAAAATAGGTATGTAAATCATATCCACTTGAAGCATCAGTAATAGATGAAATGACATCATCAATGTGATTCAAACCATATTCATTTGCTAAATCAAAGGCATTTATAAAATCATCCGGAATGGCTTTGTTCGCTATCCAGGTTGCAAATACAAAAGGAAGCCCCGTATAAGCTATCCAAGCCTCCGCTAAATCATACACATATTTGAAATTGGATCTTGCCTGTAAAGCTCTATCTCCAATTATGACACCAGCCGATGTTCCATTTATTTGATGAATATACCCTTCATCGGCCTTAATAAAGTTTACGTCCTTTTTCCAAAACTGTTGCAATAATATTTTAGCCAATTGAACCGATGTCCTACTTTGATAATCTAAATAAACATTTTCAATTTGCTCCATTGGCACATCACTAAATATACAAACACTTGCCACTGCCGATTCGGCCCCAATACAATATTTTGAGACCAAATGCGCTTCCTTTAAAAGGGGGATAACTGCTACGGGCACTAATCCCATATCTATATTGCCATCAATTAAATCCTGGGCAATCATAGCCGGATAAGCTTTGATGAGCTCAATCTGAGACATTAACCCAGATTGCTCAACTCCGTACAATAATGGACGTGTGTTTAAATAACTTACCGCCCCAATGCGCCACTTTCTCTCCAATTGAATTAACTTTGTACAAAGATATCAAAAACCAATTGTTTAAAGCAATCAATATGTCACAACTTAGTTCCATATCCCCAATTGATGGTCGTTACCATAAACAAACCCAAAACCTAAGTGGCTACTTTTCGGAATTTGGATTAATAAAGTATAGAGTGTTAGTAGAAGTACACTATTTTTTATTTCTTGCTGATAAAAAGTTTTTTAAAATTACCCCTGCTTTA
Organism: uncultured Bacteroidota bacterium; assembly: GCA_903929425.1. GTDB lineage: Bacteria > Bacteroidota > Bacteroidia > Chitinophagales > Chitinophagaceae > Sediminibacterium. Next base: position 16,235 of record CAIYUO010000067.1, read on the forward strand.
AAGAAAACACTTTTAGCGGTAGTTGATAATTTTTCAGAAGAAGATGCACAAAAAATAAAAACAATTGAAGCAACTACTAATCATGATGTAAAAGCAGTTGAATACTTTTTAAAGGAAATATTAGATGCGCATAAAGCAAGTGAATTAAAAGAGTGGATTCATTTTGGATTGACATCACAAGACATAAATAACACTGCTATCCCATTAAGTTGGAAAGACGCCATGGAAAACAATACCTTACCTGCTTTAGTTAATTTGCAAAACAGATTATACCAATTTGCAAAGCAATGGAAAACGGTTCCCTTATTAGCGCGTACGCATGGTCAACCCGCTTCTCCTACTACTTTAGGAAAAGAAATAATGGTATTTGTGGAGCGTTTACACAATCAAATTGAATTATTCACTGCGATACCTTACGCTGCAAAATTTGGAGGAGCAACAGGCAACTTTAATGCGCATCATATTGCCTATCCAAAAAAGAATTGGGTATCACTTGGCAATGAATTTGTAGAAGACATTTTAGGGTTACAAAGAATGCAGTTTACCACACAAATTGAACACTACGATAATTTTGCAGCACATTGTGATAACTTGAAAAGAATCAACAATATATTAATTGATTTGTCCCGTGATATCTGGACCTACATATCAATGGATTACTTTAAGCAACAAACCAAAAAAGGTGAAGTAGGCTCTAGCGCTATGCCTCATAAAGTAAACCCAATTGACTTTGAAAATGCAGAAGGAAACTTAGGTATTGCAAATGCTTTATTGGAACATTTAGCAGCGAAACTACCTATTAGTCGTTTACAAAGAGACTTAACTGATTCTACTGTTTTAAGAAATATTGGCGTTCCAGTTGGACATTTAGCCATTGCGATTAACTCCTTAGAAAAAGGCTTAGGGAAATTAATATTAAATGAAGTAAAAATTCAGGAGGATCTTGAAAATAACTGGGCAGTAGTAGCGGAAGCAATACAAACCATTTTGCGTCGTGAAAAATATCCTAATCCTTATGAAGCCTTAAAAGATTTAACAAGAGGCAATAGTAAGATTGATAAAAAATCAATGCACAAATTTATTGACGGATTAAAAGTGACTGTTGCTTTGAAAAAAGAATTAAAGCAAATCACACCTCAAAATTATACAGGTATTACAGCGGAGTACTAATTAGGAAGTAGCCTGCCGCTTTCTTATTATAAGATATTGTGCTAGATAGCGTCTCCTTCACTAGGTGGCGCTATTTTTTTGCGCGGTTCTTTTTTATTTAACAGGGTATGAATAGGCGCCATCCCTTCTTTTTCAATGGCCATGGTTAATACCTGCGCAGTAGCTGCTGCATCGCCCCAAGCGCGGTGACGTCCCTCAATGCGAATGCCCAAATCACGTGTTAAAGAACCCAATCCATATTTCAATAAACCGGGGAAAACTTTTTTACTTAATCGAATCGTACACAATTTGGGAGCCGACCATTCATAGCCATGGTGATTTAATAAATAGTGAACAAAGCCATAATCAAAACTAACATTATGTGCTACGAAAATTCGATCCTTTAATAAATTATAAATTTGTGGAGCCACTTCTTCAAAAAGTGGTGCAGTCGAAACCATTTCGTCACTAATACCCGTCATGTTGACTATAAATGGTGGTATTTTTTGCCGAGGGTTAATGAGGGTAACATATTTACCCGTCACTTCCACCCCATTGTGCATAACAATAGCAATTTCAGTAATGCCATGAGATTGTGGCATTCCACCCGTGGTTTCAATATCAACTACTGCAAATTCCATTGGGGGCCAAGTTCGTACATTTTTGTCAAAATAAGCTTGTGGCTTTTCCTTATTTTTGTGGCTCAATTTAGGTAAAGAAAAAAGCATGGAACTGAGCAAAAATTATATACCAGGTGAAGTAGAAAACAAATGGTATCAGCATTGGATCGAAAAAGGATATTTCCACAGTGAGCCAAATAACAAACCGGCATATACCGTGGTCATCCCTCCACCCAATGTAACAGGTGTTTTACACATGGGCCATTGCTTAAACAATACTATTCAGGATATATTAGTTCGTCGCGCCCGTATGCAAGGAATGAACCCTTGTTGGGTACCGGGAACAGACCATGCTTCTATTGCAACGGAAGCAAAAGTGGTTGCCATGTTAAGAGAAAGAGGAATAGCAAAATCATCTTTATCTAGAGACGAATTTTTGACATACGCTTGGGAATGGAAAGAAAAATACGGAGGCATCATTTTACAGCAGTTAAGAAAAATGGGCTGTAGTTTGGATTGGGATCGTACTTCTTTTACCATGGATCCTGATTACTATGAAACCGTTATTAAAGTATTTGTTGACTTGTACAATAAGGGTAAAATTTATCGCGGCAAACGTATGATTAACTGGGATGTACGCGCTAAAACTGCTTTAAGTGACGAGGAAGTAATTCATAAGGAAGTAAATGGTAAAATGTACCATATCCGTTACAAATTGGATATGCCTGGTGATGAATATATTACCATTGCAACTGTTAGACCTGAAACCATTTTTGGAGACACTGCTATATGTGTGCACCCAAAGGATGATCGTTACAAAAATTTAGTAGGCAAACATGCATTTGTTCCCATGATTAATCGCCGTATTCCTATTATCGCGGATGATTATATTGAAATAGAATTTGGAACAGGCGCATTGAAAGTAACCCCGGCACATGATATCAACGACTTTAACTTAGGTCAAAAACATGGCTTAGAAGTAATTGAAACATTGAATGAAGACGGAACGATGAACGAGGCTGCACCAATGTATATTGGCAAGGATCGTTTAGAAGTTAGAAAAATAATCGCAGCTGATTTAGAAGCGAGTGGCAATTTAGTGAAATTAGAAGATTACGTAAATCAAGTAGGATTCAGTGAAAGAACCGATGCGGTTGTCGAACCTAGATTAAGTTTACAATGGTGGGTGGACATGAAACAATTAGCAGGGCCCGCATTAGAAGCCGTGATGAGTGATGAGATTCAATTTCATCCTGCTAAATTTAAGAACGTTTACCGCCACTGGATGGACAATATCAAGGACTGGTGTATTAGTCGTCAACTATGGTGGGGTCATCGCATTCCAGCATGGTATGATACCGATGGCAATGTTTATGTTGCAGAAAACGAAGCAGCGGTAAATGCAAAATATCCAGAGACAAAAGGAAAAACTTTAACACAGGATGCTGACTGTTTGGATACTTGGTTTAGTAGTTGGTTATGGCCTATTGAAGTATTTAAAGGCATGTCGAATCCAAACAATGCCGAAATTAATTATTACTACCCTACGAGTACATTAGTGACTGCCCCTGAAATTATATTCTTTTGGGTAGCGCGTATGATTATGGCGGGCGAAGAGTATATGGGTAAGATTCCCTTTAAGGATGTTTACTTTACAGGTATAGTGCGTGATAAGCAAGGACGTAAAATGAGTAAGAGTTTGGGTAATTCACCTGACTTATTGGGACTCATTGATCAATATGGAGCGGATGCAGTGCGATTTGGTATTATGATTGCTTCTCCTGCTGGAAATGATTTATTATTTGATGAATCAACTTTAGAGCAAGGAAGAAATTTCAATAGTAAATTATGGAATGCAGCCAAGTTGTTAAAAATGTGGGAGTCTCGAATTGATACTGGCATTAGCACGGAAGGAAAAGTGGAACAGGATGCTGCTTTTGCAATGGATTGGTTCCAAGCAAAATTAAGTGCTACACAAATTGAAGTTGATGGCATGTTAAAAGAGTTTCGTTTAAGCGAAGCCTTAAAAACCATTTACGGATTAATTTGGGACGACTATTGTAGTTGGTATTTGGAATGGATCAAACCAGGATTTGAGCAACCTATTCATGCCGATGTATATAATAAGAGTATTGAATTTTATGATTCCTTATTACAATTGTTACATCCATTCATGCCATTCATAACCGAGGAATTACACCATGCTTTAAAAACGCAGACACTGGATTTATGTATTAAAGAATATGAAGCCATAGGAAAAGTAGACGAAGCTGTATTAAATGCAGGCGCATTACTTAAGAATGTAATTTCTACATTACGTGACGCGAGAAATAAAAATCAAATCAAACCAAAGGACGCCATTGAATTGCATATTCAATCTGAAAACAATACTGCTTACCAAACGATTGAAAACATTTTAGCGAAACAAGTAAATGCAAAATCAGTTGCATACACGAGTGCTTCAATTGGTTCTAGCATTGTTGTGGCATTAGAAAAAGATAAGTTTTATTTAGTAGCTGATCAAGCAATTGATACGGCAAGCTTGAAAGAAAATTTATTGAAGGATTTAGAACATCAGAAAGGATTCCTAGCCTCTGTTGAAAAGAAATTAAGCAATGAGAAATTTGTGCAAAATGCAAAGCCTGAAATTATAGCCATAGAGCAAAAGAAAAAGGCCGATGCTTTAGCGAGAATTCAAACCATTGAAGAGAGTTTAGCGCAATTATAATTCAACAACGAGCCTCTAATAAGAGGCTCGTTTATTTACACTACTATTATCCCTTACTAATTATGAGTGAAATAATGATAAGACCTGCAACACTTGAAGATCGTGCATTTATCCGTTCCGTTTCGGAACGCACCTGGCCTAGCACTTATGGGCACATAATATCACAGGAACAAATTGATTTCATGCTGGACTGGATGTATAGTGATACTTCCATGGAAGAACAATTTGCAAAAGGCCATAAGTTTTTCATCGCTAACTTAAATGGTGACGATATTGGATTTTGCTCTGTGAGTAAGGAAGGTGCTGAAAACGAGGAAGGTGAAAATGAGGTTTCGAATAACACAACGCACAAATTAAATAAACTATACGTTTTACCAAGCGCGCATGGCACCGGATCGGGAAAAGCATTATTAAACAAAGCAATTGAAATTGCAAAAGCAGAGGGTTCCGCTTCCCTATTCTTACAAGTAAACAAACTGAATAACGCCTATACTTTTTATCTTAAAAATGGATTTGTGAAAGAGGAAGAATTTAAGTTCGATATTGGCAATGGCTTTTTTATGGATGACTATGTGATGCGATTAACTTTTTAATTTAATTACTAAACCATCACATGGGTTTGCTTCACCACCCCCATAATAAATACACTCTGAACCTGGCCTATATTTTCGGCCTGGCTTAATTTGTTTACATGAAAATTATAATAACTATTCATGTCTGCTGCAATGATTTTTAACATAAAATCAAATTCGCCCGAAATACTATAGCACTCCACTACCTCAGGCAATTCATTAATGAGTTTAATAAATTGAGTGCCCGATTTTTTACTATGTTGATTTAAGGACACATAGCAAATCACCATTAACCCCTTATTGATTTTAGTACCATCAATCAAAGTGGCATATTGCTTAATCACACCGGAAGCTTCTAACCTTTTTATTCTTTCATGAACGGGTGTGGTACTCAACTGAACCAACTCGGAAATTTCTTTCACACTCATCCTAGCATTGTCTTGCAATAATCTTAAAATGGCGATATCTTTTACATCCAAGGGCACGGTATTTTGCATAGCCGGGGATGAACTATTTTGAAAACTATTTGGATCAGTAGCCGAAACATCTATTTTAACCTTGTTTTTCATACTAAAAAAGCATTTATATCATTAAAATTAACCAATATTAGTATAATTCACTATTTTTTTGATAAATTTTATTATTATCTACTACCAATATACCTTTGTGCCTTAAATAAATACTATTATGGGCTTACAAAACATTGATTTTAGCTTACCATATAAGGTAGCAGACATTACCCTAGCAGAATGGGGTCGTAAAGAAATTCGTTTAGCCGAAGCTGAAATGCCAGGTTTAATGAGTATCCGTGCTGAATACGGACCTAGCCAACCATTAAAAGGTGCGCGTATTGCAGGTTGTTTACACATGACAATTCAAACTGCTGTGTTAATTGAAACATTAACTGCATTAGGTGCAGAAGTTAAGTGGAGCTCTTGTAACATATTCTCTACACAGGACCAAGCTGCTGCTGCAATTGCTGCTGCAGGTATTGGTGTTTTTGCTTGGAAAGGTCAAAGCGTTGAAGAGGGTGATTGGTGTATTGAACAAACATTATTTTTTGGTGGTGAAGACCGTCCATTGAATATGATTTTGGATGATGGTGGTGATTTAACAAATATGGTATTGGATCAATACCCTCAATTTGTTGCTGGTATTAAAGGTTTATCTGAAGAAACAACAACAGGTGTACACCGTTTATATGAGCGTATGGCAAAAGGTACTTTACCAATGCCTGCAATCAATGTAAACGATTCGGTTACAAAATCTAAATTTGATAATAAGTATGGTTGTCAAGAATCATTAGTTGATGCGATTCGTCGTGCTACTGATGTGATGATGGCTGGTAAAGTAGCTGTAGTAGGTTCATACGGTGACGTAGGAAAAGGTTCGGCTGCTTCATTACGTGGTGCTGGTTGTCGTGTAATTGTTACTGAGATTGATCCAATTTGTGCGTTACAAGCAGCAATGGATGGTTATGAAGTAAAAAAAATGATTAATGCAGTTCAAGAAGCTGACATTATTGTTACTGCTTCAGGTTGTCGCGATTTGATCAACGAAAAGCATTTCAGAGTTATGAAGGACAAGGCGATTGTTTGTAATATTGGTCACTTTGATATCGAAATTGATATGGCATGGTTAAATAAAAACTACGGTCATACAAAAGATACCATCAAACCTCAAGTTGATTTATACAATATTGAAGGTAAAGATGTGATTGTATTAGCTGAAGGTCGTTTAGTAAACTTAGGTTGTGCAACTGGTCACCCATCATTTGTGATGAGTAACTCATTCTCAAACCAAACATTAGCACAAATTGAATTATGGAATAACCATAAAAACTACGAAAACAAAGTTTATGTATTACCTAAGCATTTGGATGAGAAGGTAGCACGTTTACACCTTGCAAAAGTAGGTGCTGAATTAGACGAATTAACTACTGAGCAAGCTGCTTACTTAGGTATTCCTCAAGCAGGACCATTTAAGTCTGATATGTACAGATACTAGTGGATAAATTGACGATTTCAATAAAATAGAATTAGTTCAAGATCCCCCAAGCCGCTCCGAATTTTCGGGGCGGCTTTTTTATTTTTAGTACCTTTAGAATGCTTCTTAAAATAAGATAAAACGATTGTATATGAAACCATTAAAGTTTTTTTTGCTTGCAGTGTCCTGTATTTATTTGACACAAACAAACGCTCAAAATTTAAACATTATCCCCGAACCCTTTGATGCAGTAAAAGGTACTGGTGTATTCCAATTTCCAAAATCAATAGCTATTAATGCCCCTAGTTCAGCGAATGAGGTAACTGACCAAATTGCTAAGCAACTAAGGACCGTTACTGGAAAAACAGTGTTGTTTAGTAAAAATGGTCCAAGCATTACTTTAAATATAATTAAAGACAATGAAATTGGTAATGAAGGCTATACTTTAAATATTAATGCTACTGGAATTGTAATAAGCGCTAATTCCAACGCAGGTTTATTTTATGGATGGCAAACGGTTCAACAAATTATGCCTGCTGCTATTTATGCAAAAACTTTACAGACTAACATTCAATGGAATGCGCCATTTGTTTCCATCATTGATAAACCTAGATTTAGTTGGAGAGGAATGATGCTAGATGTTAGCCGTCACTTTTTTAGTAAGGCAGATGTAAAAGTATTTATTGATGATATGGCACGCTATAAATACAATCGCTTTCATTGGCATTTAACGGATGATCAAGGATGGAGAATTGAAATTAAATCACTCCCTAGATTAACAAGTGTAGGTGCTTGGAGATCGGAGCGAAAAGGAAAGTGGGCAAATACTAATAAACCTAATTTGGATGAACCAAAAACATATGGTGGTTTTTACACGCAAGAAGAAATTAAAGAAGTTGTAGCCTATGCGAAATCAAAATTTATTGAAGTAATACCTGAAATAGATATACCTGGTCACAGCATGGCTTTTATTACGTCCTACCCTGAATTAAGTACAACACCCAAGTATCCATATCAAGTAAATGTAGGAGATGAATTTATGGACTGGGGTGGATTAAATGGACATGCTACTTCAAAAATAGACAATTCGTTAGACCCATCTAATGAGAAAGTATACGAGTACCTTGATAAAATAATGAGTGAAGTCGCGCCACTTTTCCCTTACGAATACATTCATATGGGAGGAGATGAAAATGCAAAAAACAATTGGGAGAAATCATCAAATGTGCAAGCATTAATGAAAAAGGAAGGTTTAAAAAACCAAATGGAAGTGCAAAGTTATTTTGTAAAGCGAATGCAAAAAATTATCAACTCAAAAGGAAAAAAAATGATAGGTTGGGACGAAATTTTACAAGGAGGATTAAGTGGGGATGCGGTTGTAATGAGTTGGCAAGGAATTAAAGGCGGTATAGAAGCTGCAAAACAAGGACACCAAGTAGTCATGTCGCCAAACGATTTTAATTATATTGATTTTTACCAAGGTGAATTGACAGCGGAGGGAAGTGTATATCGTGGATTAAGAATGAAAAGGTCTTATGGTTTTGATCCTGTTCCAGCAGGCATAGACCCTAATTTAATTTTGGGCAATCAAGCCAATCAATGGACTGAGCAATTACAAACTATGAGAAAGGTTCAATATATGACATGGCCAAGAAGCTTAGCGGTTGCTGAAACAAGTTGGTCTCCAGCAGATAAGAAAAACTGGAACAACTTTACAAAAAAAGTAGAAGCGCAATTTGAAAAGTTAGATGCAGCTGATGTGGTATATGCAAGAAGCATGTATGACCCCATAGTTACCACACAATTAAATACAAAGGGCGAGTATATTGTAACTATGGAAGGTGAAGTGGAAGGTTTAGCAATATACTACACCATTGACGATCAAATACCAGATAAATACAGTGATCAATACACTACCCCATTTGTATTACCTGATGATGTTTTATCGGTAAGAATTATTTCCTACAGAGAGGGGAAACCAATTGGCAAGTATTTGAATATTCCTTTAGAATCACTGAAGAAAAGAGCCGTTAAAGTACTATAAGTAATTTAATTTTTTAAATTATGAACCAACCGAAAGGCTTCCAATATGGAGGCCTTTCATTGTTAACAAGCAATTGAAGTAAATTAAAACATAATCAGTAAATTTGAATGAATTGAATTTGAACCGAGCATAATGCAAATCCGAACTAATCTATTACTCTTATTTACCCTTTTTACAATTGGCGCTTTTGCTCAAAATATAAGATCTGATCAAAATATTGCCAATTCAAAAGACAGCTCCATCATTACAAGCATTATTAAACTTTTTAAAGGAAAACCTAGTTCCTTTATTGACTCTACCTATATCATTTTAAACAAGTCCATCAATAAATTGTCAAGTCAGGAAGGTAAAAGAATAAATTCAATTAGCATAGGAAGTAATCATTTTGGTTTAAATGATGTAAATGAACCAAATAGCAGGCTAAATTTATTGTCGAAAATTGCAAACCGATTACATAATAACACGAGTGATAAAACAATTAGAAAAAATTTATTTTTTCATGAAAATGAGTATATGAATCCTTTGCTAATTGCCTATAATGAAAAATGGCTAAGAGACTTGTCATTTATTCAAGATGCTAGAATTATTGTGTCCCCCGTTTTGAATGACAGTAACAGTGTGGATGTATTTGTTTTAACAAAGGACATTTTCCCCTTTGGAGCCAGTTTGCAATTCAAAAATATAAACGCATATGATGCGTCTGGCACGATTGAAAATATAAATGATAATGGAAACGCATTCACTTTATATCACAATTTTGATATTAATAGAACTAATAAATCAGGATGGGGCGCAGGCTATTTTGCAAGAAATGTATTAGGAAGTTTTTTGGACCTAAATGTGGGTGCTAATTCACTTGAAAATAACTATGCCAATTACGAAAGCACTGGCTCAAATATATATGTAAAAGGAAGGCTTCCATTATTAAATCCATTGAGTAAATGGACCGGCGGTTTTGAATGGAGTTATGCTCAAAACAATAATGAATACCCAAGTAAATGGCCTGACTCATTTTACAATGCAACCTTAAAATATGAACGAAATAATTTTGATAGCTGGATTGGATATCAACTATTTAACAAACCTTGGAAATCAAATAATAATACCTACAGACATTTTATTCAATACCGGTATTTAGCTACAAAATTTTTAGAAAGACCCGACGAATACCTTTTACAAATTGACAGGAATTATCAAAATGTAAATGCCAACCTAATTTCCTACACCTTATTTAAGCAACAAATTACACGTACACAATATTTATACGGATTTGGACGTAACGAGGATTTACCCATTGGTAAATCAATGGTGATCACAGCTGGTCATTATCAAAGAGAGGAAAACAAACTACCCTATTTAGGTTTCTTATATGAATCCTATCAATTAAAAACCAATGACCAATTCATTCATCTATTTTTAAATACAGGTACAAGTTATTTAGATAAACAATTATTAGATTTTAAATTATTAGCTAGTATTGAGCAAATATCAAAATTACATTACTTGAAAAGTGGATACAAATACCGAAGTATGTTTAACCTTAGTTTTGCCCAAACGCTTAAAAATAAATTTAACGACGCCTTACTTATTAATAGTATTTATGGCATACCTCAGCTAACAAAGGAAAGAATTAAAGGAGGTACTAGACTAACTGCCAACTGGGAATCTATTTGGTATAATTCAAAATCAATTTATGGATTTAGACAATCCCCTTTTGTGTTTGCCAATATCACCTATATGAGAACAGTGGGGGATCCCATTAAAAGTGGTGACATTTATTCATCCATTGGTGGAGGCACAAGGGTAAGAAATGAAAGTTTGATATTTGGAACCGTTGAGTTAAAAGGATTTTATTTTCCTAGAACCAATTTGCAGTTAAGTCCATGGAATTTAAGTATCAGCACTAACCTCAAGTTTAAGTATAATTCCAATTTAATTTCCAAGCCCGATTTCGTACAAGTTAATTGACAATTAGTCAACCTTTTTAAGCATTCATTGTTATACTCGTATGGTTCAAGCATATAATTTTTTAGCGAGTTGGCAGTTATTCCCAGAGAAGTGTGAATTCGAATACCAAATTGTCCCAAAATCAGGAAATTACAAAATTGAAACATTACACGCAGGCCATTTATTAAGTTTTAGTCATAACTGGGTAAGTATCGAAAATGAGGCGTTTTATGCTCAATATCAGGTAAATCCTAATGGAGAATTGCATGATTTTGAAAACAAGGATTTAGCTGACGCTGTAGCGGCTGATATCAATAATGCATCTTGCTTAACCGTGCAGTTTTATAAGGAAAATAAGCCAGCCCTAAAAGTGGTTCACGAGATATTAGCCAATGGCTTTTTGAAAGTGACACATTCAGGGAATAAAGAAAATGGGGATCCTTTTGTCAATACCGAGGTTTATCATAAACAATTAAGTGTCCTACCCTATGCATCCTCAGCAGGAAGTGTTGCGATAAGACCAACTAAGGAAGGAGTGATAAAACACAAGGCATTATCGGCCATGGAGGATCAAACCAATATGCAATTAAATCAAATCAAGGAACAAATTGAATTATTGGCTAGACAGGCACAGGAAATAAGAAAAAGAAAGGAATTAAGCTTAATGATTTATGAAGCTAAAATAACATTCAAACCTCAAATAGGTCAGATATATCATGTTTATGAAAAAACAGACGGCTCACATGTATTATCATTAGTAGCACCTACTGAATGGGGAGGCGGTGCTGGACCCTTTGCACAATTTATAGCAACTGTAAAACTATTAGCCGATCACACTTGGGTAGAGTGTTAGTTTTTATTAAAGCTTAATTTCAAGGAAGTTTTTCGGTAAAATTTTAAGTTATCATATAATTAGTTAGTAACCATAATTAGCTAAAATAGCATCTACTCTTTTTTCAACGGCTGCATCTTTAACTACTGGAGGTGCATGATGCTTTTTAATGGTAGCATCAATAATTAATGGTCCTTTACAACCCCAATGTTTATGATCCACAAAAGCATCAATACCATCAATATCATGTGAAGGATTTGCTCTTGTAAAAGTTGCCCATAAAAAGTTTTGCATATCACTTGCCATCCATGCTGAATCCTCAGTTAATACTAACATGGCAACACCTAAATTTTCCAACAACTCAGTTCCTAAACCATTTAATAAGGTTTGCAATAAATTGATGTTCATTTTAGCAGTATTCAAAGCAATCACACCAGGCATGATTAAATACGCATCACTATTTAAATTTTGAATCGCATCAGGAATTTGTGTAGTTAATATTCTTTTCACTGCACCATAAGCAGCTAATACCAATTTGGATCCACTATTTAAATTTTCACCAGAATAATCTAAAGTGTCAATGGTCGTATTAGTATAAAAATGCAAGTCCCTACTAAAATCCATGCGCTCTAAAATATATTTAAAAAACGCAGCTTCATTATGTGTATCTAATTCAATATTTGATTTTGAATCTTTTGACTTTTCTTCTGGTGCCGTAATCCATAAAAATTTAGCTAAACTTAATTGCCCTGTTCCTAAAATATGATTAGCTATGGTTAAAATTTCAGCAGGCTTTTTTGTTTGTAAATATGGCGTGTAACGCTCACTTCCTATGGCAAGCAATAATGGGTGCACCCCTGCTGCATCTACCGCATGCACTTGTTTCAATCCAGGTATTTCATTGGATATGGCAGCACCCGTCATCGCATGAATTAATTGACCAAAACTAGTGTCTTCTTGTGGTGGTCTGCCTACCACTGTAAAAGCCCAAATTGCATTTTTTCTTGCATACACTTTATGCACTTTCATTAGTGGAAAGTCATGTTGTAAACTATAATATCCTAAGTGATCACCAAAAGGGCCTTCGGGTTTATTTTCATTTGGATACACTTCGCCAGTAATAACAAAGTCCGCATCTGTGCTTACACAATAGCCGTCAACATAAGTATAATTAAAACGCTTGCCAGCTAACACACCCGCAAAATTCATTTCACTCATTCCTTCCGGAAGCGGCATCACAGCAGCTACACTATGTGCTGGCGGTCCACCAACAAATACACTTACTTTTAAAGGCAACCCTTTGTTATTGGCTTTGGTTTGATGCACTCCAATACCACGATGTAATTGATAGTGCAACCCAATCTCCTTATTTAATATATAGTCATTCCCACTTAACTGAATACGATACATGCCTAAATTCGCGTTGGCAATGCCTGGCTTATAGGCATCCTCGGTATACACTTGTGGAAGGGTTACAAAAGCACCCCCATCCATTGGCCAGTGTTGAATTAAAGGAAGGTCACTAATTAGAATTTCCTCAAATAATACAGGCTTAGTAAATGGCATGCCATTAGGTAATGCATTCACCGCAGCGGGTAAAGCACCCAAGGTTTTAATTGGATTTTTAAGTGCAGCAGTTGGATCAATTTTAATATCAATTAACTGCTTTACTTTCGGCAGGGTATCTCTAAAAATAAATTCACTTCTCTTTAATGTCCCAAATATATTGGACGCAGCACGGAATTTTGAACCCTTCACTTTTTCAAATAATATAGCAGGTCCTTTTTGTTCAAAAATGCGTAAATGGATGGCTGCCATTTCCAAATGTGGATCCACCTCCTCTTTAATACGCAGTAGCTGACCGGTACGTTCTAAATCCAATAAACAAGCTTCTAAATTAGAATAGCCCATGATATATATTTGAGTTGCAAAAATAACTTAAATTCGCTCATGACTCGTTTAAGTGTAAACATAAATAAAATTGCCACCCTAAGAAATAGCCGTGGCGGGGACAACCCAAATTTAATTCAAGTAGCAAAGGATTGTGAGCGTTTTGGCGCGGAAGGCATCACGGTTCATCCAAGGCCTGATGAAAGACATATTCGCTATCAGGATGTTTATGATTTAACTAAAATTGTTACCACAGAGTTCAACATTGAAGGAAATCCAAAGGAAGATAAGTTTGTGGAATTAGTATTGGCTACAAAACCTCATCAAGTGACATTGGTTCCTGACGCCTTGAATCAATTAACAAGCGATCATGGATGGGATACCATAAAGGAACAAGCTTATTTAAAAGAGATCATTTCAAAATTTAAAGCTGCCGGAATTCGTGTTTCCATTTTTGTAGACCCAGTCGAGGAAATGGTACATGCAGCAGCAACTACGGAAACCGATCGCATTGAATTATATACCGAAGCATATGCACGTGAATTTGCACTAGGAAATAAAGAAGCGGCTGTTGCTCCATATATTAAAGCCGCAAAACTTGCACATGAATTAGGATTAGGTATTAATGCAGGTCATGATTTAGATAGGTTCAATTTAAGTTATTTGTCAAAAGCCATTCCTTATATGGACGAAGTAAGTATCGGACATGCCTTAATTAGCGATGCCCTTTATTTAGGATTAGAAAACACCATTCAATTATATAAACGCGCATTGGCTATTAATTAATTAATTTATCATGATGCATAAAAAAATACTAGTCTTGTTTTTGGCGGTTGTGCTTATTTGTTCTAAAAAAATAAATGCGCAAAAAAGTTTCGGCCCCACTCCTACCAAGGAACAATTAGCATGGCATGACAAAGAGTTTTATTTATTCATGCATTTTGGCCCTAACACATTTACCGATTTAGAATGGGGACATGGAAGTGAGGATCCTAATGTTTTTAATCCATCTGCCATTGATTGTAACCAATGGGCAAGTATTGCTAAAGCAGCCGGTGCTAAAGGCATTATCATCACAGCTAAACATCATGATGGATTTTGTTTATGGCCTAGTAAATACAGTAAACATACGGTTAGAGAAAGCAATTGGATGAATGGCAAGGGCGATGTATTAAAAATGTTATCAGAAGCTTGTAAAAAACAAGGCATTGAAATGGGAGTTTACATTTCACCATGGGATAGAAACCATCCTGATTATGGTACTCCTAAGTACAATGATATTTATATTAATACCATGAAGGAATTATTAACTGGTTATGGTAAATTTTTTGAACTATGGTGGGATGGTGCCAATGGCGAAGGTCCTAATGGGAAAAAGCAAGTGTATGATTTTACGCGCTTCAAAGACAGTGCATTAAAATACCAACCTCAGCTAGTTATATTTAGCGATATTGGACCACATGTTCGATGGATCGGAAATGAAAACGGTATCATCAACGAAACCAATTGGAATTTATTAGACACTGCAGGTTTTAAACGCGGTGAAGGAGCACCTAAACGAGACACCTTAAATAGAGGCAATTATAATGGTAAAAATTGGATAGCTGCCGAAGCCGATGTATCCATTCGCAAAGGATGGTTTTATCATAAAGAGGAAGACAGCACAGTAAAATCGGGTAAAACACTTTATGATTTATATTTAAAATCAGTGGGCAGAGGTGGAAATTTATTATTAAATGTGCCACCTAACAGAAAGGGATTAATTGACCCGTTAGACTCCGCTTCCTTGATGGAGTTTAAACATATACGTGACCAAGCTTTTGCAAATGATGTATTCAAAACCGCTAAAATATTACGCACAAAAAATAGCATCGAAGCACATTTATCACAGGAAATGGAATTGAATATGATTGTTATAAAAGAAGATATAAGTAAGGGACAAAGAATTGTGAAATTTGAAGTTACTGGAGGTAATGATTTAAAGCAATTCCATAAAATTACCGAAGGAACAACTATTGGACATAAACGCATTTTGACATTCCCTAAGCAGCGGTTAAAATACATTCATATTAACGTGACTGAGTCCAAGGCAATTCCAATATTAAGTTCAGTTGCAGGTTATTTTAAAAGAGATTAATTATCTTTGCATTCATAACAACAAACTAGCACTTTATGGCAAGTCCAGCAATTGTAGGTATCATCATGGGAAGCGATAGCGATTTAAATGTAATGCAGGCAGCTGCGGACGCTTTAAATACTTTCAATATCCCTTTTGAATTAACAGTGGTATCGGCACATCGCACGCCAGAAAGAATGATGGAATATGCTAAAACAGCTAGACAAAGAGGTTTAAAAGTAATTATTGCTGGTGCAGGTGGTGCCGCTCATTTGCCAGGCATGGTTGCAGCTATCACAAGTTTACCTGTTATTGGAGTTCCTATTAAATCAAGTAATTCAATTGATGGTTGGGATTCAGTACTATCTATTTTACAAATGCCCAACGGCGTTCCAGTTGCAACAGTTGCTTTGAATGCAGCAAAAAATGCAGGACTATTAGCAGCTCAAATTATTGGAAGCTCCGATGCTGCCATTGGCAATGCTATGGAAGCGTATAAAGTAAATATGAATTCGGAAGTATTGGCTAAAGTAGATAAACTAAAGGGACAGTTCAATAACGAATTTGATCAATAAATTTTATTGAATTATACTCAAGTGAATCTTAAGTGTTATTGTAATTAATTGACTTTAGCTCTTACTCACTTTCTGCAATAACTATGGTGAAACTTTGTTGTAGGGTGTTGGAATTTTTTAATACTGCTTCAACCCAATCCCATCCATAATCCCCTACCCACTCTGCAAAATTATCAACCCTTTCTTGTAAACTATTTTCAGGGAACAATTGCTTTTTAATATGCTGTATGCGATCAACGGCAACAGCTTGTTTCTTTTTTTCCGCCTTTACTATTTTCTTTTCTAGCTCCTCTATTTTTTTAATGGACTGAACCGACAAGTTCATGGTATGATCGCCCAAAGTAGCGTCCACTTGAATGGCTTGATTTTGTATTTGCGTATACAATGTTTTCATTGACTCAATTGAGGCTTCCAATGACAAATTGTGTTTGGCATTGGCCTTTACAAATGCAACTTCCAAATCCAATGATGTCTTGAATAAATCCTTTAATTCAAAACCTAATTCATTCCATTGTTTTGACATTTTTGCATTGATAAACAAAAATGAATTTCTTAATTGCAGTAATGGATAATGAACCCCCGCTTCCTTAAAAACATCCTTAAGCTCCATCCAATAAGCTAATTCACCTCCGCCACCAATAAAGGAAATACCAGGTAAAATGGTTTCTTGATATACACCTCTTAGAATCACATTGGGGCTAAAACGTTCAGGATGCGCATGCAACTCTGCAATCATCTCGTCCTTTGTAAAAGTTAAGTCCGTATCTAAAATGGTGTAAACACCTTCGTTCAATTCTATACGTGCGCGTAAATTGTCTATCAAATAAAATAAATTAATCGCGCGGCCTTCGGTTTGAATATGGTATTGACGGCGTAATTTTTCAAGGGTTGGTTGCAATGCTTTATGAGAAAATTGAGTCAATAATTCTTTTTCCATTACGGTTAAAAAACATGATTTCAATTTTGCATCATCTGGTTGTATGACCACTAACCCATATTGTCCAAAATAACTATGTACTAAACTTAAAGTGGCTTCGTTGATTGTAACCCCTTTTTTATACGCATCCACTAGGGCGCTAAAAGCTTCCTTACCCTGAGGCTTTACGGACCAATACCCTTCCATATTTTTTAAAAGCCCAATCAATGCATCATCCACTTTCATCCTGCCAATGGCACCCGTTTGTTTTGTGGACCATTGTAATTTATCGCCTCCTAAATAAAAGCTGCCTACTTCGTCAATATCAGCATCCTCCGAACCCATATAATAAACAGGTACATAATTGTTTTGAGGAAACTGCTTTTTCAAATCTGCAGCTAATTGAATAGCATGTATAATTTTATAAAAAAAGTATAAAGGACCCGTAAAAATATTAGGCTGGTGCGCAGTGGTAATTACATAGGTATTTTCCTGAAGCAATGACTCAACATTTTCATTCACTGCTTTTGTTGAAGGAATAGTAGCGTACTGTGCTTTTAAAACTTCAACAAGAAGTGAACGATTAATATTAAAACTATTTCTGGTAGTTGTTGCTTTTTCAATGCCGTCAAGTGTAGGAGCATAGTTCACAAAATCCAACGCAGTTCCTTCACCATTAATATAATCTCTTACCAGTGGACTAAATAATCCAGTTGCATGATAAGGTATTTTGGTAGGGTTAAATTTCATAAAATAAATAGTCAGCCTCCGTTAATCGATTAGGGTGCAAATTAAGATAAAATTGATACATTTGGTAGTCGATTAATCGATGCAAGTCTAAATTATAATATATGGAAACCTACGGTAAAATTTTAATCATTGCAATGCCAGCATTCCTTTTACTTGTCATATTTGAAAAGTGGTATGGTTGGCGTAAAGGTTTTGACACCGTTCGTACTTTGGACATGGTTTCAAGTTTGAGTTCAGGTGTGACCAATTCCACCAAGGACGTATTGGGTTTAAGTATTGCCATAATTAGTTACGGTTGGTTAGTTGAGCATATAACCATTTATAAAGTGCAGTCGAGTTGGTTGGTTTATGTTATAGCCTTTCTTGCATTAGATTTTGCTGGATATTGGGTGCACCGTTTAGCACATTCTGTTAATTTTTTCTGGAACAACCATGTTGTTCATCATAGTAGCGAGGAATTTAACTTAGCCTGTGCTTTGAGACAAAGCATTTCGGTTTACTTTAGGATTTATGCATTTTTATTAATCCCTGCTGCCCTTTTCGGAGTTCCTCAACAAGTGATTGCGGTGGTTGGACCATTGCATTTATTTGCACAGTTCTGGTACCATACAAGACATATTGGAAGAATGGGCATATTCGAGTACATTATAGTAACGCCCGCTCACCATCGCGTACATCACGCTATTAATCCTGAATATTTAGATAAGAATTACGGACAAATTTTTATTTTTTGGGATAGAATGTTTGGCACATTTCAAGACGAACGTGCTGACATACCCGCGGTTTATGGAGTCACTCGTCCTGTGCGTACTTGGAACCCGATAAAAATTAATTTCATGCACTTATGGCTTTTATTCAAAGACGCATGGCATACTAAAAGCTGGAAGGATAAGTTTCGTATTTGGCTTATGCCTTTGGGATGGAGACCAGATGATGTAGTGGAAAAATATCCTGTATATAAAATCGAAGATGTGTATCATTTTGAAAAGTACGATACCCCAGCCTCGAAAGGGTTGCAGACTTATTTATGGGCACAGTTAATATGCATGTTACTCATTGTAAGTTATTTGTTTGGCAATGTGGCCATGATTAAGGATTTAGGTATTGCCAACTTGTTTATTTACGGCGCATTTATTTTCGTTCAAGTATACGCCCTTACTGAATTTATGGACCGTGCAAAATATGCTTGGTTATTGGAAGGGGTAAAAAATAGTATTTGTATTGCAGCGATAGTTACAAAAGGAGATTGGTTTGGATCCAATTCCATATCACCCATCATTGCGCCAGTATTAATTGGATATTTTGTTTTAAGCAGCTTTGCAGTTTACTACTTTTCTAATCAACCAACTCACCCTCTAAGTCGTAGTCATAAGCCTTGGTGATTTTAACCATCACCATGTCTCCAGATTTTAAGCGCTTAGTGGTATTGATCACCACTTCATTGTCCACTTCAACGCTATCAAATTCGGTACGGCCTAACCACCTGCCGGCTTCTTTTTTATCGACTAATACTTTTACAATTTGACCTTCTTTGGCTTGGTTAATAGCCAAACTAATTTCTTGTTGTACTTCCATAATTTCTTCTGCACGGCGTTGCTTTTCGTCAGCAGGGACATCGTCCACTAAATCGTAAGCACTTGTATTTTCCTCATGGCTGTAGGTGAATATACCTACACGGTCAAACTTATGCAATTGTAAAAATTCTTTTAATTCTTCAACATCCTCCAAGGTTTCACCAGGAAATCCTGTAATTAAGGTTGTACGAATTGCAATACCCGGCACACGCTTACGTATTTCTGTGATTAATTCGGTCATTTCCTCACGTGTGATATTACGACGCATTGCCTTAAGCATATTATTACTTGCATGTTGCAATGGAATGTCAATGTATTTACAAATATTATCACGCTCACGCATTACATCCAATACTTCCAATGGGAACTTACTTGGATATGCATAGTGTAAACGAATCCACTCTAATCCTTCCACATCCGCTAATGCATTTAATAATTGAGGTAGGGCTCTTTCCTTATAAATATCTAAACCGTAATAAGTTAATTCCTGCGCAATAAGCATAACCTCCTTCACTCCTTTTTTCACCAAACCTTTTGCTTCATCCACTAATTGCTCAATGGTTTTACTAATGTGTTGACCACGCATTAAAGGAATCGCACAAAACGCACAGGTACGGTTACAACCTTCACTAATTTTTAAATACGCATAATGTTGTGGCGTACTTAATAAACGTTCTCCTAATAATTCTGCTTTATAATCGGCGTTCAATTGATTCAACATTAACGGAAGTTCCATGGTACCAAACCAAGCATCCACTTCAGGGATTTCTGCCGCTAGGTCGCCTCTGTATCTTTCACTTAAACAACCTGTCACATATACTTTATCTAATTTGCCTTTTTGCTTTAAAGCCACTTGATCCAAAATAGTATTGACACTCTCCTCTTTTGCTTTGTCAATAAATCCACAAGTGTTTACCACTACAATATTATGATCCAATTTCTTATTCTCATGCACTACGTCAATATCATTCGCCGCCAATTGACCGCTTAACATTTCACTATCCACTAGGTTTTTACTACAACCTAATGTGATGATGTTTACTTTATTCTGCTTTAAAGATTTTGACTTCATAATATATTTTTTTCGGAGCCTTTATTTATTAACCTCGTTAGTGAAATGAAAAGTAATATCTGGATTGTTGGTGATTTCTGTATTTAAGAACCATTCACTTTGTGCCAAATACACTGGTGAACCATCCTTATCCTCGGCTGCGTTTTGTTGTTTAAATCTTAAAAAGTCATGTAACTTATTTTTATCGGTAGATGTCAACCAGCAAGCCTTATAAAAAGGAAGTGTTCTAAATTCACAAGCCGCACCATACTCTTGTAATAAACGATATTGGATGACTTCAAATTGCAAATCACCTACGCAACCAATAATTTTTTTATTGCCCCCAAACTGCGTAAATAACTGTGCAACTCCTTCGTCCGTTAACTGCTGAATGCCTTTTTCCAATTGTTTGGTTTTCATTGGATCCTTATTCACCAACTCCTTGAATATTTCTGGAGAAAAGGTTGGAATACCCGTGAAATAAAACTTCTCCCCTTCAGTTAATGTATCCCCTATTTTAAAGTTACCTGTATCAAATAAACCCACTACATCACCAGGATAAGCATCCTCCACAATATCCTTACTGCGCGCTAGGAATGTATATGGGTTTGTGAAACGAACATCCTTTTCTAAACGTACATGTTTATAATAAGTATTGCGTTCAAACTTTCCACTACACACACGCATAAAGGCAATACGATCACGGTGCTTAGGATCTAGGTTGGCATGTATTTTAAAAATGAACCCACTGAACTTATCTTCACTTGCTTGCACTTTTCTAACACTTGTTTCTCTATCACGAGGCGTGGGTGCAATTTGAATAAACGTATCCAACATTTCTTGTACACCAAAGTTATTTACGGCCGATCCAAAAAACACAGGTGCAATTTTACCTTCCAAATAATCAGTGGGATTTAACGCGCCATATACTCCATCAATTAATTCAACGTCCTCTCTTAATAAATCGGCATCGCGGTCACCTACTTTTTGTTGCAATACAGGACTTGCTAAATCTTCGATCGCAACCACATCCTCATCATCGGCCTTGGTGCTTGCAGTAAATAAGCGCAAGCTTTTATCATGCAAATTATATACCCCTTTAAATTCCTTACCACTATTAATTGGCCAGGTCATTGGGTGTAAGGATATTTTTAATTCTGCTTCAATTTCTTCTAATAAATCAAATCGGTTTTTACCATCGCGGTCCATTTTATTAATGAACACTATAACTGGCGTAGCGCGCATACTACAAACTTCCATTAAACGGCGAGTTTGTGGCTCAACCCCGTTCACACTATCAATCACTAATATTACACTGTCAACAGCAGTTAGGGTACGATAAGTATCCTCTGCAAAGTCCTTGTGACCAGGTGTATCCAATAAATTAATCAAATTGCCTTTGTACTCAAAGGACATCACCGATGTTGCTACCGAGATACCTCTTTGGCGTTCTATCTCCATGAAATCCGATGTCGCGTGCTTTTTAATTTTATTGCTTTTTACCGCACCCGCCGTTTGAATGGCACCACCAAATAACAATAACTTTTCCGTTAAGGTAGTTTTACCAGCATCCGGGTGAGAGATAATCGCAAAAGTTTTGCGACGGTTAATTTCTTTTTCGTACTTCATTATAATCTGTTCCTACTTTAATCAATCTTTAAATAAATCGTATCCTTCTTTACACATTCACATCGTAAATTCCAATTCGACATTTTATTAAAAATGGCCCGCACTCAAAATAATTTGAATCACGAGCCATTTAATATATTCCTAAACTAGTTAGATATCAATTGCTTCGCCATAAGCAGCAGCAACTGCTTCTTTTAAGCCTTCACTCATTGTTGGATGCGGATGAATGGCATTCAAGATTTCATGTGCAGTTGTTTCTAATTTACGAGCAACTACTGCTTCAGCAATCATTTCTGTTACATTCATACCAATCATATGACAACCTAAGAATTCACCATATTTTGCATCGAAGATTACTTTTACAAAACCTTCAGTTGCTCCAGCAGCAGATGCTTTACCACTTGCTACAAATGGGAACTTACCTACTTTAATTTCATAGCCTGCTTCCTTAGCAGCTTTCTCGGTATAACCTACACTTGATATTTCAGGTATGCAATAAGTACAACCTGGAACATTATTGTAATCGATACCTTCAGGTAAATGTGCGTTTTTCTTTTCTAAATATGCCATATGCTCAGCAGCAATGATACCTTCTTTGGCAGCTACGTGTGCTAAAGCTTGGCCAGGAGAACAGTCCCCTAATGCATAGATACCTGGAATGCTTGATTGTTGGTATTTATCTACAATGATTCTGCCTTTATCTGTTTTAATACCGTTTGATTCTAATCCTAAATTTTCAATGTTAGCCACCACACCTACTGCACTTAATAAAACATCAGCTTCTAAAGTCACATATGAACCGTCTTGTAATTTCACTTTTGCTTTCACACCAGCACCTGTTGTATCCACTGATTCAACCGACGCATTGGTCATAATATCAATACCGTTTTTCTTGTATTGCTTTTCTAATTCCTTAGAAATATCCTCGTCCTCAACAGGAACAATTCTTGGTAAAAATTCAACGATGGTCACCTTAGTTCCCATGCTATTGTAAACATATGCGAACTCAACACCTATCGCACCACTACCCACAATGATCATGCTTTTTGGTTGCGTTGGCAATACCATTGCTTCACGGTAACCCAATACTTTTTTACCATCCTGAGGCAAGTTTGGTAATGCTCTTGAACGACCACCTGTTGCAATTGCAATATATTTAGTATCCAACACTTGTGTTGAACCGTCTGCTGCTTTAACTTCAACCTTACCTTTTGATAATACCTTGCCATAACCCATTACCACGTCGATCTTATTTTTTTTCATCAAGAACTGAACGCCTTTACTCATTTTATCGGCAACGCCACGACTACGTGAAATTACTTTTCCAAAATCATGATTCACACCAGATGCCGTGATACCATAATCGGCACTATGTTTCACATAATCATATACCTGAGCACTTTTTATTAAAGCTTTGGTTGGAATACATCCCCAGTTTAAACAAACACCGCCTAAACTTTCCTTTTCAATAATTGCAACTTTTAAACCTAATTGAGATGCACGGATAGCCGCTGGATAACCACCAGGACCACTACCTATTACGATAACGTCGTATGCCATTTTGTGTGTGTTTTTGTGTATTTGAATGAGGGTGCAAAAATACCTCGAAAAAGGCAAAAGAAAAAACTAAATAGTGCTATTCAAAGAAAATACGCACCATTTGAAAAAACCATTTATTGTCATTTGGTCGTTGCTTGCTCATTTGATGCTCGTCGTACTTGCTTAAACCGAAAAGCCCAGCCATATTGCCCCCTCGCACTGAAATTTCCAAATAACCTGCAGAATTGAACCAAGCAAGCTTATCGGCAATAGGAACGGCGCCATAATTACGGCTCAATACCTCAATGGTTTCATTACGGGTAAACAGGATTTTAAAGGGTCTGCCTTTGGCATGCGCTTCAAACTCCTCCTGCCTTATATTCACCACCACATTTTCAAACTGATCAATAAATATGATTTGTCCCTCCATCCAAGCCTGGTCAATTTTAGGCTGGGTTGGGAAAATTTCCAATATTTCGGTTGCAGGCTCACCTGCCTCTGCTAGGTTACCTGATGCAAAATAATAAGCCACAGACTCCACAATACGCTCCGTGATTTGAACAAATGTATTGGCTCCTTTAATATCAATTTTTACAATTTCCTTTGGCCTCAAACCCAGCATCATAGTTAAAAAACCATTATCAGGCACGACAAATAAATGACCATTATAACGTGCAAACAACACATGCTCCTGTGGGTATTGAAAGAAATTCACCATCACAATATGCACTGTATCCGATGGATAATGCTTGGCGGCATTGTTGAAAATATATGCTCCTTGTAAATAGTTTTTGCTGGAAAGTTGATGGGTAATATCTGCTATTAAACATCCCGGTATGATGGACAATATTTGGCCTTTTACGGCACCAATGATAAAATCCTCTTGGCCTATGTCTGATGTTAATGTAATAACGGGCATATCCTATTAGTAACGAATAAATTACGTTTTTATTTTACCAGTTTCCCATTCTTAAAAAAGAATTCATTTACCAACTTATCGGCCCATGCTGGAAAGTATTTATTCATAAAAACAGTTTGTTTCCCAGTAAAGGTCAATACCAAGGTACGCTTGCGTTTGTCGATGGCTTCAATAATATGATTAGCACACTCCTCAGAGCTCATCATCGCCCCTTCATCCATAGGTGATTCCCCTTGTGCTTTAGCGTCCTTATTTAAAGCTGCATTTCGAATATTAGAACTGGTAAATCCAGGACAAACCCACATCACATGCGTACCTGAACCATATAATTCAGTCCTTAAAGCCTCCAACCAACCATTTAAGGCATATTTGGAAGCCGAATACCCACTACGACCAGGAAGCCCTCGATATCCCGCTATACTTGACACGCCAACGACCACACCATTTGCTTTTTGAATAGCAGGTAAAGCCGCCTTGGTTGTATAAACTGTACCCCAAAAATTAATATCCATTACATTTTTCAATGTCTCAATGGATACTTCGTTTACCAAAGCACGCATGGATATACCTGCATTATTAATTAATATATCCAATCCACCCCATTTATCATTGACTGCTTTAATAAACAATTCACATTGTGCTTGATTGGCTACATCCACTTGCATGGTAAATAAGCTGTCACTTGCACATTCATTAGACAAGCTAATAAGTTTGTCATTATTCCTTCCACAAGTTGCCACTTTCGCTCCATCGTTTAAAAATTGGTGGACAAGTGCTTTTCCGATGCCATCAGAACCGCCTGTAATTACTACAATTTTATCCTTGAAATTAGCCATGTCATTGAATTTACACAAATGTAGTTCTAAATTGAAGATGAACCACTTAGCCCCATTTAATGATGTTGAAAAGAAATATACCCTTTTATTTGGATAGTTTTATTTTATGCTTATTTTTGCACTCCTTTAAACGGGAAAACGGAAGATTCTGTAGCTCAGTTGGTAGAGCAATACACTTTTAATGTATGGGTCCTGGGTTCGAGTCCCAGCGGGATCACAAAGCTCCGACGCAAGTCGGGGCTTTTTTGTTTTAAGGACGTGTCGAAAGCATGCTTTCGTAAACGTTCGAGAAACAAAAAAGCAA
>CAIYUO010000068.1 GCA_903929425.1 uncultured Bacteroidota bacterium
TCTTTCAAACTTTAAAATACAATATACGACTTGAAGTTGGTGTTCAAACTTCAGAAGAAACTCTAACCATAAAAAGTGGTTATGCCGATTTCGCGGGCGTTAAAACACAAAAAGGAAACGGTATTGTGATTGGCATTTATTCAGTTTATAATGCAGAAAAGCAAATATTGCTTCGCGACACGAGTGACATTTTGTTGACTGGGAAAAGGTGTACAGGAGCCGCTTGGCTGCAAAATTTACCTCAAAACGGCGTCAAATTAATCAATTAGTTGTCAGCTTGTCAGTATTTGGGTTTTGGTATCCTTGTTGCTATATTAGATTCAAATATTATTACTATGCAAAAAGGTCAAATACGAGTACAGACGGAAAACATTTTTCCAATCATTAAAAAGTTCCTTTACAGCGATCATGAAATTTTTTTACGTGAATTAGTAAGTAACGCAGTAGATGCTTCCCAAAAACTTAAAACATTACACGGGAAAGGCGAGGCAAAAGGCGAGTTGGGTGAGTTGAGGGTTGATGTTGTTTTAGATGCCAAAGAAAAAACCATTTCCATAATTGATAATGGAATTGGAATGTCTAGTGAGGAAGTGGATAAATACATAAATCAAGTTGCCTTCAGCGGTGCCGAGGAATTTGTAAATAAATATAAAGAAGCAAGTATTATAGGTCATTTTGGATTAGGTTTTTATAGTTCCTTTATGGTAAGCGAAAAGGTTGATATTTATTCAAAAAGTCACAAGGATACACCTGGTGTTTTTTGGAGTTGCGATGGAAGTACAGAATATGAATTGTATGAAGTAGATTATAGCAATAGAGGAACTAAAATTGTTTTACATATTAATGAAGAGAGTGCTGAGTTTTTAGATGCCCATAGAGTAAAAGGAATTTTAGAGCGCTTCTGCAAGTTTTTACCAGTTGCGATTTATTTCACCGATGCAAATGCTGAAAAGACCGATGAAAAAGTAGAAAACGCTGAGGGAGCGTCGGAAGCAATTGTTGAAAAGCCAATCAATAATACGAACCCACTTTGGGTGCGAAAGCCGTCGGAGTTAACGAAGGAGGACTATGAAAATTTCTATAAGGAGTTGTACCCATTTGGCGAAACCCCTTTATTTTGGATTCATTTAAATGTTGATTATCCATTTAATTTAACGGGTATCTTATATTTCCCTAAAATCAAGCAAAGTTTTGAAATTCAAAAGGATAAAATCCAATTATATTGTAATCAAGTATTTGTTACAGATGAAGTCAAAGACATTGTACCTGAATTTTTAATGCTATTACATGGAGTCATTGATAGTCCTGATATTCCATTAAACGTAAGTCGTAGCTATTTACAAGGAGATCCTAATGTCAAAAAAATTAATGCACATATCACTAAAAAAGTTGCTGATAAATTAGAAGAAATTTTCAATAGTGACAGAAAGTCTTTTGAGGATAAGTGGGAAAGTTTAGGATTATTTGTGAAGTATGGCATGATTACAGACGATAAATTCTTGGACAAAGGGAATAAATTTTTGATTTTAGAAGACGCGGCTGAAAAGGGCAAGTTTTATACACTTGATGAATATAAAACTGCAACTGAATCATTGCAAAAAAATAAAGAGGGTAAGCATGTATTATTATATACAACAAATCCTGTTCAACAAGATGCCTTTATTCAGACTGCAGTTGGGAAGGGGTACAAAGTGATTAAATTAGAAACCATGGTTGATGCTGCATTTATTAATAATGTAGAAATGAAATGGGAAGGTGTTCAATTTGTAAGAGTAGACGCCGATGTGGTTGACAACCTAATTGATAAACAAGAAAATGTTGATTCAATTTTAACGATAGAGGAAGTTGAACAGGCAAAACAATTATTTGAATTCCAAGTTCCAAATATCACTTTGACCGTTGAGGTGAAGGGCTTAAGTGCTGATGTCGCTCCTGTAATTGCTACGCGCCCTGAGTTTATGAGAAGAATGAAGGACATGGCAAGTATGGGTGGAGGAGGAATGACTGCCTTTTATGCTCAAATGCCAGACGAAGTGCATTTAACAATAAATGGTAACCATCCAATTTACCAAGCACTTTTAAAACAATCAGATTCAGATAAGCAACAAAAACAGGCTAGAAATTTAGCCGACTTAGCGTTGCTATCTCAAGGCTTATTAATGGGGTCTGAGTTGACTAATTTTATTAATAGAAGTGTTGACTTATTAAAATAGTCGATAATTTTTAACACTAAGCATACTAAAAATAAAAAAGCGAACGCTGAATGTTCGCTTTTTTATTTTCAATTGTATGATACAATTATTTTAAATTTTCGGAAGGTTTGATATCCATTACTTGCATTTGAACAGTTTGGCTTCCTTGCCATTCATTTAACTGCAATTGAAAAACAATATCAAACGGTTTGCCTGATTTTACAATTTTAATATGTTCTGGCATGTTATAACCAATGCCACGCACCGCATTACGCCCTTGAGTCACATTAAAACTAATATGCAGGTCCTTCACTAGTTTTGAATAGCCAGTGTCAATCACACCCTTTGCAATAAACAATGGACGCATATTGTCGGGGCCAAAGGGTTCCATTTGTGAAATAATTTGATAAAACTGCAAACTAATATCATCTAAAGGAAGCTCGGCGTTAATAGTAATTTCTGGCGTTAATTGGGATTCAGTGATGCGTTCAGAAACAGCATTTTCAAACGCTATTTTAAATCCTTCCAATGCATTCACATCCATGGTCATTCCAGCTGCAGCGAAATGTCCACCATAGCCCAATAAGTGTGTTCGACATGCATGCAATGCTTCGTATAAATTAAAACCATTTACGCTTCTCGCACTTCCTGTAATCACATCCCCGCTTTGTGTTAATACAATGGTAGGTTTGTAATATTTTTCAATTAAACGACTTGCTACAATTCCAACTACTCCTTTATGCCAATCGGCTTTGAAAACAACTGATGATTTCTTGTTGGTATGATACGGGTCATTTTCTATTTGAGCTAAGGCTTCTTCTGTGATATAGGTGTCCGCTTCGCGGCGATCTAAATTATCCTGTTGTAAAATTTCACCAAAGGCTAATGCTTTGTCATAATCTTTTTCAATAAATAATTGCACTGCTTTTTTTGCATCATCCATTCGCCCCGCTGCATTAATACGAGGCGCCACTGCGAATACCAAATTGGTTATGCGCATAGTGCCACTTTGATTCGCTAATTCCATCAATGCTTTTAAGCCAGGTGAAGGGTTTTCATTCACTTTTTGCACCCCAAAAAAAGCAAGGGTTCTATTTTCATCTGTAATGGGTACAATATCGGCAGCGATGGCCGTTGCCACTAAGTCCAGATATTGTAAATAAGTATCAGCAGGTAAATCATAGGTTTGTGCCAGGGCTGTGATTAATTTAAATACGACACCGCATCCGCAAAGTTCTTTGTATGGATAATAACAATCAATTTGTTTTGCATTTAAAATGGCAACTGCAGGTGGTAAAATATCGTCAGGTAAATGGTGGTCACAAATAATAAAATCCATCCCCATTTCCTTTGCGTAACTTATTAGTTCTTTGGATTTAATTCCACAATCAACCGAAATAATTAAGTCAAAGCCATTTTCCTTAGCAAAGTCAATTCCAATTTTTGAAATACCATATCCTTCTTTATATCTATGTGGAATATAATAATCAACCTTGTCAGTTAAATTAAGCAGGAATTGGTATAGGGTAGCGACTGAAGTAGTCCCATCAACATCGTAATCACCGAATACTAAAATTTTCTGATTTTGTTGGGTGGCAACCTTAATACGATCAACCGCCTTTTGCATATCTTTCATTAACCATGGATCATGTAAATGATCTAAACTTGGTCTGAAAAACAATTTAGCTTCCTCAAAGCTGCTAATGCCTCTTTGCACCAGCAATTCACAAAGTATTGGATGTATTTTTAATCCAGTTTGTAGGGACTGCACTTTTGTACTATCGGCTGATATCAGGTTCCATCTTTTTTCCATTAGTAAGGTCGGTCTGTTGTGTAAAGAACAAGTTCTTCTAAAGCCGATCTTGATGGACTTTCGGGGAAGGAGTGTAATATTTCAATTGCTTTGTCTCGGTATTCATTCATTTTTTCAGTAGCATAATTTATCCCACCATATTTTACAACGTTATCAATTACAAATTTGACTTTGTCTTTATCGTTGTTATTATTTTTTACAATATAGATGATTTCATTTTTTAATTTTGAATCTACTTTCTGCAATATGTGAATCAATGGCAAGGTCAGCTTTTTTTCTTTGATATCATTCCCAGTTGGTTTACCAACGGCTATATTGCCATAATCAAATAAATCATCTTTGATTTGAAATGCCATTCCGACCATCTCTCCAAACAACTTCATTTTATTGATAATAGCTTCGTCGGTTGTTACTGATGAAGCTCCGGCGGCACAACTAGATGACAATAAGCTTGCGGTTTTCCCATTGATGATTTCATAGTAAATGGATTCATCAAAATTCAAGTTCCTGGTTTTTTCTATTTGCAACAATTCGCCTTCACTCATTTTTTTTACTGCCGTGGAAAGAATCGTTAGGATTTCAAAGTCCTTATTTTCCAATGACAGCAATAATCCTTTTGATAAAAGGTAGTCGCCGACCAATACTGCTATTTTGTTTTTCCATAATGCATTTATGGAAAACATTCCTCTGCGCTCTAATGCATCGTCAACTACATCATCATGAACAAGTGTAGCGGTATGTAATAACTCAACTAAGCTAGCAGCACGATAAGAAGCGTCATTTATTTCGCCATTTAGTTTAGCGGATAACAACACAAACATAGGGCGCATTTGCTTGCCTTTTCTTTTTACAATGTATTGCATGATGCGGTCCAATAGAGACACTCTACTTTTAACCGCTTCCTTGAAATGGCTTTCAAACAATGCTAATTCTTTCCCAATAACTTCTTTTGCAAGTTTCATTTGAACTTATTTATTTTAGTTATTGAGCATGTTAAAATGTAAGGCTCCAAAATTTTGCAAAGACGAAAGCTTTAAGTCAGCCGCTCCCCAATGTTCCAACTTTGAATGTTCTGCAGAAGGCACTACAACGCAAGTCATTCGTGCGGCCTTAGCTGCAATAAGTCCATAAAAGGAGTCTTCGAAACAAATGCATGACAATGGATTGGTATGCATAGCAGCTGCACAATCTAAATATACTTGAGGGTGTGGCTTTGCATAGATTAAGTGTTGTGCTGAACAACTAGCATGTATGTATCTTCTAATACCTAGCTTATCTTTCACCCATTCTATAAGTTCGATAGGGGATGAAGTTGCCAAACCAATTTTAAATTCTTTTTTCAGAAAAAATTCAAAAATATGTTCAACACCTGGCATCAAGGTGGCTTCTGAATCAATAAGGGATAATGCTAGTTGAATAATTTTTTTTTCTGCAATTTCGTTTTGACTTGCAGGAACATTAAATTGATGCAACCAATAAGCAACAAATTCCTTAGATCTAAGTCCAGTGGTAAATGCAAATTGTTGTTCCGTTAAAGTGATGCCATATTGTCTAAAAATTTCAGTGGCCGCTTTGTTCCACAATGGCTCACTGTTAATTAATAAACCATCAATATCAAATATTACGGCTGACTTTTTCATTGCCTAAAGATACAATATTTGTAGTATCTTGCACGTCTAACAATTTACATACTAATGTCAATTATAGAACGATTAAAACAAATTCGAATTTTTCGCTCACTTATATATGGTATTGTTGGACTATTCACTTATCCAGGGCTTGCGCTATTTAACAAAGTAGAAATTGAAGGGAGTGAGATTTTGGAAAATTTACCTAAAAAGAATGTTTTATTTGTAAGTAATCATCAAACTTATTTTGGTGATGTAATAGCTTTTGTACACATTTTTTGTGCTGTAAAATGGAATAAGTTTAATAGACTAGGGATACCTTATTATTTACTAAATCCATTTACAAACGTATATTTTGTTGCTGCTGAGGAAACTATGAATAGTAACTGGCTTTCAAGGTTATTTAAACTTGGTGGTGCGCTTACGGTTAAAAGAACTTGGAGGGTAGAAGGGCAGGATGTAAAAAGAGATAGAGACGAAGTGGATACACAAAAAATTGATCAAGCATTGTCAAAAAGCTGGGTAATCACATTTCCCCAAGGCACTACTAAACCGTTTGCTCCTGGTCGAAAAGGAACGGCACATATCATAAAAAATAATAAACCTATAGTTGTTCCTGTAGTTATCAATGGTTTTTGGAGGGCATTTACCAAAAAAGGGCTTACGTTTAAAAAAGTGGGAACGCCTTTGACCATTCGATTTAAAGCACCTTTGGAAATAAATTACGATGGCACTGTTGAAGATATTTTAGATCAGGTAATGGATGCTATTGAGCAAAGTAAGGCTTATATGCTAAAAGGAAAGCATCATGAATTAAAGCAATCGACTTAATTCATGGTTAATTTTTTGTTTAGTCTTGTGTAAAAAAAGCTTTTAATTCCGGCGCATCATCTGGTTTCATTTTGCCAGAAAGAATTAACCTCATTTGTCTTCTTCTTAATGCACCTTCATAATACTTAATCTCTTCGTCGGATTCGGGTATAACAGCAGGCACTTGTTTTGGTCTCTTGTTTTCATCTAAGGCAACAAAAGTAAAAAATGCCTCATTACTCATTACCCTTGTTTGCGTGATCATATTTTGATTCCAAACTTTTAAATGTATTTCCATGGAGGTATTAAAAGCACGTGTAACAATTGCTTCTATACAAATTACGTTACCCAATTTGATGGGTGTTTTAAAACTTAAATTGTCAACCGACGCAGTCATTGCTGCGGAATTACAATGTTTGGATGCCGATAAATAGGCAGCAATATCCATCCAGTACATAAGTTTACCTCCCATTAAATCCCCAAATGTATTGGTGTCATTTGGCAAAACCAATTCATTCATGGTAATATAAGAGTCAATTGCTTTTCTTGGTTCCATAATTTGTAATTATAAAACAAAGATACAAATACTTATACTATGCAGTGTTCGAGTTTGGAAAGATAAGTTTGGTCAACTTCAGCGCCGATTCCTGGCTGATCCCCTATGCTTAAATGCATGCCATTAAATTGAACACCACCAATAATAGGATCCTCTAAATGACCTAGCAAACATGTGTCCATGTCATAATATTTGATGTTGCATTTTGCCATGGCAAAATGCATTTTAGCACTTAATGCCAACCTGCTTTCAAGCATGCCACCCATCATGCATGCAATATTATTTTCTTTAGCAATGTCATGTATTTTGATTGCCTCATGGATGCCTCCGCTTTTTGAAAATTTGATATTAATTAAATGACATGCCTTATTGGCAATAAGTTTTCTAGCATCATGGTGTGTAAATACCGATTCGTCGGCCATAATTGGAATGGGAGATGCTGCACAAAGCGCTGGTAAATAATCATCATAATATTTATGCATTGGTTGCTCGCAAAATTCAATGTCAAATGAGGCCAAATTTTGTAAAACAGTTAAGGCGTCTTCTTTTGACCAACCTTGATTGGCATCTATTCTAATATTTATTTGATCACCTATGGCGGCTCTAATTTGTTTGATTCTATCAACATCCATT
This sequence comes from uncultured Bacteroidota bacterium, assembly GCA_903929425.1. Lineage (GTDB taxonomy): Bacteria > Bacteroidota > Bacteroidia > Chitinophagales > Chitinophagaceae > Sediminibacterium. Next base: position 7,633 of record CAIYUO010000068.1, read on the forward strand.
TTCGGGTCCTTTCCCAGTTTTACTTTAATAACATTCACACCCTTTTCTTTAAATTCAATGGCTTGCTTTGCCATATTTTCGGGGGTGTCAATGCCAATGGTTAAGTCGGATTCTATGGCTTTTTGTTGACCTCCTAAAAACGCATACAAAGGCTGGTTGGCAGCCTTAGCGGCAATGTCGTATAAGGCAATATCAAAAGCACTTTTTATAGTATAGTTGCCTGCTATAATGTTGTCTAATTCCTTTAATCTATCAGCAATTGCCAATGGATTTTTACTTATCCAATAGGCAGCAAAGTCTTTCGCATGTTGGTAACAGCTTGTTTGTGTTTCACCAACAATCATTGGGAAGGCTGAGCATTCTCCATAACCTATAATCCCTTCGCTAGTATGAATTTTGATTAAGATATTTTGAGCATATTCCATGGTTCCAGTTGCAATGGTGAAAGGAATCATGGGAATTTTAAATTTGTAAATCTCTGTCTTTATAATTTTCATACGAATCAATTATTTAGGTAACGTAATTTAAAGGTAATAATTCTTTGCTATTCCCTTTTTGAAACCGATATTTGCCATACGAACCAATGTTAGTATGAGCCTATCTTTTGAAAACACCCATAATGCGTTTGCATATAAGAGTACTTCAGATTTGAAGAAAGCAAAATTTTTGATTAGTATTATTCAAAGTCCAATCATGGTGGCATTGGCAACTAAATTAACGCCGGTATTTATAAAATTAGGGTTACCTATAAATGGCTTATTACGAAGCACCGTTTTTAAACAGTTTGTTGGAGGTGAAACATTGGAAGAGTCAGCAAGGACAAGTAAATTATTAGGATCCTATGGGGTGCAAGTTATTTTAGATTATGGTGTTGAGGCCAAAGAAGGGGAAGCAAATTTTGATATTGTTACTGAACATATAATTGAAGAAATTGATTTTGCTGCAACGCAAAATAATATTCCTTTTGTGAGTGTTAAATTAACGGGTATTGCAAGCCATAAATTATTAGAAAATTTAAATGAGGCGCCCCGATTAAGAAGTGGTGTTCATGATAGCGAGTCCGAGGATGCAGCATGGCAAAGGGTTAGAGAGCGTATGGTTGCAATTTGTGATGTTGCGCAAGAAAAAGGAATTGGCATTTTGTTGGATGCTGAAGAAACTTGGATACAAGATCCAATTGATAGGTTAGCGATTGAATTAATGTCCATTTATAATAAGGAAAAGGTAATTGTTTACAACACTTATCAATTGTATAGGAATGATCGTTTACATTTTTTGCAACTTTCTCATAGAATTTCAAAAGAGAAAAACTTTTTGTTGGGTGCGAAACTAGTAAGGGGCGCCTATATGGAAAAGGAAAGAGCACGTGCTCAAAAAAATGGCTATCCATCTCCAATACATATAGACAAGGAATCGACCGACAAGGATTTCAACGCAGCTGCTTTATATTGCTTGGAAAATAAAGAAACCATTTCCTTATTATTGGCAACGCACAATGAAAAAAGTAATTTGCAAATTGCAAATAATATGCAGCAATTGGGTATTCCCAATAATAGCCATCAAATTCATTTTTCTCAACTTTATGGAATGGGAGATCATATCACTTTTAATATGGCCATAATGGGATATAATGTAAGTAAGTATCTTCCCTATGGTCCAATTAACGAGGTTATTCCTTATTTAATGCGTCGTGCCGAGGAAAATAGCAGTGTCAATGGCCAAACCAACAATGAGCTATTGTTGTTGAAAAAGGAACTAAAACGTCGTAAGGCTAAATAGACCTTAAATTTATATTTTCACAGCTTCTCCCCATACATTTAAAAAAATTATTTGTTCAGCATCAATGGTTGTAAATTGCAGCATGCAACCATATTTGAAATTATTAGAACATATCCTTGAAAACGGTACTCAAAAAACTGACCGAACGGGCACAGGTACTAAAAGCTGTTTTGGATATCAAATGCGTTTTAATTTATCAGAGGGTTTCCCTTTAGTTACGACCAAAAAAGTACATTTAAAAAGTATCATTTATGAATTACTTTGGTTTTTAAAAGGCGATACCAATATAAAATATTTAACTGATAATGGGGTTCGTATTTGGGATGAGTGGGCCGATGTAAATGGCGATTTGGGACCTGTTTATGGTAAACAATGGAGAAGTTGGGAAGGTGCAAATGGAATTGTTGTTGATCAAATCACGGAGCTTATTGATCAAATTAAAAAAACACCAGATAGCAGAAGACTAATTGTTAGCGCATGGAATGTGGGTGATTTGAAACAAATGGCGCTAATGCCTTGTCATAATATGTTTCAGTTTTATGTAGCGGATGGTAAGTTAAGTTGCCAATTATATCAACGTAGTGCTGATGTTTTTTTAGGAGTACCATTTAATATCGCTTCCTATGCATTACTGACAATGATGATTGCGCAAGTATGTGACTTGGAATATGGCGATTTTGTGCACAGTTTTGGTGACGTACATTTATATAACAATCATTTTGAGCAAGCTAAATTGCAATTAAGTCGAGCACCCTTTAAGTTGCCAACCATGAAAATCAATCCTGAGGTTAAAGACATTTTCTCATTTAAATTTGAAGATTTTAGCCTGGAAAATTATGAATGCCATCCAGGAATTAAAGCTCCAGTTGCGGTATAACTATTAAATTAAAAGCATGAATATAACGCTCGTTGTAGCCGCATCTGAAAACAATGCTATTGGCAAAGACAATAAGTTATTATGGCATTTGCCTAAGGACATGCGCTTTTTTAAAAATACTACTTGGGCTATGCCTGTGTTAATGGGGCGCAAAACATTTGAGTCAATGGGTAATAAGTTATTGCCTGGAAGAATGAATATTATTATCACAAACCAAGATGGATTAAAGATTGAAGGAGCACATGTGGTAAATAGTTTAGCTGCAGGGGTCGAATTAGCAACTAAAAATAATTATAAGGAATTAATGGTAATTGGCGGTGGTCAGATTTACGAATTAGCAATCCCGATAGCGAATAAAATTTGGTTTACAAGAGTGCATACACATATTGAAGGAGATACTTATTTCCCAGCATTAGATAAAACATGGAATTTAACAAGTGTTGAGTCGCATCAGGCAGACGAAAAACATTTGTATAGTTTTGATTTTGAATGTTGGCAAAGAAATTAATTATGTATTCTTCATTTCATTTAATTATAAAGTATATAAAGTATTTATGGATGTCATCTAATGGCAGGGGTCATGGCGTTCATTCTCCTTTTGTTTATCATTTTATTAAACAGGTATTAAACAAGCAGGTTGCTAATTATCAATTAGACGACATTGAACTTTATAGAAAAGAATTGTTGCAAAACAGTGAAATGGTAAAAGTTTGGGATAGGGGAGCAGGATCAAGACAATCGGTTGATAGCATGCGATCCATTCAACAAATTGCAAAAGTCGCTTTGAAGCCTAAAAAGTATAGCTTATTGCTATATAAAATTGCCGCATACTATAAGCCAAGCGAAATACTAGAAATGGGAACCTCGCTGGGTATTACGACTTGTTATTTAGCTGCTGCCGATAACAATGCAAATGTGGTCACTATGGAAGGAGCGCCGAGTGTTGCGTCGATAGCAAAAAAAACATTTTCTAGACTAGGCATTACAAATGTTGAAATGGTTGAAGGCGATTTTGATGAAACACTTCCGTGCTATTTAAAATCTATTGATCAGCTCGGCATTGCTTATGTTGATGGGAATCATAGATACGAACCTACTATAAATTATTTCAAACAGCTACTCGAAAAAGCAAACGATCATTCCATTTTAATATTTGATGACATACATTGGAGTGATGAAATGGAAAAAGCGTGGGAAGAAATTAAGCAAGACGCGCATGTTACTTTAACAATTGATTTATTTTTCATAGGACTGGTTTTTGTAAGACAAGCCCAAAAAGAAAAAGAACATTTTGCAATTCGCTATTAAATAAAAATTATTTGTTACCTGAATCATTTATAAAATCATTAGCAGGGTTGCCTGGCTTTGACAGACAAAGTTTTGAACAGGTGCATGAAATACAAGATCAAGTAACCTCAGTAAGAATAAATTCAGCAAAGCCATTTAATGTGCATGAACATGCATTTTTAAAGAATGCACAACAAATACCATGGTGTACAGAAGGCAGGTATTTGAATGCTAGGCCTGTTTTTGCAGCCGATCCATTGTGGCATGCAGGCGCCTATTATGTTCAGGAAGCAAGTAGTATGTTCATACAACATATTTTGAATCATATTGTTACTTCGCCTACTGAAAAAGTTGTTTTAGACCTCTGTGCTGCACCTGGCGGCAAATCAACTTTATTAGCTAATTATTTTAGAAAAGGATTAGTGGTAGCGAATGAAACGATTAAATCTCGCAATGCAATTCTTGTTGAAAACATAACTAAGTGGGGGAGCGATCATGTAATTGTCACTCAAAATGATCCAGCTCATTTTAAAGCACTCCCGCAATTTTTTGATTTAATGCTAATTGATGCACCCTGCAGCGGGAGTGGGTTATTTAGAAAAGACCCTGACGCCATTAAAGAATGGAGTGAGGAAAGTGTTAAGCATTGTAGCACAAGACAGGAAAGGATTATTGAAGACAGTTTGGTTGCCTTAAAAGAAGCCGGGTATTTGATATATGCAACTTGTTCCTATTCGTTTGAAGAGGATGAAAAAATCATGGATCATATTTGTAGTATGGGGGGTATGCAAAATGTGCCCATCCCTATACCAAGTGATTGGCAAATTATTGAAACAGAAAGTCCTGAACATAAAGCAAAAGGATATAGGTTTTATCCAGACAAAATAAAAGGCGAAGGTTTTTTTGTAGCAGTATTTCAAAAAATAAGTGAAAATAATACGGGGTATTATTCAGCTGATTTTAGTTGGAATGACATTTCAAAAAAGGAGATGGGCGTTTTGTCAGGACATTTTGAATTACCCTTAAACTATACTTTTATCCTACATCAACAAATGATCATTGCGATAGATCGTCTTTTTGAAATTCAGGTAAAGGCTTTGTTGAAAAATTTATACATTAAAAAAATAGGGCTTGCCATAGGCGAAATAAAAGGCAATGATTTAATTCCTTCACATGCATTAGCTGTTAGCGACTGGGCAGTTATACCATACGAAAGCATATCCGTAGATCTAGCAACTGCCTTAAGCTATTTAAGAAGATCTGATTTGGTCATACCCGGGAAAAAGGGATGGAACGTCCTTTCCTACATGGGTATTCGACTTGGATGGGCTAAATTACTTCCCAATAGGTTAAATAATTATTATCCTAATGAATGGAGGCTTTTGAAATACTGATACTTATACATAATTTTTAATTTAATATTAATATTGGCTTTTACTTTGCATTTGTATTTTGTAACTTTGCGACATGTTTAAAAGAGTTATTTTATTATCATTAATGATCATTGGGATTTTTTCTAGTGAATTGACCTTTGCTGCAAAGCGAAAGTCAACGAAGCATTCCACGCATCGTGTTTCAGGATCATCAAAAAATAAAGTAGCGAAGAAGTCTAATAAAGTTAAGAAAGGAAGAAAAACTTACGCTAAAGGAAGATCTAAGCATGCTAAATATCACAAGAATTCAAGTAGTGATGTTACTGCAAAAATACAAACCACAGTTGTTGACAAAACTGGAGACGGTCCAAAGCAAATGATTGCTTTAAATATGGAAAAAGCAAGAATCTCAGATAGCGTAAATAAATCATCCTTCATTAATGGAGGAAGTAAAGACAATGAAGGATATTTTGCTTCTTTGTTTGCTTCCAAAAATCGCGCTGCATCTTTTCAAACACTCGAAGGTACCGCTGCGGTATTCAAAAGCATTAGTGGCTGGGATGATAAAAAGTTTTACGTGCTAACAAATTTATTACCTGTTGGTACCATTGTTCGAATCACAACCCCTGATTTAAAAAGTATATGTGCTAAAGTGATTAATGCTTTACCTGAAGTGGGTAACTCAGTTCAATATCGATTAAACGATGCAGCTGCCGCTATTTTAGGCATTAATAATAAGACCTTCCCTGTTTCTGTTACCTATTAATTATTTACTATGAAATGCAAATTTTGTGCATGCCTTTTTTCATTGGCATTATTTGTTGTTAGCTGTGCGCAACAAAAAAGTGAAAACACGACTATTTCTGCTCAAAGTTTTCAAAATGCCATTCAGCAACCCTCAACGCAAATCTTAGATGTAAGAACGGCTACTGAATACCAAGGAGGGCACATTAAAAATGCATTGCAAGCGAATTGGAATGATCAAAAGGAGTTTGAATCACGCACACAACATTTAGATAAAAACAAAACAGTTTATATTTATTGTCAAGCAGGTGGGCGAAGTGCTGCAGCGCAAAGCAATCTTATTGAAAAAGGGTATAAAGTGGTGAATTTAGAAGGAGGCATGAGTAATTGGAAAATGAAAGGGCTACCTGTTGAAGGATCTAATAATACGGTACAAATGAAGGTGGAGGATTTTGATCATGTGATTGCGGCGAATAAATTAGTATTGGTAGATATAGGCGCAACATGGTGTCCACCTTGTCGTAAAATGTTACCTGTAATTGATAAAGTGAAAAGTCAATTTGCAAATAAACTTTATTTCCTAGCGGTTGATGGCGGTGTTGATTTGGATGTTATGAAGCAACTTCAATTTGAAACACTCCCAACTTTCATTATTTATAAAAATGGAAAAGAAGTTTGGAGAAAAACTGGTATTGTTGAAGAGAATGAATTTGTACAAATATTACAATAAGTTTATCATAATTTTCATTGAGCTGTTTTTTGACAGCAAAACATTAAGGTTTTCTGTAGCCTCTTAAAAAGTCAACAATAGGCATTCTTTTTTTTCCTTCCCATTGAATATCGTTGAGTTGAATGTATCCATCGGTGCAAGCAAATTTTGCAAAAGTTTTACCATCTGTTACAAAAGTGCCGGGTTGTTCTTTTGGTTTTTCAGTTTTGTTTTGACTTTCTATGGAGGTACTAAATAGTTTTACAATTTTGCCATCCACTTTAGTAATAGCTCCTGGGAATGGTGCCAAGCCGCGTATGTGATTATGAATAGATTGTACTGGGGCTTCCCAGTTTATTTGACAATTATCTGTAAATATTTTTGGGGCATGTTGGATGGTTATGTCATTTGATGTAATGGCATTATCTTGAGGAACAGATTTTATAGTGCCAGCTATTAAACCATGGAGGGTTTTTACCAATAAATTAGCTCCAACATTCATCATGGTATCGTGCAATTCACCCGCTGTCATATTTTCTGAAATAGGAATTCGATCCTGTAGCAATATATCTCCCGTATCAATAGCATGTTGTAATTGAAAAGTGGTAACCCCTGTTTCTTTTTCGCCATTGATTATGGCCCAATTGATTGGGGCTGCACCACGATATTGTGGTAGTAAGGAACCGTGTACATTTAATGTTCCCATGGGAGGGAAGGACCAGATTTGTTCAGGTAACATTCTAAAGGCGACTACCACTTGCAAATCGGGTTTCAATGACCTTAATGCTTCAAAAAATACAGGTGATTTTAGCTTGGTTGGTTGTAATAATGGCAAATTATGGGCAATGGCAAATTGTTTTACAGCACTTTGCTGAAGCTGCATTCCTCTGCCACCGGGCTTATCAGGAGCGGTAACGACTCCAACAACATTCATTTCAGCATCCAATAAGGCGCTCAAAGAAGCCACCGCAAAAGCGGGGGTACCCATAAAAACAATCCTAGGTTTTTTGTCCATGAGGCAAAGTTAGTTTATCTGCCATAATTATGTACTTTTGCCCTTTGTGCCCTAGGCGCTTTATTTAAAAAATACAATATGCAACAAGTAACAAAAGGAGATACCATTCAAGTGCATTATCATGGTACTTTAACGAATGGAGAAGTTTTTGATTCTTCAAATGGAAGAGCACCATTAGAATTCGAAGTTGGAAGCGGGATGGTTATTCCTGGTTTTGATAACGGAGTATTAGGAATGAAAGTTGGAGACAAAAAAACAGTCAATATTCCATTTATGGAAGCGTATGGTCCAAAACAACCAGAAATGATTGTTGAATTCCCTAAAACGCAATTTCCTCCTGATTTAAATCCGGAAGTAGGCATGGCGCTTACCATGAATAATGGTCAAGGTCAACAATTTCAAGTTATAGTAGTTGAAGTAAAGGACGAGGTAGTCGTATTAGATGCTAACCACGCATTGGCTGGTCAAGATTTAATTTTTGATTTAGAGTTAGTGAATATTGATACTCCATCTAAGATTATTACTGATTTTTAGTAAAGTCATTTAGCGAGGAAATTTTTATAAGTAAGCTCATTTGTTAAGGCGTTCCAAATTTTGGAACGCCTTTTTTATTCGACAAATTCAAATTATCTTCATTTATATAACTAGATGGTAATTCCAACAAAATAATATTTAAAAATCATTTCTTTAACTTAATAACTACTTGAAAATATGGAATTAAATGCAATTTCAGTGGCGGAAAGATTCATGCGATATGCAAAAATTGACACACAAAGCGATCCTAATAGTTTAACATTTCCATCCTCAAGTAATCAAAAAAACTTATCTGAATTATTGGTAGCTGAATTATTGGAAATAGGAATTAAGGATGCTCATTTGGATGAGTATGGCTATGTAATGGCCACTATTCCTTCAACCGTTACTTCTACTAATCCTGTGATTTGTTTTTGTGCCCATGTCGATACCGCACCTGATTGTAGTGGCACCAATGTAAAACCCATACTTCATCAACAATATGACGGTGAACCCATTGTTTTACCTGATGATACCAATCAAGTAATTACAACAAATCAATATCCATATTTAAAAGAGTTCATTGGGGATATGATCATTACAGCATCAGGTAAAACTTTATTGGGAGCTGATGATAAAGCAGGCGTAACCATTATTATGGAGATGGCGAAATATTTGATGCAGCATTCGGAAATGCAACATGGCGATGTAAAAATATTATTTACACCTGACGAAGAAGTAGGGAGAGGAACCGACAAATTGGATTTAAAAAAATTAGGCGCAGACTATGGATATACATTAGATGGTGGAGAAATTGGATGTTTTGAAATGGAAACTTTTAGTGCCGATTATTTAGTCTTACATATTGATGGTGTTATAGCGCATCCTGGTGCAGCAAAGGGTGTTATGCAAAACGCTATTAAAGTAGCAGGACATATCATTGCGGCCTTGCCACAAAATGAATGGTGCCCTGAACATACTGAAAATAGAGTTGGTTTTATACATCCAAATCGAATTGAAGGTGGAGCTGAAAAAGCAAGGATTGAATTTTTGGTACGTGATTTTGATACTGAGCAACTCAAAAATCATGCTAATAGATTATTTAATATTGCAGCCGAAATTGTGCGTTCCAATACCGATTTTTCAAATGTCAAATTGAACATGGAAATAACCGAGCAGTATAGAAATATGAGAGAAGTATTGGATCATCACCCTACTATTTCTGAGAAGGCATTAAAGGCGTATAAAAAAGTTGGCGTGGAACCTAAAATAAGTCCCATTCGAGGTGGGACTGACGGAAGTCGGATGAGCTTTATGGGATTACCTACTCCTAATATTTTCACAGGCATGCAAGCGATTCATAGTAAACATGAATGGATAGGTGTTAGAGATATGCTAAAGGCTATAGAAGTATTGGTAAATTTGGTTGAAATAAATTAACTTTAGAAAATAAAAAATAGCATATGTTATATTTGTTAGACGTAGCAGAAAATAAAATCTCATTGATTAGTTTATTGCAAAAGGGTGGGTGGATTATGTACCCCTTATATGCATTATTAGTAATTGCGATTTTTGTTTTCATCGAACGTTTAATGGCGATTAAAAAAGCAAGTGCCGTGGATCCAAATTTTATGTCAATCATTAAGGATCATTTATTATCTGGCAATACAAGTGCAGCTAAAAGTGTTGCAAAAAGTGCTGAAAATCCAGTTGCTAAAATGATCGAAAAAGGATTAATGAGAATAGGTAAGCCATTAGATGCTATTGAAAAAAGTATGGAAAATGTAGGAAGGTTAGAAATGTATTCTATGGAGCGCAACTTAAATATTTTGTCATTAGTTGCAGGTATTGCTCCCATGTTTGGTTTTTTGGGAACGATTGTTGGAATGGTGCAATTATTTTATGGAATTGCGTCTACAGGTGAGTATACTTTAAATACGATTGCAGGAGGCATTTACACTAAAATGATAACATCAGCAACAGGTTTGATTATTGGATTAATTGCTTATGTTGGTCACAATTTTTTGTCAACTCAAATTGATAAAGCAGCCAATAAAATGGAAGTAGCAAGTGCCGATTTTCTAGACATTTTACAAGAAACCTCGCATTCCTAATATAAGATTATGAATTTAAGAAAGCGATTAAGAGACCAACCCGAAGTGCATACAGGTGCACTGAATGATATATTGTTTATACTATTATTATTCTTTTTGATTGTTTCTACTTTAGCCAATCCTAATGTAATTAAAGTATCTAACCCAAAGTCAGCTAGCGATACAAAGGCCAAGCAAACTGTGGTGGTTACCATTGATAAGGACCAACATTTATTTATTGGATCTACCCCAGTTTTGATAGACTCTTTATCAGGGCAATTAAAAACTTTTTTAGGCAAAGAAACTGAAAAGCCTTCTGTGGTTATCAATGGAGATAGTGTTGCAAAACTGGGAGTAACTATACAGGTGATGCAAATTATTAAACAATTAGGCGCGACTCCTGTAGTTGCAGTTGACCCATCGCACTAATGTTATTTTTTATTTTCTTTTAGACTTGCCCTTAACATTCTGTCTTTTCCAAACATATCCTGTTTCAATTCGGCATGATATCCTATTTCATCGAATAAAGAGAGTAATGCTTTCCCTTGGTCATAATGCATTTCAAAAAATAGTTGACCATTAGGACTTAAATATTGTTTACCTAATCTAGCAATGACACGATAAAAAATGAGTGGATCTTCATTGGTTACAAATAAGGCAATATTCGGTTCAAAGTTTTTCACTTGCACTTGCATGTTTACATTTTCCTTAAATGGGATATAAGGAGGATTGCTAATAATAATATCATAGTTATTAGGCAAGTAAGTGGTATCTAATATGTCTTCTTGGAGCCAACTAATATCAGCACTCAACATACTTGCGTTTTGTTTAGCAACAGGTAAAGCAGTGTCACTTATATCCAAGCCCGTAATAGTGCAATTGGGTAATGCTAATTTTAAAGAAATAGGAATACAGCCAGAACCTGTTCCAATATCCAATATTTGAAGCGCTTTGTTTTTAATAGTAGCGTATTCAATAACCCAGTCAACTAATTCTTCGGTTTCAGGTCGAGGAATTAATACATGCTCATTCACTAAAAATTCATTTCCCATAAACCAAGCTTTCCCGGTTATATATTGAATGGGTTTCCCTTTTTTCAAAAATTCAACGGCTTCTAAAATTGCAGACTCCATTTGCGGAGAAAGTTTTTCCTCCTTATTGAGTACCTGTTGGATTTGATTCCAGCCAGTGAAATGTTCGAATAAGATAGCCAATAAGCTATTCAATTCAATACTTTCATAATCATTCGCTAACGCTTGCTTGATGGTTTGCTTTAATGCTTGTAAACTCATAATGCAATGTTACAAATGATTGATCATTATGAGTTAGCTTTGCGCTGTTATTATTCAGCAATTTATAAATGGACCCTTTTTTTTACAATACGATTGAGCAACCTGCTATTGCCGAATTTAAGGACAGAGGCAGTAAGTTTTTAGCGTATAGTTTTCCTGTACAAAATATAGATACCTGTAAAAAACAATTGACATTGCTAAAAAAAGAGCATCCCAAAGCTGTTCATCATTGCTTGGCTTATCGCATTGGTATTGATGGGTCAACTTTTAGAGTAAGTGATGACGGTGAGCCAGCAGGTTCGGCTGGAAGACCTATTCTTGGTCAAATTGATAGTAAGCAATTAACCAATATTATGGTGGTGGTGGTGAGGTATTTTGGCGGCACTTTATTAGGTGTTCCAGGATTAATAAATGCATATAAAACAGTAACCTCTCTTGCTTTACAATTATCGCCTATTGTACAAAAGCCTGTTGAAATAACGTACAAGCTTTGTTTTGATTATCAAAAAATGAACGAAGTGATGATGATTGTAAAGTATTATAATTGTTCGGTTGTGGAACAAATTGCACAATTATTTGTGGAGTTGAAAATTGGCATCCCAAAACATCGCCTTGAAGAAGTGTTAAATAAAATGGCCGACTTGCAAGGGGTGACTTTCTCGACAGATCTTATTGCGTAATACAAACGAATATTTATACCGCTAACCGAGTTGTCAAACGTGATTTTAATAGGTATAAAATCCTTTTCCCGTTTTTACGCCTAAATTACCTTCTTTAACCATACGAATAAGTAATGGGCAAGGTGCGTATTTATCATCTTTAAATCCTTCGTGCATAATATCTAAAATATTTTTGCAAACATCAAGTCCTATATAATCTGCTAATTGCAATGGTCCCATTGGGTGTGCCATTCCTAGTTTCATAATTTGATCAATGGTTGCCGCATCGCTAATGCCTTCAGACAAAGCAATGATGGCTTCGTTTATCATGGGCATTAAAATTCGATTGGCGATAAATCCTGGCGCATCTTTTACAACACAAGGAATTTTATCAATCGTTTTGGTCAATTCGACAATGGTATGGGTAGTCGCTTCATCCGTTTTATCACCATTGATAATTTCCACCAATTTCATAACAGGTACGGGGTTCATAAAATGCATGCCAATTACTTTGTGAGGTCTATTAGTAACAGCAGCTAATTCAGAAATGGATATGGAGGAAGTATTGGTTGACAAAATACAATACTCATTTGCAAATTCATCCATTTGTTTGAAAATATCTTTTTTTATAATACTATTTTCAGTAGCGGCTTCAATGATTAAATCAACATCAGTAACACCTGAAGCTATTGACTGATAAGTTGAAATGCGTAAAAGTGATTGTTCTTTTTCCTCTTGACTAATAATTCCTTTACTAATTTGACGATCCAAATTTTTTGTGATTGTACTTATTGCTTTTTCTAGTATAGCTGTATTTGTGTCAATCAAATGAACTGTAAATCCTTTTTGTGCAAATACATGCGCAATTCCATTTCCCATTGTTCCAGCACCTATTACTGCAACACTTTTTATTGAATTTTGCATGGTTCAATTTTTTAATTTTTTGATTTAAAGTCCCCTCTCTTCCATGAATTAATAAAGCTTTTCCAAGCTACAGGGTTTAAAATATTCATAGGAGGCAATTGGCCTGAATAATAATATTTTGCAGCCTGGTTAGTTAAAGAAGCGCCTACCGCTTCTTTACCATCACGTGGTAAACTTGCAAGAATGATTCTTTTTTGTACATCACTCGTATTTTTTCTGGCTGTCTCATATAAGTCATCGTCAACTTTTGCATTCACGAAATCCCTTTCAAATTGTGCTCGCGTAGGACGAGGTTTTAAAATGGTAGCAGGTAAAAAGTTGGTATCATTTACCATTAATTGAATAACACTATATTGGTTACCTTCTAAGTTTGCAGGAATTGAAATAACTCGGTCTTTGAAACCAATACAAGTAAAAGTTATTTTCTCGCCTTTATTCACTGCAATTGAAAAAACGCCATCATTATTGGTGATGGTGCCCCTTCCTTTTTTGTTCACCACAATGCTAGCAAATGGGATAGCTTTTAAGCTGTCGGCGGTCATTACAACCCCATATAGCTGTACTACTGAATCACGATAAATATTGGGACTATTTGAAGTAGCTTGTTGCGCAAATCCAGTTTGACTGAACAAGCAAAACAGTAAAATAGTGGGTAATAAAATAGTTTTATTCATGACTGCACAAATTTAAGCTAGATGGTTCAAATTTTTGCGAAAATAAGCCCTGCAAGAGTTAACTTTGTACCTGTTTTTAACTTTTTAACAAAAACTTCCAAAATGACAGCAGAAGACATACTAAAAGCATTAAGTAACGTTCAAGAACCCGATTTAGGAAAGGATTTGGTGACTTTGAATATGATACAGGATATCAAAATTGATGGCCTTCAGGTAAGCTTTACAATTGTATTAACTACACCTGCTTGTCCAATGAAGGACTTAATGAAAAATGCATGTGAAAATGCAATTAAATTATTAGTCAATAAGGAAGCTATGATAACAGTAGGATTTACTTCTAACACAACTTCTCTTCGCAAAACAGATGATAAAATTTTATCAAAAGTTAAAAATATTATTGCAGTAGTGAGTGGTAAGGGAGGCGTTGGTAAAAGTACGGTGTCGGCAAATCTAGCACTAGCATTGGCTGAGGGTGGAGCAAAAGTGGGTTTAATGGATGCTGATATTTATGGGCCTAGTGTACCTATTATGTTTGGCGTAAGAGGACAAAGACCGTTAATGAAAGATGAAAATGGACAAGGCATCATTATTCCTATTCAAAAATTTGGAATAAGCTTAATGAGTATAGGATTACTTGTTGATGAAAAAGATGCGGTTGTTTGGAGAGGTCCAATGGCTAGCAGTGCTATAAGGCAGTTTATCACTGAAGTGGATTGGGGGGAATTGGATTATTTAGTTATTGATATGCCACCAGGTACCGGCGATATTCATTTAACAATCATGCAAACCGTACCCGTTACGGGGGTCGTTATAGTTACTACCCCTCAAATTGTAGCACTTGCCGATGCGAAAAAAGCAATTGCTATGTTTGGTCAAGCGAATGTCAAAGTGCCAATCATTGGCTTAGTAGAAAACATGGCATATTTTACACCGGCTGAATTGCCGAATAATAAATATTATTTATTTGGTAAAGAGGGAGGAAGAAATTTAGCATCGGAATACGATTTGCCATTCCTTGGACAAGTGCCACTAGTTCAATCTATCAGAGAGGGTGGTGATGCAGGTGTGCCAGCTATGGTAGGTGAGGATGAAATTTCAAAAAATGCATTGAGAGAAGTTGTTTCAACTGCGGTTCGTCAAATTGCCATTCGGAATGCAAATATGCCTAAAACACAAACCATTACGGTTGATTAAAAATGAGTCATGACCGAAAAAATAATTATAGCCATTGACGGGTATTCATCATGTGGCAAAAGCACATTAGCAAAGGCTTTGGCAACTAAATTAGAATATGTATTTATTGATACGGGTGCGATGTATCGTTCCATTGCTTTGTATTTTTTGCGCAATCATATTGCATTTGATGATCAGGCATCAATTATAAGTGCCTTGCATAATATTAAATTACATTTTGAATTTAATGCTGATACGCAAAAAAGTGATATTTATTTAAATGACGAAAATGTAGAAAGCTTGATTCGTGAAATGAGTGTGAGTTCCAAAGTAAGCGAAGTTGCTTCGATTGCTGCTGTAAGGGATTTTGCCGTTGCACAACAACAGGCAATGGGTATTGACAAAGGAATTGTAATGGATGGTCGAGATATTGGTACGGTTGTGTTTCCGCAAGCCGAGTTAAAATTATTTGTAACTGCTGATCCCTTGATTAGAGCAAATCGAAGATTATTAGAATTGCAAGCAGTTGATCCAACAATTACTTTAGCAATGGTTGCTGAAAATTTACAACACAGAGACTTAATGGATAGTACAAGGGAACATAGCCCACTCAAACAAGCTGATGATGCGTTGGTTTTAGATAACAGCCATATTACCAAGCAACAGCAATTTGAAATTGCTTTAAAATGGGCATTGGAGCGAATGGGTTAATATTCCATCCATTCATTTGCTAGTTGTTCAAGTTCATTTTGTTTTCCAAAATAGCCTGCTATTTTTTGAATGGATGATTCAACAACCGCGTCAGGACAACTTGCGCCACTCGTCATTAATATTTTTACAACTGACTTTTTGGGTATATAGTTGTTAACTTTAATTGCATTTTTTGTTTTCCAATCATTCGAAATGATTTCATATTCATCAATAATTTTACTCGCATCATCAATGAAATAAGTAGGCAATTTTTGTTCGCATAATTCTACTAAATGCGAGCTATTACTACTGTTTTTTCCACCCATTACAATCGCCAAGTCAGCTGTAGTTTCCAATAACCCAATAACAGCTGACTGGTTGTCGTTGGTCGCATAACAAAGCGTGTCCCTGGTTTCGGCAAAGTGGGACTCTATATGTTCAATACCATATTTCTCGACCATGATGTTTTTTAAATAGTCCGAAATGGCTTGTGTATCAGTAGCTAATTGGGTGGTTTGATTAACAACACCAATTTTTTCTAAATCGAGTGTTGGGTTAAATCCATTTGAATATCTTTTTTCAAAGTATTGTATAAAATCAGTTTCACTTAATTTTCCAAGTATGAATGCACCTAGCATTTTGGTTTCATTCATGTCATTTACAATTAGCGTAGGAGTGTTGGAAGCGGCATGAGAAAAAGTTGCTCTTGTTTCCTCGTGCTTTGGTTTTCCATGAATGATAATAGAATATCCTTTTTTTGCAATTTGTTCACTACGATTCCAAACCTTTTCAACAAATGGGCAGGTGGTATTGTATTTTTGAATTTCTATTCCCTTGTCGTTTATTATTTTTTCTAATTCTAAGGTGGTTCCAAAAGCGGGTATCATCACCACGTCGTTTGAATTTAATTCATCAAGTGGTATGATGGAGTTGCCATTAGTGTCATGCAAAAATTTAACTCCTTTTTGTATTAAATCAGCATTTACTTGTGGGTTGTGAATCATTTCACTGAGTAAGTATATTCTTTTGCCCTGGTTTTCTTCAATTGTTTTATAGGCAATGTTAATTGCGTTTTCAACCCCATAACAAAAGCCAAAATGTCTAGCTAAATAAAACTGAACGGTTCCAAGGTCGAGTAAAGTTGGACTAAAGTCCTTCTTCAACTTATCGTCTGCTTTTCGTTTTTGCTTTATAGCAGTAATCAAAGGACTTCGATATCCATTAGGTACCTCAAATTGCTTCATCTTTTCAACTATTTAACTTTGTTCCGTACAAAAGTACAATAAAATACGGCTTCCTTGCATGTGGGACTTATCTTTGCGCCATGCATTATGTATCAGTGGAAGGGCTTACAAAAAGTTACGGAATTACACCCCTTTTTAAGGGCATTAGTTTTAATATCAATGAAGGGGATCGTATTGCCTTAATTGCTCGAAATGGAGTGGGAAAAAGCACACTACTTCGAATTTTATCAGGGAAGGAGCATCCGGATGCGGGCACATGTAAAATTCATAAGGATGTACATTTGGTATTGTTTGAGCAAGAACCGCAGTTTATTGAAACGGCCACAGTGACACAAAATTTGTTTAACCAGGATCATCCTACCATGAAAGCCATAAGTAATTATGAAATGGCCATGGAGTCTGAAGACGAGGACTTAATCACCAATTCCATTATGGAAATGGAGGAGAACAATGCCTGGGATTTTGAGTCAAAAGTAAAAACCATACTTACGCAATTAAATATTCATCATTTAGAACAGCCGGTGTCTAAATTAAGTGGTGGTCAACGCAAGCGAGTTTCTTTAGCTAAAACCCTAATTCAAATTGGTTTTGAACCAAAACATGTTTTATTGTTAATGGATGAGCCCACCAATCATTTGGATTTAAACATGATTGAATGGCTGGAAAATTATTTAGAACAAGAAAAAGTAACCTTATTATTAGTATCGCATGATCGTTATTTTCTAGAAGCTGTAACCGACGAAATATGGGAATTAGAGCGGGAAAAATTATATAGCTATAAAGGCGATTACGAAAATTATTTAGAAAAAAAAGCAGCACGTATTGAATCTGAATTGGCGAGTATTGATAAGGCTAAAAATACATTTAGGAAGGAATTGGAATGGATGCGAAAACAACCTAAAGCGAGAACGACTAAAAGTAAAAGTAGACAGGATAATTTTTATGAGGTTGAGGCCAAGGCCAAGCAAAAAATAGATGATACCAATTTGCAGTTAGACATGAAAATGACGCGCTTGGGTGGTAAAATTATTGAAGCTAAGAAAGTTTATAAATCCTATG
Source organism: uncultured Bacteroidota bacterium (assembly GCA_903929425.1). Taxonomy (GTDB): domain Bacteria; phylum Bacteroidota; class Bacteroidia; order Chitinophagales; family Chitinophagaceae; genus Sediminibacterium. The sequence continues at coordinate 25,738 of CAIYUO010000068.1, forward strand.
GAGATTTAGTGGTGTTAAAAGGATTTGATTATACATTTAGTAAAGGGGAGCGTATTGGTGTTGTGGGGAAAAATGGAGTAGGCAAAAGTACTTTCCTTCAAATATTACAGGGCATTACGGAGCCAGATAGTGGAAAAATAAATGTAGGAGAGACCATTGTTTTTGGACATTTTAGTCAAGAAGGTTTGGTTTATAAAAAGGACATGCGCGTAATTGAGTACTTGAAAACATTTGCAGAACAGTTTCCATTAGCAAGTGGTGGCTCCTTAAGCGCCGCTCAATTTTTAGAATTATTCTTATTCACACCTGATAAGCAATACACCTATTTAAGTGCATTAAGTGGAGGTGAGAAAAAACGATTACAATTATTAACGATACTATTCAAGAATCCCAATTTCTTGATATTGGATGAGCCTACCAATGATTTGGATTTGCCAACATTGGCCGTTTTAGAACAATTTTTACTTGACTACGCGGGCTGTGTTTTACTAGTATCACACGATAGGTACTTTATGGACAAACTGGTTGATCACTTATTTATTTTTGAAGGGGACGGCGTCATTCGTGATTATCCTGGAAATTATACTCAGTTTAGAATTTTGGAAAAATCAAAACAAAGCTATGCATCGGTAAGTTCTGACATCACTACATCAAAGGCAACAACTGCGGTTAGTGAAAAAATTACAGATAAAGCACCAGTGCTGGTTGAGAAAAAAGTTGCTGAGAAAATGTCTTATAAAGAAAAGCTAGAGCTAGAGACTTTGAATAAAAATATGCCTGAATTAGAGGCAAAGAAAAATGAGCTTACAGAAAAATTAAATGATCCAGCTTTAAACTACGAAGAGATTATTTCCTACAGCGAAAAGCTTGCAAAAATTAATACTGAGCTTGAAATAGCGGAATTAAGATGGCTAGCTTTAAGCGAAAAAGAGTAACACGCAGTTTAAAAATGAGGCCTAAGTATAAATTAAATGAGGCCTAAGTATTTTCTTTGCTTATTCGATTGGTTTTAATATTGAATATATTATTTCACTATTAAACCTAACATTATGAAACCAATTGAAAGAATCGCAATCTACCTTCAGTACAAAACAATTTCTCCGCATTCGTTTGAAAGGAATATTAATTTGTCAAATGGGTATTATGCCAAACAACTTAAGAATTTAGGATCAGTAGGTTCAGACATTTTAATTAAAGTGCATAATCATTATCCTGATTTAAATATTTTATGGGTATTAACGGGTGATGGGCAAATGATTGCCGAGCATGAAAATACTTTGTCTAATTCAAACAGTGATGATTATCCATTGCGTTATATTTCTGATAACAAAAAACTTAAAAACCTTGAATCGGATTTGGAAAAACTAAATGTTGTCATTAAGGATAAAGAAAAAATTATAGGACTGTATGAATTTATGTTGAACAACAATCAACAAAGCAGTACTATTGCAGATATCAGATAAATTGGTTTTAAATTTATATTGCTAACAAAGTAAAGTTCATATACAATTTTAAATACAAATGCCTCGTTTCTTAACGAGGCATTTGTATAAGTTTACATTTCAATATTTTGCCTTAAGCGTATGATGCAACTGGTTCGCAGGTGCAAATCAAATTTCTATCACCATGTGTATTATTGACTCTAGCAACTGTTGGCCAGAATTTGCTTTCTTGAACATAAGGTAGTGGGAATGCTGCGGTTTGTCTTGAGTAAGTGTGCTTCCATTCATCACTACAAATTATTTTTTGTGTGTGAGGTGCATTTTTTAATGGGTTGTCTGTTTTATCAAATTGACCATTTTCAATTGCCTTAATCTCATTGAATATACCAATTAATGCATCGCAGAAACGATCTAACTCACCTTTATCCTCACTTTCGGTAGGTTCAATCATAATAGTACCAGCTACAGGGAAACTCATAGTTGGCGCATGGAATCCATAATCAATTAAACGCTTTGCAACATCCTCGGCTTCAATACCTGCACTTGCTTTAAAGGGTCTTAAATCAATGATGAATTCATGTGCACATGTGCCATTTTTCCCAGCATATAAAATGGTATAATGTTTTTCCAATCTAGTTTTCATGTAATTAGCATTCATAATGGCATATGCTGTTGAAAGTGTTAGGCCCTCAGCACCTAGCATTTTAATATATGCATAGCTAATCAATAAAATACTAGCTGAACCTAAAGGTGCTGCGCTCACTGCGTTCGCGCCATTACCATTATAGTTGTGACCAGGTAAGAAAGGAGCTAATTTGTCGTTCACGCAAATTGGGCCCATGCCAGGTCCGCCGCCGCCATGAGGGATAGCGAATGTTTTATGTAAGTTTAAGTGACAAACATCAGCGCCAATATTTCCGGGGCTTGTTAAGCCTACCTGTGCATTCATATTTGCACCGTCCATATATACTAGTCCTCCTAAATCATGAATGGTTTGACAAATATCAATGATGGTTTCTTCAAACACTCCATGTGTACTTGGATAGGTAACCATTAAAGCGCCTAAATTGTCCTTGTGTAATGCTGCTTTAGTTTTTAAGTCAACAAAATCAATATTACCTGCCTCATCACAAGCGACCACCACCACTTTGAAACCGGCCATTACTGCACTTGCAGGATTTGTGCCGTGTGCACTAATTGGAATTAATACAATATCACGATGTGCTTCATTGCGCGCTTGATGATATGAACGGATGGTAAGTAATCCAGCATATTCTCCTTGTGCGCCACTATTTGGTTGTAAACTACAAGCAGTAAAACCAGTGGTTTCACATAAATAGATACTTAATTCTTTTGCTAATTCTTGATATCCAATTGTTTGATGGCTAGGAGCAAAAGGGTGAATGCCTCCAAATTCAGGCCAACTAACAGGGATCATTTCCGTAGCTGCATTTAATTTCATCGTGCAACTGCCTAAGCTAATCATACTTGTATTTAAAGATAAATCCTTGTTCTCTAATTGTTTAATATAGCGCATCATTTGTGTTTCACTATGATGTGTGTTAAAAACAGGGTGCAATAAATAAGTAGAGGTTCTAGCTAAGTTTTCTGGAACATTTGCATTTTTAACGATAGCATTTTGAGCATTTGATTTTTTGCCAGTTAATTTTTCAAATAAAGCAACAATATGTTGAATATCTTCAGCCGATGTTGTCTCATCAATGGTAATGCTAACTGAATTGTCGTTTAAATAATTAAAATTAATTTCAGCTTCTGTAGCTAATTTTTTTAAGGCATCCGCATCAAAACCATTTACTAATAAAGTATCAAAATAATAATTATTTTCTTGTTGTAAACCTAATGATTGCAATTGTTGATCTAAGCTCTGCGTTAAGCCATGTACTTTTTCTGCAATCTTTTTTAAGCCTTTCGGACCATGATAAACTGCATACATTACTGCCATGTTTGCAAGTAATGCTTGAGCTGTACAAATATTAGAAGTTGCTTTTTCTCGTTTGATATGTTGTTCGCGTGTTTGTAAAGCCATTCTCAATGCACGATTGCCTTGTGCATCAACACTTACCCCAATTAATCGACCAGGCATACCTCTTTTAAATTCATCTTTGGTTGCGAAATAAGCGGCATGAGGACCACCAAATCCCATTGGGACGCCAAAACGCTGCGTATTACCAACTGCAACATCAGCATTTAATTCACCCGGACTTTTTAATAAAGTTAATGCTAAGATATCTGCAACTAATATTACTAAACCGCCTGCTTGATGCACTTGGTTGATAAAGTTTTCATATTCCTCGATGCTTCCTTTGCTATTTGGGTATTGCAAAATTGCGCCAAAAAAACTATCATCAATGCTCATTGATGCATAGTTGCCTTCTACCAATTCAATTCCAATTGGGTTAGCACGTGTAGCTAATACGTCCTTTGTTTGCCTGAAAATATTGCTATCAACAAACAACTTTGGTTGGGTAATATTATCTGATTTGTTTACATTATTAAATATCATTGCCATGGCTTCGGCAGCTGCAGTAGCTTCGTCTAACAAAGAGGCATTTGCAATTGGTAATCCTGTTAAGTCGGATACCATGGTTTGGTAGTTTAATAAACTCTCTAAACGACCTTGCGCAATTTCAGCTTGGTAGGGTGTGTATTGTGTATACCAACCTGGATTTTCAAAAATATTTCTAAGAATCACACTTGGTGTTATTGTGCCATAATATCCTTGGCCAATATAATTTTTTGCTACAATATTTTTAGCACCAATGGCTTTAATGGATTGCAACATTTCAAACTCAGATAAACCAGTTGGAATGTTCATTGGTTTTTTTAATCGAATATTATTGGGTACTGTTTTTTCTATTAGTTCATTTAATGATTTTGCGCCAATGCTCGCTAACATTTTTTGTGTGTCGGCGTCATTTGGGCCAATATGTCTTTTGATAAACTCTGCACCGTTCGTACTTGATTGCAACATAAAAGGAGGTTTTAAATGGCCACAAAGATACTTAATAATCAATGGTTAAGAAAGCCTTTTAAAGTGATTGGGGAAAGCTTGTGGATGACAAGCAAATGTGTTAGATTTGAGCTATGATTGACCCTTCTGTTGAACATTTATACGAAACTCCTGCCCCTGAGATAATCAAAAAGTTTCAAAATTTTTTGAAAAGGGTTGATAAGCGAGTTATTTTAAAGTTGCTCCCTGAATTACATGAAGCAGCTTTTGAAAAAATCAATTGCCTGGATTGTGCTAGGTGCTGCAAAAACTATTCACCGCGCTTTAAAATGCCAGATATAAAAAGAATTAGTAAAGCAATGGGTATGAAGGAAGTTGCCTTCATTGAAAAATATTTATCTATGGATAGCGAGGGAGATTATGTAGTAAAAACAAAGCCTTGCCCATTTTTAGAAGCCGACAATACCTGTGGGATTTACGATTATAGACCATCGGATTGCGAAAGATTCCCTTATACCGACGAGGATGTTTTTTTCAAGCGTTCAGCCATTACGATGAAAAATGCTGAATTCTGCCCAGCTGTTCACGATGTCATGATTGGGCTACTAGCCAAATAAAATATAAGTGGACAGCTTTTATTTTTAGCACAATTTAATATTCCATTTTTCTTAAACTTGGCGCTTTAAACCAGGTAGCAAATACCACCATTAAAGTCATTGAACCGCCAAACACAACAGACGGAATTACACCCATTAATTTGGCGGCAACGCCACTTTCAAATTGACCTAATTCGTTACTACTATTAATAAACATGGAGTTAACACTCATGACCCTGCCGCGCATATGGTCAGGTGTTTTTAATTGAACAATGGTGCCTCTGACAATCATACTAAAGCCATCTAATATTCCGCTCATAACTAATGCGGCAAATGACAACCAAAATATTTTAGATAAGGCAAATAAAATAATGCAAACACCAAATCCGCCAACAGCAAGTAATAATTTTTTCCCTTGTCCTTTATTTACTGGGAAAATGGTAATAAGGACAATAATTAGCATTGCACCAATATCAGATGCAGCATTTAGCCAGCCAAATCCAATGGGACCAACCTTTAAAATGTCTTTTGCAAATACTGGAATCATCGCAATTGCCCCGCCAAATAATACGGCAAATAAATCTAATGACAACGCCCCTAGCACTTCTTTTGTATTAAAAACAAATCTTAATCCTTCCTTCACACTCTCCATTGGTTTTTGATCTACAATAATATCTTTGTGAGGAGGTAATGGGTTTATTTTACGAATAAACAAAAAGCCAATACTGACCAGTGTAACGACAACGACTAATGATCCAGTGTGTCCAAAACCTGCAATAATAAAACCCACAATCGCGTGTCCTAAAATGGAAGCCGAAAGCCATATACCTTGACTCCATGTGGTTGCGTTTTGCAGTAAATTTTTTGGTATAATGGCGCCAACAATAGTACTAAAACTAGGTCCGGTGAAGGATCTAATGATACCTGTACAAAAAATGATAAAATAGATACCTATTGCTATAATGAGGGTATTGCTATCGGTACTTTGGTCAGCTTTATCATTATACATAGATAGCCCCAACAATCCCAAGGCGCATATCCAATACAATACAACTCCTCTTAACAAAAGCTTTCTTTTTTCACTAACATCAATAACATGTCCTGCATACAATGCCAATGAAACAGCTGGAATCACTTCGGCTAATCCAATAAGTCCAATCGCAAATGGCTGATTTGTTAGTTCGTATATCCACCAACCTACTAATGTCCCCAACATTCTAAGCCCCATGATAAATAAAAACCTTCCTACCATTAAATTTCTGAATTCGGCTATTTTAATAGCGCCAAAAGCACCCTTTTTATTTTCCATTTGATTCGATTCCATGTGTGACTATTTAAGGCAAGTTAAAGTAGTGTTGACCTTCTTCTAAATCTTTTTCTAAAGCATCGGTGATAACTTTAAAATGAGCTTCGTTGTATAAAAAATCAGCATTGCTAGCATCCACAAAAATGGTTTTAACATTGTGCTGCTTTATATAACTGGTATAAGTCTCTTGAATTTTAAATAAGTATTCATCAGGGATAGCCAATTCAAATTTTCTATTTCTTTTTTTAATATTTCCCTGAAGCTTATTTACAGGAGCGTGTAAGTAAATGATGATATCAGGAGGGTTCAATTGCTGATAAAAAACGTCAAACATTTTTTGATATAATCTAAATTCTTCCTCTGGCAAATTTACTTTTGCAAAAAGCAAGCATTTGGTAAATATGTAATCCGAAATAGTAACCTCTTGAAATAAATCTTTATTTTTAATGAACTCCTGTTGTTGCTTAAATCTTTCTGCTAAAAAAAACAATTCTAATGGGAATGCGTATTGTTTTGGGTTCTCATAAAATTTAGTCAAAAAAGGGTTTTCAGCAAATTCTTCAAGTACCAATTTGGCATTATAATGTTGTGATAATAATTGTGAAAGTGTTGTTTTCCCCGCACCAATATTCCCCTCAATTGCTATAAAACGATAATTCATATTATTTAGATTCTTCCTGGCCAAATATAGTAAGCAAGGAGCTTAAATATTTGTTTTTTTATTCACAGCTAAAGAATCTCCACATTCTTTCAACATACAGGCATTTGTTTTATTTAAAATAGGATGTAAATAGTCTGGTGCTATCTCAAATAAGGGTGTTAATACAAAGTTGCGTTCGGCTAATTTTGGGTGCGGTATGGTAATTAAATTTGTTGAAATTACTTCATTGTTAAAATAGATAATATCCAAGTCGATTGTCCTAGGACCTAATTTAATGGTTCTAATTCTACCCATTAAATTTTCAATGGATAGTAATTTACTCATTAATTCAGCTGCCTCTAAGTAGGTATGAACCAATAATGCTTGGTTTAAGAAATCAGGTTGATTCGTTTGACCCCAAGCAGCCGTTTCGTAAATAGATGATTTTAATTCAATATTGCCAATTTGTTGTTCAATATGTTTGATGGCATTTTTCAGATTTGCCATTCGATCACCCATATTGCCACCTATCAAGAGGTATACTTTATTCATAGAAGGATTATAAAAGTACACCAAATATCCATAATTTTACAGCGTTACCCTATTTTAGGTAAACCTATTTTAGCCAGGTGTTTTTTTTAACTTTAATTATTTTCATGAAAAGCTTTTTCAAAATTGTTTTTGCAAGCTTATTATCCTTGATCATTTTTTCATTCATTGGACTTTTCATCATTATTGGAATTGCAACTTCTTTATCAAGTGAAGAGCCTAAAAAAGTAAGCCCAAATTCAGTTTTAGTTTTAGATTTAAATGAAAATTTTCCAGAACAATCAAAATCTGACGCTTTTACTGAGTTATTGAACAAGAAAAAAGGGAAAGTACCTAGTTTGTCTACTTTGGTTTATTTAATAGGCTACGCAACTAAAGACTCTTCCATAAAAGGGATATATATAAAATGCCAACAAAATCCGAATGGTTATGCTGCATCTGAGGAAATTAGATCAGCATTATTGGATTTTAAGAAATCAAAAAAGTTCGTCATTGCATATGGCGAAACCATTACACAAAAAGGCTATTGGATTGCGAACATTGCGGATCAAATTTACACACATCCTCAAGGAGGTCTAGAATGGAATGGCTTTAGTTATGAGACCATGTTTTTAAAAGGATTATTGGACAAGTTGGAAATTCAGCCTCAAGTTTTTTATGCAGGGAAATACAAAAGTGCTACCGAGCCATTCAGATACACTGAAATGTCTCCGGCTAATAAATTGCAAACAAGTGTATGGTTAAATGGAGTGTATAATAATTTTATTCAAGGAGTTTCGACCCAAAGAAATAGGAGCGTTGACACTTTAAAATATTTATCAGATAAAGGGGTAATTCAAAATGCGGATGATGCGTTTAAGCATCATTTAGTGGATGGGCTTTTTTATGACGATCAAGTTAAAAAAAGAATTGCACAAAACTTACGCATTTCAAAAGTGCAAGACATTTCATTTTTAAGTTTCAGTGAATATGCAACCGCAGTTCCTATCAGAGGGACGGGTGGTGGTAAAATAGCAGTTATTTATGCTGACGGCGATATAGTTATGGGCAAGGGTCAAAATAATAGTATTGCAAGCGATGACTACCGATCATTAATTCAACGCATTCGAAATGATAAAAGTATTGATGCTGTTGTGTTAAGAGTAAATTCTCCAGGGGGAAGTGCATTGGCAAGTGATATCATATGGCGTGAATTAGAATTGCTAAAAAAAGAAAAACCAGTTGTAGTTAGTATGGGTAATTATGCAGCATCAGGTGGTTATTATATTTCATGTAATGCCGATATTATCTACTCAGATGCAAACACGATAACTGGTTCAATAGGTGTTTTTTCAGTAATCCCTAATATTTCCAATTTTATGAAAAATAAATTGGGAATTACATTTGACCGAGTGAATACTTCAACTTATGCCGATGCTCCAAGTTCAACCAGGGCTTTAAATGCAACTGAACAAAAATTTATACAGGCTGGAGTCGATAGCATTTACAATACCTTTAAACAACGCGTAGCAAAGGGAAGGAATAAAACTGTTGAATATATTGACTCCATTGCACAAGGTAGGGTATGGATAGGCGCAGATGCTATAAAAGTTGGATTGGTTGATCGCATTGGAAACCTAAATGATGCGATTGCGTCAGCTGCTAAAATGGCTCATTTAAAAGGGTATAGTACAAAGGCGTATCCAGAACCAAAATCATTTATCGAGGACTTCATTACAGATTATGAAGACAAAGTAAAAACTAAAGCTATTAAGGAAGAAATAGGCATTGCACAATGGCAGGCCTTTCAGCAAATAAAATCAATTCAACAAATGGTTGGCGTGCCACAAGCTCGAATGCCTATCTTTGTGGTGAATCATCCTTAATTGTATGCGACCATATAGTCAGCTAAAAGCAATGCTAGCCATAACTAAGGCTAGTTTAAGATCTACTTTTCGTAGCCCTTCGGCGGTTGTTTTTAGTATTGCGTTTCCACTTATTTTCATTTTGGTTTTTGGATTTTTAAGTAGTGGAGGTAATATTAATGTGAACGTCGCAATGGATGAAAAGTCGGACACCTCCAACATTGTATACAAAGCAATTAGACAAATACCTGGTTTTAAATTTATTCAGGCCGATTCGGCAAAAATTAAAAGCGAACTTTCAAAAGGGAGGATTGTGGCTTTGATTAATATCCAAAAAACTAATAATCCGCAGTCACCGTATTCCATAAACTTAGTTAGTTCTGAAGCAGCAAATCCGCAGAATGTTCAATTAATTAAATCTATACTAAATTCTGTAATAGGTAAAATTAATGAAGCTAGTTTTCCACATGCTCAAACCATTGCAGTTGTCAACAATACAGTTCAAAAAGTTCCTGGGAGGGTTTATCGTACGATTGACTTTATACTTCCTGGTCAAATGGGGTTTTCCTTATTAAGTGCCGGGGTATTTGGAGTTGCTTTTTTGTTTTTTAATTTGCGTCAACAATTGGTATTAAAGCGATTTTATGCAACCCCAATAAGAAGGTTATATATTATACTTGGTGAAGCTTTAAGCAGGGTTACTTTTCAGTTAATAACAGCAGTTATTATTATTGGTATTGGACATTTTGCATTTAAATTTACGTTGGTACATGGTTGGGAAACATTTGCAAGTATCATGGTACTTAGTTTTATAGCACTTGTATTATTTATGGGATTTGGATTTATCGTAAGTGGGGTAGCAAAAAGTGAAAGTACCATTCCACCATTAGCTAATTTATTTACACTGCCTCAATTTTTATTAGCAGGAACTTTTTTTTCAATCGATAATTTTCCTACATGGATGCAGCCCTTTTGTAAAATGCTTCCCTTAACGCACTTTAATAATGCGATGCGTGATATTGCCTTTGAGGGAAATAGTTTGTTGGAATCATGGGGGGACATTTCAATATTATTCATTTGGATTGTGGTGGTATATGCGGTAGCATTCAAAATATTTAAATGGGAATAAAATGCGATTAATAAAACTGTTAATGTTAAGTTTATTGGTATTAGGATTATTGGTAACTGCAATATCTGCTTTATTTCCATCGACGGTAATAGTTTCTAGAGCAATTGAAGTAAGTGCAGCACCTGCTCAAATCGAAAAATATGTAAGTAACTTAAATGAATGGGAATTATGGATGAGTGATTGGAAGGATAATAAGACGGTTTTAAAAGATAGTACCATGTATATAGGTACACAAACAATTAAATTGGTAACGAAAAATGATTCTTCTGTAACTTATTATTGGGTTGCTACAGGCCAAAGGCCTTATGCCGTTAAGTTTGAATGGATTCCTTTACAAACCGGCATTTATGTAATTCATTGGTCATTTGAGCAACATGTTAAATGGTATCCTTGGGAAAAATTCCAGACCTTATTAAATGAAAAAGTGTTAGGCTATAAAATGGAAATGGAACTGGCTAATTTGCGCGACTTACTATTGAAACAAAATAATTGATAGTTTATTTATTTTCCTGCTCTTTCAAAAACTGAATATTCCGTTGAATTCCTTTTAATTTAGATCGCAATAATGGGGATTTTTTAAATCTAGCTTTAAATGTAGTTTCTTCAATTTGCATCCAATCATCCGATTTCATCTGTAGTAAACCATTTAAGGGTTTAAATTTATTTTCATGATGTGGTTTGCTAAAATTGTTCCAAGGGCAAACATCTTGACAAATATCACAACCAAATGCCCATTCTTTAAAGGGGCGGTCTGTTTCAATTGTTTCTTTTTTTAATTCAATCGTTAAATAGCTAATACAGTGGTTAGCCTCTATTGTTTTATTAGGAAGAATTGCTTGCGTTGGACAAGCGTCAATACATTTTGTACAGCCACCGCAATAGTCTTTAGGATGTGGGTCGTCATAAATTAAATCCAAGTCAACAATTAAGGTAGCAATAAAAAAGAAGGAACCTGCTTTGTGTCGTATTAGATTACCATTTTTGCCAATCCATCCTGCACCAGACAATTCCGCCCATGAACGTTCTAAAACAGGAGCGGAATCAACAAATCCTCTACCTTCAATAGGCCCAATCATGGAACGCAAGGTGTCTAAGAATTCAAATAATTGTTGCCTAATAACTTCGTGATAATCTTCCCCATAAGCATACTTTGCAATTTTGCTTTCCTGCGCTTTTCCCAATTCTAGGTTTTCGTCAGTGGGGTAATAATTTTTTAAAAATGTAATCACCGATTTTGCACCAGGCACCAATTTGCGCGGATCAATTCTTAGCTCAAAATTATTTTCCATGTATAGCATATCACCATGATATCCTTTTTCAAGCCACTGCGTTAAGCGCTTTGCATCTTCCGTTAATTCCTTGGCTTTTGCTATTCCACAGTAATCGAAGCCCATTTGCTCCGCTAATTCCTTAATAAATTGGGTATTTGAAAATTCGTTCACACTGTAAAAATAGCAGAAAAACCTTGATAGGACTGACTTTTATTCCGTTTTGACCATAATTAAGTGACAATATAACTTATATCATAGATTGGCGCTTGTTTTGCGCATACCTTTCTATAAATAATCAATATTATGAATTTAAATCAATATACTATTAAGGCGCAAGAAGCCATTCAAGCCGCGCAACAATTAGCGTATAATAATCAAAATGTATCCATTGAAACTGCCCATTTATTAAAAGCAATTTTAATGGATAAGGACAGCTCAACTGAGTTTCTATTAAAAAAGAATAATGTAAATCCAGGTTTAATATTACAAAAAACGGAGGAGCTAATTCAATTGTTAGCTAAACAACAAACTGGGGAGCCTGCTGCTAATTTGAGTAGAGACTTAAACGCAGTCATGCTAAAATCAAATGCTACTTTAAAAACATTCGGCGACGAGTTTGTAACCGTTGAACATTTATTAATTGCCATTTTACAAGTAAATGATGCAGCAGGTAAAATATTAAAAGACGCAGGCTTAACAGAGAAAGGTTTGGTAGCTGCTATTAAAGAATTGAGAAAGGGGGAAACTATAAATTCGGCAACGCAGGAAACACAATTTCAGGCATTGTCTAAATATGCAAAAAATTTAAATGAATTAGCCAATAAAGGGAAGCTAGATCCTGTGATTGGTCGTGACGAGGAAATTAGACGCACGTTGCATATACTTTCACGCCGTAGTAAAAATAATCCCATTTTAGTGGGGGAACCCGGCGTAGGTAAAACTGCCATCGCAGAGGGTTTGGCAATGCGTATTGTGAATGGAGATGTCCCGGAAAACTTAAAAAGTAAAATCATATATGCGTTGGATATGGGTTTGTTAATAGCCGGTGCAAAATATAAGGGTGAATTTGAAGAGCGTTTAAAGGGCGTAGTGAAGGAAGTTGCATCAAGTGATGGAGAAGTAATTTTATTTATTGACGAGATTCATACATTGGTCGGAGCTGGTGGTGGTGAAGGTGCCATGGATGCAGCTAATATTTTAAAGCCTGCATTAGCGCGTGGTGAATTGAGGGCGATTGGTGCGACAACCCTTGCAGAGTATCAAAAGTTTTTTGAAAAAGATAAAGCCTTAGAGCGACGCTTTCAAAAAGTAATGATTGATGAACCCACAAAGGAAGACGCTATTTCGATTTTAAGAGGATTGAAAGAACGTTATGAAACCCATCACCATGTGCGTATTAAAGACGAGGCGATTATTGCTGCAGTTGAATTATCTACAAGATATATTACAGATCGTTTTTTGCCAGATAAGGCCATTGACTTAATTGATGAAAGCGCAGCTAAGCTTCGTTTGGAGATGAATTCTATGCCAGAGGAGTTGGATACATTGATGCGCCAAATTCGTCAACTAGAAATTGAAAGAGAAGCAATTAAAAGGGAAAATAACCCCGAGCAGTTAAAGGCATTGAATGTTGATATCAGTAATTTAATGGTTCAGCAGGATACCTTGAAAGCAAAGTGGACCGAGGAAAAAGACATTGTAGACAAGGTGCAAAAAGCAAAATCACAAATTGAAAAGCTAAAACAAGAAGCGGAAGTTACAGAAAGAAACGGTGACTACGGTAAGGTTGCAGAAATCAGGTATGGTAAATTAAAAGAAGCTGAAACCGAATTAGAGGATTGTACAAAACAATTGCAAGAGTTAGGTGTGAGTGGAAAGCGTTTAATGAAAGAAGAAGTGGATGCTGAAGACATTGCTGAAAATGTTGCAAAAGCTACAGGTATTCCAGTGAGCAAAATGATGCAATCGGAGCGAGAAAAATTAATGCATTTGGAAGGCGAGTTACACAAACGTGTAATTGGTCAGGAGGAAGCAATAACTGCTGTTTCAGATGCTATTAGAAGAAGTAGGGCTGGATTGCAAGATCCTAAAAAGCCAATTGGCTCCTTTATTTTTTTAGGAACAACAGGTGTTGGTAAAACTGAGCTAGCTAAAGCATTGGCGGAATATTTATTCGATAATGATACCATGATGACGCGTATTGACATGAGTGAATATCAAGAAAAACATTCGGTTTCAAGACTCGTTGGAGCGCCTCCGGGATATGTGGGTTATGATGAAGGTGGTCAATTAACGGAAGCGGTAAGACGGAAGCCATATAGTGTTGTATTGTTAGACGAAATCGAAAAAGCGCATCCTGATGTTTGGAATATTTTATTACAGGTTTTGGATGACGGTCATTTAACCGATAATAAAGGTCGAACAGTAAACTTTAAAAATACCATTATTATTATGACCTCCAATATTGGAAGCCATATTATTCAAGAGACTTTTGAAGGAGTGACAGATAAAAATTTGGAATCAAAGGTTGAAAAATCAAAGACCGAAGTGATGGCTTTATTAAAGCAAACCATTCGCCCTGAATTTTTAAATAGGGTTGATGAAATCATTATGTTTTCACCTTTATTGCAAAAACAAATGGCTTCGATTGTTAAAATACAATTGAATAATTTAAAACATTTAGTGGCTGAAAATGGGATGCAAATTGAGTTTAGTGATTACTTAGTTGATTATTTATCGGAGCAAGGTTTTGATATGCAATTTGGGGCAAGACCCTTAAAAAGACTCATCCAAAAAATGGTCGTCAACGAGCTGAGTAAAAAAATACTGAGTGGGGAAATTGACAAAACGAAAAAAGTATTGATTGACATATTTGATGGGGTAATCGTATTCAGAAATGAAGTGTAATTTTTTTGTATATTTACTTCACTATGAGAAAAAATGACAGAAAAGCAGCCGTTGGATTTATATTTATTACCATCTTAATTGATGTTATAGGTTTTGGAATTATTATTCCAGTAGTCCCACAGTTATTACAAGACTTTTACCATATTACTGATAGGAGAAATGTTGCAGCCATTGAGGAGCCCTTGTTATATTTAACTTCTATATATGCAGTAATGCAATTTATATGTGCTCCCATATTTGGAAGTTTAAGTGATCAATATGGACGACGCCCCATTTTATTATTATCCTTATTAGGCTTTGGAATTGATTATATTTTTTTGGCGCTTGCTCCTTCAGTAGGCTGGTTATTTATTGGAAGAATGTTTGCTGGTATAACAGGTGCAAGTATTCCAACAGCGGCAGCTTACATGGCCGATATTAGTGATGAGAGTAATCGTGCAAAAAACTTTGGTATGATTGGTGCTGCCTTCGGAATTGGATTTATTATTGGGCCATTAATTGGGGGCTTACTTGGTCATATAGGATTAAGAGTTCCTTTTTATATGGCTGCATTTTTAGCTTTGGTGAATGCCTTATATGGTTATTTTATTTTACCTGAGTCATTGAGCCAAGAACATAGAAGGAAGTTTGATATCAAAAAAGCAAACCCAGTAGGCGCCTTAAAAAATTTAAATAAATACCCTGCCGTTTTTGGATTAATTGTAGCTATGTTTTTTATTTATATAGCCTCCCATTCGGTTCAAAGTAATTGGAGTTTAGCGAATATGAGTAAGTTTGGATGGGATGCAAGAACCATTGGCATTTCATTGGGTGTAGTTGGATTATTAGTTGGTTTAGTTCAGGGACTTTTAATTAGAGTAGTGAATCCAAGATTAGGGAATGAAAAGAGTGTTTATATTGGCATTTTATTGTCTGCAATTGGATTGATTTTATTTGCTTTTGCATCACAAAGTTGGATGATGTTTGTGTTTTTAATTCCTTATTGTTTAGGGGGAATATCGGGTCCTGCTTTGCAATCACTCATTTCCATTCATGTTGCCAAAAATGAACAAGGTGAATTGCAAGGATCTTTAACTGGGTTACAAAGTTTAACTGCCATTTTTGGCCCACCCTTAATGATATGGCTAACTACTTTTTTCTCTCGTAAAGACAATAGTTTACATATATATTTTCCGGGAGCAGGTTTTTTAGTAGGTGCTGTTTTTATGCTTATAAGTTCAATCATTGCCTATTTGATGTTAAAAAATGATCCAATCGTAAAAGGACAAGCACCTAAAGCCTAGTTTTGCCCTTTTAATGGGTATTGCTTGTTATATTTGTGTCCAAATTAAAGGCGCAATATGACTCAATTAATGACACAGTTACACGAGACAACTAACTTCATTCAGTCTAAGGTAAAAGAGACTGCAACTACTGCAATCATTTTGGGAAGTGGGCTTGGAAATTTAGCAACAAAAATTGAAGTTGATTTTGAAATACCCTACAAGGACATACCACATTTTCCGGTAAGCACAGTTGAAGGGCAT
Source organism: uncultured Bacteroidota bacterium (assembly GCA_903929425.1). Lineage (GTDB taxonomy): Bacteria > Bacteroidota > Bacteroidia > Chitinophagales > Chitinophagaceae > Sediminibacterium. Next base: position 41,919 of record CAIYUO010000068.1, read on the forward strand.
AAGGGGCGTTTAATTTTAGGTACACTAAATGGAAAGCGTGTTTGGGTTATGGAAGGTCGCTTTCACTTTTATGAAGGATATACGCCTGATCAGGTTGTTTACCCAGTGCGTGTGTTGAAACTATTAGGGGTACAAAATTTATTATTATCTAATGCAGCTGGAGGTGTAAATGCTGATTATGCAGTAGGAGATTTAATGATATTAAGAGATCAGATAAGTTTATTTACTATTAATCCATTAATTGGGAAAAATGAAACTGAATTAGGAACGCGATTCCCTGACATGAGTGAGCCATATGCTGATAATTTTATTCAAAAAGCAAAAGCAATTGCAAATGCGAATGGAATTAAATTACACGAAGGAGTTTATGTTGGGGTTACAGGTCCAACTTTTGAAACAAGGGCTGAATATAAACTCATTAAAGCGGTGGGAGGCGATGTAGTGGGTATGAGTACTGTTCAAGAAAATATTGCTGCTGTCCATTGTGGTATGAAGGTTTTTGCAATTAGTGTAGTGACTGATTTGGGAATTCGTGAGGACAATAATGTAATTACCCATCAGGAGGTATTAGAAGCGGCTAATGCAGCAGAACCAAAATTGACTTTAATTTTTAGCGAACTTTTAAAAGAAATCGCTTAATTCAATACGCATGTCCTTGACTTATAAATATTTATTTATAATTTTTACTGTATGTTTTTTTCATAATAGCGTGGAAGCACAAAATTTTGGACAAGGCATGGGTAGGATGTCAAGTTTCAATAGTTCAAGTCAAGGAAATACACAAGCCGACTCTTTAAAAAGAAGGGATAAGAATGCTGACTCTATAACCATATATTACAAGCTTTATAATAGTAATGAAATTCAAAAATTAGATTCAAGTATCAATGATTTCTATAAGCATTATCCAATGCCATATACTTCATATCATTTAGGGAATCTCGGTACTGCATCCAAATCATATTTATTTAATTCTGTTAAAGAAGCAGGTTGGGATGATGGGTTCCATGCATATGACACCTATAATTTTACATTACCAGAAACGCCATTTTATCAAACTACCAGACCTTATACCGAATTTGGTTATCTGCTTGGTGGAAAAGGGGAGCAAATGGTGGAGATAAAACATACCCAAAATAAATCCCAGCAATTAAATTTTTCATTTGAATATCGTTTTACGAATGCACCTGGAAATTTAAAAAATCAAAAATCTAATTCAAATCAAATGAGAATAACATCTCATTTTCAATCAAAAAGAAAAAGGTATGAGTCTTATTTGACTTTATTATTGAATACGACGGGTTCATCAGAAAATGGAGGGTTGATTAATGCGGCATTATTAGATAGCCTCTCGCTAAATAATCCCTATGAGCTTGATACGAGACTTGGCATTAGTGGAGCCTCTTTTAGAAATCCATTTAATACTTATATTGCCACTGGTACAACCTATCAAAAAAATACATTTAATTGGCGACAATCCTATGATTTTGGTCAAAAAGATTCAATTGTAAAAGATACCATCGTTACGCATTTATTTTATCCAAGACTTCGTTTGCAAAATGATTTTAAAGTACAATCAAGCCAATATAAATTTTCGGATGCGAATCCTAATATTATTAATTATGCTCAATATTTTGATTTTACATTAGATTCTATAGCACCCTTTAATTTTACCGACAAGTGGAATTATATAAACGACGAATTTAGCATCATTAGCTATCCTGAAAAAATGAATAGTAATCAGTTTTTACAATTAGGTTCAGGATATGATTTACTATATGCAAGTTATCCCAATCAAAGTAGTTGGAATCAGTATAATATTTATGGCTTTGCAGTATATAAAAACAAAACTAGAAATCAACTTTGGGATTTATTGGCTTCTGGTAAATTATATTTGAATGGCTATCATGCTGGTGATTATAATGCAAAAGCATCTTTGTCTAGAATGCTAAATAAAAATGGTACTTTTTTGCAAATCTCATTTCAAAATTTAAATCGCACTCCATCTTCAAATACAATGGGAATAACACAATTCCCAATAGTTGGCTTCGGGTCTATAAAAAAAGAGAATTCAACCATACTCAATGGAATGATGGGTAATGAAAAAGCAGGGTGGTCAGGTTCGGCGAGTTATCAAGTAATACAAAATTATCAATATTTTTCAACTGGTTTTCAACCTGTTGTTTATGGAAATTTAATGAATTATTTAAGAGCTCAAATTGAACATAAAATAAAAATAAGTAAACATTGGAATTGGTATGATCAATTTACTTTGCAAGCGCTTGATCCAAATGCACCCGTGCATGTACCATTTTTATTAACAAGACAACGCTTGGCATTTGAAGGAAACTTTTATAAAAACTTAAATTTATCAACTGGATTGGAAATTATTTATCATACTAATTATAAAGCAGACGCTTACATGCCCTTAACTGGACAATTTTATTTACAAAACAGTTATACTACGCACAACAGACCTACTGCTAATGCGTATTTGAATTTTATGATTAAAAGGTTTAAAGGTTATGTTAGGTTGGAAAATTTAAATACTTTAATTCCGACTAGCATTAAATATGGTAATGCGTATAATTTTACAGCTAAAAATTATCCTGGTACAGGTTTGTGGTTTAGGGTCGGCATTTGGTGGAATTTTATTAATTAATTATCTTTATTAACCTTTAAATTTTATTTTATGAAAAAAACATTGATCCTAAGTTTATCTTTTTTGGTAATAAGTATTTGCAATTTTGCCCAAGCGCCAACTACTATTAAAGTTTCTGGAAATTGCGGTATGTGTAAAAAACATATTGAAAAAGCTGCAAAGGATGCAGGCGCTGCAAGTGCAACATGGGATAAGGTAACTAAATTATTGACAGTTTCTTTTGATGCCAGTAAAACAAATACAGATAAAATTGAAACTGCCATTGCAGGTGCAGGTTATGATACTGAACATAAGGAAGCTACACAAGAGGCATATAAAAAATTAGATGAATGCTGCCAATATGATCGCAAGACTAAAAAGCATTAATAACAGTGTAAAATTTATTTAAACCTCCCAGTTTTGGGAGGTTTTTTTCTGCATTTATGATGGATATCAATGAAGGAAAGGCTAAAATTCAGTAACTTTATACAGTGAAAAAAGCAATTGTCATATTTTTAATGTCCTTGTATTTGTTGGGAGCAACTGAGGCATATCAGTTAATGAAACTGCCTTACTTGTTTGAGCACTATCAAACACATCAGCAATTTGACAAAGGGCTGAGCTTTTCAGCATTTATAGATATGCATTATTTTGATAATCAAACCTACGATAGTGACTACCAACAAGACATGCAATTGCCTTTTAAGACCTCAAATCGTACTATTTCATTATTGAATTTTGTGACCATATTTTCGTCAAAACAGCCCATTACTGCGGCAATATTTTTTGAGTCAAATCAAAATTTTCGCATTTTTGATGAAGGCAAATATGTATCCTTGAATTATGGAAATATATTCCAACCTCCGCGTGCTTAGTTTTGTTTTTATTTTCATTTAAGCACCATGTGCTTCATTTCATCATTATTTGAATTATAGATTTTTATGTTAAATAAAATCATTGCTTATTCCATTAAGAATAAGTTAATCATAGGATTATTTGTACTGGCCTTAGTGGGTTGGGGTATTTATGAAGTAACGCAACTTCCCATTGATGCAGTGCCTGATATTACTGATAATCAAGTGCAGGTTATTACAGTATCACCTTCATTAGGTGCTACTGATATCGAAAGGTTGGTTACTTTTCCAATCGAGCAGGCATGTAGTAGCATACCTGGTACCAAACAAATTCGAAGTTTTTCCCGTTTCGGGTTATCCTTAATCACAATTGTATTTGAGGACAAAGTCGATATTTATTGGGCTAGACAACAAATTAGTGAAAAGCTACAAAAAGTACAACAGGATATCCCTGCTGGCACAGGTTCGCCAGAATTGGCACCAGTTTCCACTGGACTTGGAGAAATTTATCAATATGTTGTTAGACCCTTAAAAGGATACGAGGGCAGGTTTGATGCCATGCAATTAAGAACCATTCAGGATTGGATTGTCAGAAGGCAATTAATTGGAACACCGGGTGTTGCCGAAGTTGCCAGCTTTGGTGGTAAATTAAAACAATATGAAATTGCCGTTAAGCAGGACCAACTAAAAGCATTTGGGTTAACAATCTCTGATATTTTTTCAGCGTTGGAAAAAAACAATCAAAATACAGGTGGCGCCTATATTGAAAAAGGGCCAACAGTTTTATATATCCGCAGTGAAGGGTTGACAGCTAATTTAGAAGATATCAATAAAATTGTCGTAAAGGTATTAAGTAATGGCACACCCTTATTAATTAGAGACCTAGCAAAAGTTCAATATGGAGCTGCTATTAGGTATGGCGCTATGACTTTTAATGACCAAGGGGAAGTTGCAGGTGCGGTTGTAATGATGTTGAAAGGAGAAAATTCATCATTAGTTGTAAAAAGAGTAAAAGAAAGAATTGCAGAGATACAAAAAATGTTACCAGAAGGCGTGGTCATTGAACCTTTCTTAGATAGGACAAAGATGGTTAACAATGCCATAAAAACGGTGGAGACGAATTTATTAGAAGGCGCTTTAATTGTAATATTTGTATTGGTGTTTTTCCTAGGTAATTTAAGAGCAGGTTTAATTGTTTCCTCAGTCATTCCACTCGCTATGTTGTTTGCAGTTATTTTGATGAATCAATTTGGTATAGGAGGAAATTTAATGTCTTTGGGAGCTATAGATTTTGGATTAATAGTTGACGGTTCTGTAATTGTTATTGAAGCTATTTTACATCGATTTGTCCATTCAAAGCATTTTAGGTCCTTGACAAATGTGAATCAGGAAGATATGGACAAAGAAGTGGGAACATCAACAGGAGCGATGATTAAGTCTGCTGTGTTTAGTCAAATCATTATTCTTATTGTATACCTTCCTATTTTATCATTACAAGGTATTGAAGGAAAAATGTTTAAGCCAATGGCATATACCATAGCTTTTGCAATTATAGGTGCATTTATACTATCCATTACCTATGTACCTATGATGGCGGCTTTGTGTTTGAATAAAAAACTAAATCATAAAGACACTTTAACGGATAGGTTAATGCGATTTTTGGAAAGAAGGTACCAGCCTTTTTTAAATAAAGTATTGAATTTTCCAAAGGCGGTTATTTTGTCAACCGTTACTTTGTTTACCATTTCAATTATACTCTTATTAAATATGGGAGGTGAGTTTATCCCTCAATTGGAAGAGGGAGATTTTGCAGTTGAAACTAGGGTGTTGACAGGAAGTAATCTTAATAATACGATTGAGACAACACAAAAGGCAGCTAAGTTATTAATACAAAATTTTCCAGAGGTGGAAAAAGTAGTCACCAAAATTGGTAGTGCTGAAATTCCTACCGATCCTATGCCATTTGAGGCAGGGGATATGATGGTGATTTTAAAAGACAAATCGGAATGGACATCGGCTAAGACATTCAGTGAGCTAAGTTCGAAAATGACAAAAGTATTGGAACAAGTGCCAGGAATTAGTGTTGGTTTTCAATTTCCAGTTCAAATGCGTTTTAATGAATTGATGACGGGTGCAAGGCAAGATGTGGTATGTAAGGTTTTTGGAGAAAACCTTGATTCTTTGACAAAGTATGCAACTGCTTTAAATGACATTATTAAAACAGTGGACGGGGCTGTAAATATTTACGAAGAAAAAGTAACCGGTATGCCTCAAGTTGTAATTAAGTATAATCGAGATGGCATGGCGAAATATGGCTTGAATGTAGCTGATGTAAATAGGGTGGTTAATAGTGCATTTGCTGGACAAATTGCTGGGCAAGTATATGAGGAAGAAAAAAGATTTGATATGGTAGTGCGTTTGGATGGGGAAGCCAGAAAAAATATGGAAGACATTCAAAACCTATCCATTACGAATGAAAAAGGTTTACCTATTCCCTTATCAGCGGTTGCATCCGTGGAGCAAATAGAGGGGGTCAATCAAATACAAAGAGAAAATACTAAACGTAGAATTATTGTTGGATTTAATGTAAATGGAAGAGATGTTCAAACCATCATGAAAGAATTACAGCAAAAAATTAATAAGCAATTGAATTTGCAAAAAGGGTACACTATTGTTTATGGAGGCTCTTTTGAAAATATGACGGCTGCTAAAAATAGACTAAGTATTGTTGTTCCAATTGCTTTATTGTTAATATTCTTATTACTTTACTTTGCATTTGGATCAGTAAAGCAAGGGTTATTAATTTATACTGCAATTCCTTTGTCTGCTATGGGAGGCATCATTGCTTTATGGTTAAGGGATATGCCTTTTAGTATTTCAGCCGGCGTTGGTTTTATTGCCTTGTTTGGCGTGGCGGTATTAAATGGTATATTATTAGTTACGGAGTTTAATCGACTAAAAGCAGAAGGATGGGATGATGTTAAAAGGATTGTCATTCATGCGACTAAGTCTAAATTACGTGCTGTTTTGATGACTGCCTTTGTACCAGCCCTTGGGTTTATTCCAATGGCAATTAGTACAGGTGCTGGTGGCGAAGTTCAAAAACCTTTGGCTACGGTAGTCATTGGGGGATTAATCATTTCAACTATGTTAACTTTATTTGTATTACCTGTTATGTATATATTATTTGAAAAAGGGTTAAAATTTTACAAAAAGCACAAAACTTTGTCATTCATCGCAATTGCTATATGCTTAGTTCCGTTTAGTGCCATGTCACAAACTAAAATTAATTTACAATCCGCAATGGATAGCGCCTTAGTCAATAATGTTTATGGAAAGATTGCCAATGCACAATTGCAATACTATCAGGCATTAAAAAAGAGTAATGTTGATATTGAAAAAGCTGCTTTGAATTATGGCTATGGACAAATAAATAGCTTTAATAAGGATAATCAATTCAATATTTCTCAAACCGTTCAATTTCCAACAGTATATAAATTTCAAGGGGCCATTAATCAATCCAATATTGATATAAGCATGTTGAATAAAGTTCAAAAAGAAATTGAGTTAAAAACGACGTTGAAAAAATACTTTTATCACTTATTGATTTTGCAAGAGAAAAGAATGTTGTTATCGGGAGCGGATAGTATTTATACCATTTTTGTAAATAAGGCAAAACAAAGATATGCAGCTGGAAATTCAGATATTTTGGAAAAGGTTACGGCTGAAAATCAACTGGCGCAAATTAATAATCAACTTCAGTCTTTGAATACCGGTTATCAAAATTTGCTAAATCAATTCAATGTCATTTTGAATTGCAAAGATAATTATGAGCCTTTAGCAGACAATAATATGATTACTATTAACAAAATGCCAGATTTACTTACAGTAAGTGAAACGCCGTTATTGAAATTGCAAGAAAAAAATATCAAAAAGTCGGAGCAGCAAAAACAATTAGAAAAAAGTAAATTGTATCCAACCTTAACTGCAGGGTATAATTCTACAACCATTATTGGCTGGCAAACAACGACGCAAAATAATGAACGTTATTTTGGACCTGATCATCGATTTGGCACGTACAATATTGGATTGGGGATACCTATTTTTTCAGGTGCACAAAAAGCAAAAATCAATGCTAGTAATATGGTGATTGAGCAATATAAATTAGAACAATTAGCGATGAATCAACAGCTAAAGGCTAATTTAAAAGATGCCATTTCGCAATACTTACAACATAAAAAAATAGTAGCTGATTATCAACAAAATAGCATCCCCAATGCGAAATTACTAATGGAGGCAGCAGCTAAAAAAATGAATGCTGGAGAAATAGGGTATTTAGAATGGGTGATGTTAATGAATCAAGCTATCCAAACGCAAAATGACTTTTTGAATTATATTCAATTACTCAATGAGTCGGCAGTGGAAATTGAAAAAATAAGTTCAAATAATTAATTGAAAAAAAATTTTATGAAATACAACACTTTACTATGTTTATTATCAGCCACATTGTTTTTTGCATGTACAGAAAATAAAAAAGCGTCAGAAGCAAAAGCCTCTATTGTTATAGATACAGCTGCAGTAGAAATGGTTAATTTAAACGAAGCCCAATTAAGAATGGCTGATTTGCAATTTGGTAATGTCCAGTCAACGACGGTCCATAAAACGTTGAAAGTGAGTGGGCATATGGATGTGCCACCAAGCAATATAGTTTCTATTAGCATACCAATGGGTGGATATGTAAAAAATACGAGTTTAATACCAGGTCTATTTGTGAAAAAAGGGGCTGTCATTGCCACTTTGGAGGATCCAAGTTACATACAATTACAACAGGACTATTTAACTGCAAAAAGTAAATTAGAATTCCTTGAAGCTGATTATATAAGACAAAGGGGTTTAAATGAAACAAAAGCGACTAGCGATAAAATATATCAATTGGCTAAATCCGATTTTGAAAGTCAAAAGTATATGGTAAAATCATTGAGTGAAAAATTGAAATTAATTGGATTGAATCCGGCTAATTTGAATGAAACTAATATTTCCCGAACCGTTCAATTTACATCACCTATCAACGGTTATGTTACGAAGGTGAATGTAAATATTGGTAAATATGTAACTCCAACTGATGTGCTGTTTGAAATTGTAGACCCTAGTGATTTACATTTACGATTGACTGTATTAGAAAATGATGCAACTAATTTAAAAGTTGGCAATACAGTCAATTTCTATACAAACAACAATCCAACAAAAAAACAACTTGCTCATATTGCAGTGATTACTCCTAATATTGATGAAGAAAGTACGACCGATGTACATTGCCACTTAGTAAATGAAAAAATAAATCTTTTCCCAGGTACTTTTGTTAATGCGGAAGTTGAATTAAATAATGCTAAAGTTAAAGCTGTTCCAGACAATGCTATTGTGAAATGGCAGAACAAAGATTATGTTTTTGTGAAAACTAGTGAAACTGGATTTAAGATGATCCCAGTTGTTACAGGGGTAAGTTCAAATGGTTTAATAGAAATACAAACTGATTTAGGAACTCAGCAAATTGTAATAAAGAATGCCTATACCTTATTAATGAAGCTAAAAAATAGCGGGGAGGAATAAATAATAATTGTTTATTTTTCGAAATATACAATACTGCCACCTACCCAGGTGGCAGTATTGTTATAGCTCACGCCAATCATTTTTCCATTACTAATTCTTGCAAGGTTACAAGTTGCTATATATTTGCCTTTCAATTTATCTAGGAAATAAAATAATCGAACTTCTACTTTGGCATTGCCTGAAGGGGTTACTAATCCCGAACTATATTCAACTTTCTCTTGTAAGATCCAATTTTCAGGATAATTGATATCCTTAATATGATGAGGTTCAACATCGATTATAACACCTTGACCTGCAAACGAGAATAATGGTTTTAAAACATAGTTTTCTAAATCCTTAGGAATGCTTTCCAATTCGTTTAAAAAAAATGTTTTAGGTACGAAACTGTTATTTAAATAGGGCATTAAAAACTTACTAATTCGATAATAATGATTAGGATGGCTAACCCATTCAACTGCTAAATTTTGTAAAAGTAAATTAGCTTTTTCCTGTATTTCATTTGATTGTTTGGCTAATTCATCCCAAACAATTCGATTGTAAATTCTTTCAATAGGATAACATTCTTCATCACGCTGGTAATATAATTTATCACCTATTGTTAATATTTCACTAACACAAACAATTGGGACATCAATCAATTGCTGTGTTAGGTAAAAATCAATTTTTGTTTTTTGTTGGTCAGGGAATAATTCTAATAAAACTGTTTTTTTGCCTTCGGTACCTTTAATTGTTTCTTCCAAAAAACGGAGATAAGTATGCTCGTCCAAATTATTTAGATAGGGTGAAAAGCCTTTTGGGATTGAGAAGTTTTGTTGAAATGCTTTGTCATGCATTATTTCTAATGCAAACAAGGAAGGAAACCCTTGTAGCTCTATTAATTTAGGGAATATATTTCCTTCAATATCATTGCAAATAGCAAAATCCATCACAACGCAATTTGGCAGAAGTGTTTCATTTGGTGGTGTAGCTATATGCTTTAAAGCATTTTGTGTAATTTCTTGAAAATTTGGCGCTGTAATGACCGAACTGATTGCTTCACCTGCTTCCAAAAATTTTGCCTTAGTAGCGGCATCTAAAAATACGGGTGTTTCTGCCAACCTAAATTCAATACTACCTGGATAATTATTTTGTATATCAGCAATCATTTGCTGGTACTTTTCTGTTGTAAAGCTGGCATTATATGCTTTTCGGATGGCAGGTATCATACCTTAAGAGCTTTATCTAAAAAGTTTGGAATGAAATGACTATAAGTGGAATTGATAGGAGATGTTGCGTCTAAATGATGCACGATATTTTCCCATTTTTCTAAACTGAATTCTTCAATAATAGATTGTTTGGTTATTGGATCATTAAAGTAATCAACCAGTTCATGTAAAGCTGCTTCCGGATGGAATTGAACTCCATACATTTTGTCAGAAAATTTAATGCCCATTATAGCTCGTTCTAATGGAACAGTTGGTCTCCTTTTTTCTAATGCCATAATTTTGGCATTCATGCTTCTTATTTTTTCATCATTTGGTGCAATAATTTGATATGATCTGCTTTCTAAAGTATAAAAGGTTTCTTGTAAACCGTTAAATAAATCGTCTTCAATGAGGGTGTGTACTGGCAGTATTCCAATTTGTCTTGATTTTCTCAAGCAAACGGTACCTAAATCAAAATGTCGACAAGCAATTTGAAAACTATGGCATATGAGTAATACTGGTTTATGTAATGCTAGCATTTGATCCAACCAATTTGTATAAAATATATCCCATTGTTCATTTATAGAATCAAGTGGTGATCCAGGACCGCCGCTTGAAATGTAAATATCAAAATGATGATCCGGTAATTCACAATTAGCTCTAGTTTTGAAAACAGTAATAGCGGTATTTTGCTTTTTTAAAGTGGTCCATTCATCAAGTATTGCATTAATACACCGCATACCCATATTTGGAACTCCATTGTATAAATCCAGAATGGCTATTCTTATAGGGGATAGGCCCATTATAGGTAGCTTAGGTTGGTTTTAGGACTCAATTGAAGCAATGTTTCATACATCAATTGAATGGTATCAATAATATCCTTTTTGTGAATCATTTCGACTGTTGTATGCATGTATCTTAATGGGATAGATATTAATACCGAAGGACAACCGTCATTTGCATATGCAAAACTGTCAGTATCAGTTCCAGTGCTTCTACTTAATGTTCTAAATTGTACAGGTATTTTTTTTGCTTTTGCGGCGTCTTCAACAATCGCTAATAATTTATTGTGAATGGCAGGAGCGTATGCCAACGATGGACCTTTACCGCATTGTATATCGCCTTCTATGGCTTTATTAATCATAGGGGTATGGGTATCGTGCGTTACATCGGTTACAATAGCGACATTTGGTTTTATTCTTCGTGCAATCATTTCAGCACCTCTTAATCCGATTTCTTCTTGAACGGCATTTACAATGTATAGGCCAAAAGGTAATTTCTTTTTATTTTCTTTTAATAATCTTGCTACTTCAGCAATCATAAAACCACCAATCCGATTATCAAACGCACGACCAATTATAAAGTCGTGTGCCAATTCATCAAAACCTTCTTCATAGGTTACCACCGCTCCAACATGAATACCTAATGCCTCTACTTCTTTTTTTGATCTTGCTCCACAGTCCAATGTTAAGTTTTCAACTTTAGGTTGCGGTTCTTTCTGTTCTGGGTTGCTGTATCTTGTATGAATTGCAGGCCAACCAAAAACAGCTTTTACGGGCCCTTTTTTGCCATGTATCCAAACACGCATACTAGGTGCAATTTGATGATCCACGCCTCCGTTTCTTTTTAAATGAATTAACCCCTGGTCAGTTATATAATTGACAAACCAGCTAATTTCATCGGCATGAGCCTCAATAACCACTTTGAATGGAGCATCCGGATTAATAACGCCTACTGCAGTTCCATAGGGGTCTGTAAATGTAGTATCCACATATTGAGTAATATAATTCAACCAAATTTTTTGACCACTTGATTCAAAACCCACCGGAGAAGGGTTGTTTATATATTGTTTTAAAAAGGAGTAAGCTTTTTCATTTATTGCTGTTTTTGACGAACTCGTTTTTTCTTTTTTTGTTGTTGCTTTTGCCATAATTAAAAAGTTATAATGTATGGTTGCAAGATACTACTTATTGCATTTATATTTTAAGCCGATTTTCTTGATATTATTGATACTTTTGTGACCAAATTATTTGGGATATGAATCCACCAATTGCAATAAACACATTATGGGATCTTTCCAAGGAAGCTTTTTTAGAAACGGCTAAAAACTTATGTATTTACCAGGCTCAAAATAACCCTGTTTATAAGCAATGGATTGAGTTATCGAAACAAACAGTTTCCGATGTAGATATTTTAAATGCAATTCCCTTTTTACCCATTTCTTTTTTTAAAAATCAGGATGTTTTCATAGGCCACAAGCCAACTACTTTATTTGAAAGTAGTGGAACCACTCAGGATGTTGTAAGTAAGCATTGGGTTGCTGATACTAAATTATATGAGGATAGTTTTTTAAATTGTTTTGAACAATTTTACGGAAGCCCAAAGGATTATTGTATCATAGGATTACTTCCTTCCTATTTAGAAAGACAGCACTCATCGTTGGTATATATGGTTAATAAGTTAATTCAACTATCGGGCCATTCGAAAAGTGGATTTTATTTAAATGAGTTTAAACAGTTAGACACCCTATTAAAAGAGTTAGAAACAACGAAAACTAAAACCTGGTTTATTGGTGTCAGTTTTGGGTTAATGGATTTTTCGGCTGCTTTCCCTCAAAAATTAAAATATGCTACAGTTATTGAAACAGGGGGGATGAAGGGTAGAAAAGAAGAATTATCAAGGGCCGAACTTCACCATTTATTAAAAAATAATTTGGGTGTTACTAATATACACTCAGAATATGGGATGACCGAACTATTAAGCCAAGCATATTCCCTTGGAGAAGGTATTTTTAAATGTCCACCATGGATGAAAGTACTAGTGAGTGATACGGAAGATCCAACAACTTTAAAGACAACTGGAAGGGGTGTTTTACATATTATTGATTTAGCAAATATATATAGTTGTTGCTTTATCGCAACGGAGGATATGGGGGTGGTTTATGAAGATGGCAGTTTCGAAGTAAATGGTCGGGTAGACTATAGTGATCGACGTGGATGTAGCCTGTTAGTCATTTAATCCTTGAACAATTTTTCAATTGTATTTAAATACAATTCGTTTAATCCATAGTTGTATTGACGCTTATCCATTTTATCACGGTTTTTTACAATAAGATGTTCGGTGTTTTGTGTAGCCATTTTAAATTTCTGATTGATTTTTATAAAATAATCGCTACGACTTTTGTTTTGCGTTAAAGTGTCTTTTTGTTGAACCCCAATAATTTTATTAATGATTTTTGTAGATACATCCTCTCCTTTAAGATTACTTTGGTATAATACTTCAATTAATTCTTTTTCAACAATACTTAATGATTTGAAAAAGTTTTGATATAATATAACTACTACTTCCTTTGGGATATTTTTTTTCTTAAAAATATTTGTTCTAATTCCCAAAGCAATTAATATCAGGGAAATACCTATAAAAATACTGGCTTTGTGTTTAATATATAATTGATAAATAATTACAAATAAACTTGAATTGTTATTATAAATTTGAAATGTATTTATTGTGTCTAGCGCATTTATATCTATTTCAGTTTTAACCCATTCAATATCGGCTCCTGGGTCCATTTTGATATAATACAAATCCTTTCCTAGGTTAAATTGAAATTCTGTTTGCTGTCTTACTTTATTTTTATTGTAAAAACTTAACCAAACCTGCCTAAGTTTATTTGTTTCTATGTTATTAAACTGCCCAATTTTATTTTTGTTAAAATCCAGCCAATAAAATTCAAGTTCATTTTGAAAAATATATAAATTATTAATATTAATTTCTAAATCACTAGATTTTTTATTGTCCATAATTTTTTTAAAATCAGATGATATCTTACCTAACGTTTTCCATGTTCTTGAATGAAAGTTATATTCGTAACAACTATCAGTTGGCAGGGTTTCAAATGAGCTTGGGTAATTTGGATAATAAAATGAATTACTTACATATATTTTTGGTTCTGATGGGTTGTCATCAAAATGAAAGATTGCCCCATTTTGGTTGTTGAAAAAACTTTGAACGGATTTATTTGATTGTACTAATTCCCATTGATTTGTTTGCTTACTAAAATAACTTATCAGACCTCTTATTTGCCAAAATCCAAGTCCTCCATATTGGTACAATGTGTCATTAATGAAAAAATTTCTTGCATAAAAGTTTACTCCAGAATGGATGGTTTCATCAATCCGAATAATTCCTATTTTATCATTATTTTTTATTGCCTGATATAGCCTTCCAGTACCTAATGGTTGAATAAATACATTTTTACCCTTTTTAATGATATTAGAGAAGGTGAACAACTCATCATCTAAACCAAAATTGAAAGTGTTATTTAAAATGAAACTAGCATTATTGATCGTGTCTGATATCAAAAGTTTCAATAAGCTTATCTCATGTTTTTTTAATAGGTTACTTTCCTTTTGAGCAATTAAAGGATGCA
>CAIYUO010000069.1 GCA_903929425.1 uncultured Bacteroidota bacterium
AAAATAGTTAAGGTTGATTTTACCAGTAAATCGGCATTGGAACCAGGGAATTCAATAAATACAGTAACCCTAGGAGGCGCAATTTCTGGAAATTGTGCAATCGGCGATTTGCTAATTGCGATGATACCCATAAATACAATTGCTAAAGAAAGTGCAATGGCAAGTACGGGCCTTTTTATAAAATTTTTAAACATGTTTGTTTATTTTCTTGCCATTATTCGGCGTGAATATTTTTGATTCCTGCCAATTCTTTTTCAAGTGAAACGAATTTGAAATTAATTTTTTCGTTATTCTTTACTTTACCCAAACCTTCCAATAAAATTTTATCGGTTGATTTTAATCCAGATGCAACAATATATAAATGAGGAATTTCTTGTGCAATCGTGATTTCTTTTGAAGTGATCACGCCTTTTTCATCAACGATATATACGTACTTTTTATCCAGCACATCGAAGGTTGATTTTTGAGGAATGATGATGGCATTTTTTAATTGTACTGGCATCACGATATTACCTGTTTCACCATGACGAAGTATTCCTTTAGGATTTTGGAAAGCTGCTCTAAAAGCAATGTTTCCTGTTTCATTATTAAAGTCAGCTTCAATTGTTTCAACATAACCACTTGAAGGAAATAATTCCTTATTGGCCATTTGTAACATTACTTTTTGCTTATCCTTTGATTTCACTTTTTGAATAAAATCCAAGTATTCCGATTCAGCCACATTAAAGTACACCCACATTTTACTATTATCAGATAAGCTAGTAAGCAATTCACCTTCATCAATTAAACTGCCAAGTCGTGTGTGAAATTTATCCATGATACCATCAAATGGAGCGCGAATTTCTGTGAAATCAAGATGCGCTTGCGCCAACTGTAATTCGGCTTTAGCCTTATCAAGCTTGGCTTTGGTCATAGCTAACTCACTTGCAGAAACAACATTGTTGTCAGCTAATCCCTTTGTGTTTTTATATTCTATTTCCGCAAAATTAAGTTCCGCTTTTGCTTTACTTACTTCAGCTTCATAAATAGCTGGCATCAATTTGAACATTAACTGCCCTTTTTTTACATACTGACCTTCGTCTACAAATATTTTTTGTAGATATCCTTTTTCTTGTGATCTAAGTTCAATATGGTTGGCAGAATGAATTTGCGCCACATATTCCTTATAAATGGTTGTATCCGTTTGAATTGGACTTGTTACGGAAAAGGTTGCTTCTTTTTCTTTTTCTACAACTTGTTCTGAACAAGATGCAAAAAGCAGGATGGTTGCCAAATAGGCAATGGTTAAGAGTCGGCTCATTAAATTTATTTTTGACTGTTTGATGAATACAAGAATAGAAAGATACAGGCATGCAATGCCTGTAAGTTATTACGCAATAATGCAGCGTAATATTAAAATATGGTTATGCTAATTCGCTCTTCCAAGAATGGTAGAGAATAAAAAAAGGTAAATCAACTTTATGTTGATTGATTGAGGCTAATTTTAAAAATAACCTATTAATAGCATTCGTATAGTGTACTAATTTTAAATTCTCATTAGAAGAAATAAATACATTGCAAACTCCTTGTTCATTTTGTACATCGTCTTCATCTTCCGACTCAACTTCTTCAAAAACATTTATATCAAGGTTTGGAATTTCGGAGGTAGCCTTTTCAAAATAATTATTTTGATTGGCTTCAGACCTTATATTATTAAATTCAAAATTGTTTTGTAAAGTAGCATAGGAGAAATGCTGTAAAAAAAATGCAATGCAAAGCAGACCAATAAAACGAAAATTGATCCATTTATTATTTTTCATATTTTCAATTCGACCCATTTTTAAAAAAACCTTGTTTTTGTGCATTGATACACAAAATTAAGCCAAAACACTTATTTACCCTAATCATTCGTGGTATCTTAACAATTCGTATAAATTTTTAATACCCCAAAACAAAAAGGGTTTATGCATTTTATAGCATAAACCCTTTTTATTTATATTTTCAGCACCAACTTTGGCAAGCCTATTTCACCCAAACAGCACCAACACCCGCTTCCCATAATTGCTTATTTAAAGCAGGAAGTATGTTGTTTTTTAAATCAAGACCTCTTGCTTTTAAAGCCTCCCAAATTGGTGTATATTCTTTTAATAAGTCCAAAACAGGTTGATTAACTCTTGGGATTTCACTTTCGTTTTGGTTTACCATAAACATATAATTCGCAGTGAATTTATTTGGAAAATTCTCCACATCATCATAAGCAGTTGACTTACGTTGAATCATATCCTCATCCCATGCCTTCAATAATTTAACCACTTCTTCGCCTTTGGTTTTTACTGCAGTGTATTTATCCTCGGCTGGTAAATTTTTTAATACCCCCTCTAATTGATTTTTACTTTCATATAAATCAAGGATCATTGTATGCATGGTAATTAATTCGCCTTCCATTTGCTTCATTAATGCGTCAAACTCCTTGTAATCATTTTCACCCATTTGATACAAGGGGTTAGCTAAAATACTTGCAGTGGTGCTGCTTGTTTGATCGCCAGCTTTCACTGTAACGGTATAGTTACCAGGGATGGCTTTATGTCCTTTAAAACTACTTTCAATGAATACACCAGGGATGCTAGGGACACTTGGATAGCG